>CAJOOZ010000145.1 GCA_905236705.1 uncultured Lachnospiraceae bacterium | reverse complement strand
TTACCGCTGACCAGGATATTTTGACTGCATCCCGTTTTTTGCCGTTTGCGGTGATGGAGGTTTTGACAGCTTTAATTTTGCTGGTAACACCGATAGAGGTAAAAACAGTCCTTGAAGCAGTTTCATAGGAATACTGTCCGCTCTTGCTGATGGCTCTGATGGAGAATTTAGCACGTCCGCCCGTAGGTATGCCGGAGATGGTGTAGCTGGTTCCGGAAACGGTCACATTGATATCTTCCGCTGTTTGTGCTAAACCGTCTGCGGAATAGACCCTGTAGGTGAGCTCATACTTGCTGGCAAATTTATCCTTGAGCCATTTGACCGTAACCGAGTTGGCGGTTGAGCTTACCTTGGAGATCGTAGGTATATCCAGTTTCATTCTGGCATTGGCTTGTCCGATGGCGATCTCGTTCTTTTTATTATTTTTGAAGTAGGCGATCACATAAAATTTGTATGACAACCCCTTCTTCAGTTTTTTAACAGTCAGTGAATTTTTCTTGGTACTCTTGATCAGAGAGTAGTGCTGACCTTTCAGGGCATCCACACTGGATACGGGAGTGAAAGAGGAATCTTTTACTTCCTCATCGCCGATATTGACGGCTGACTTGTATATCTCATATCTGGTAGCGCCCTTTACCTTCTGCCAGGAGAGTTTTACCGCTGAGGTTGAAGTTTTTGAGGCAGTCACTTCAAACAGCTTGGCCTGAGTAGTCTCGGCAACTACGGTAACATACGGACCGAAGGTTTTGACTTTTTTGATGGGGTTGTAATAGATCGCTCTGACGCGATAGGTGTATTTTGCGCCGCTCTTCAGCTTTTTGTCGGTATAGGTATTGCCGGCTGTGGCTGTCAGACGTGTCCATTTTTTATCCTTCCGCCAGATCTCATAGCCGGTAGGCGTGGAATCTATATAAGAGATCGACAGCTTGACACTGGTTTTGGAAGGAGAGACCAGGACATCGGGTTCCACAAGAGATATTTTGGCGGTAACATGGTTGGATTCGATCAAGTCATCGTAGTGAACAAAGGACTTTCCGGCTATCGTATAGATGGGAGTCCGGACAGTATTCCAGTTGCTTTCATTCTTGACAACGGCAATAAAAGTATAGGTTTTGCCGGGAATCAGGTAAAATTCATTGCAGGAGACTCCTTTTTTGTAATCCGAAAGGTCGACCGTTTCAAATTGAACCTTTTGTTCCAGTTCCAGCATGTCCGCATCGGCGATGGCATCTTCCAGATCATCATAACCGTCACTTTTCGCGTGCAATACTTTATAGTTGTAATACGCGGGAATTTTAGTACCTTCAATAGCATAGAGGTAGACATTCTGGCTTGCTTTGTCCGGCGTGGGTTTATTCCACTTCAGAGTAAATGTGCCGCTTGCAGAGTATTCGACCCGCAGTCCTTTTACAGCCTCAACGCCGGAAGGTGAAACGGGACGTGTCGCTGAACCGTAAACCCAGGAATTCTCTTTAGTGGTGGAGTCCCAAAGATAGGATTCCTGCATATATTGTGGGCGGATGCGGAAATACAGATAGGGTTTATTGCTGTATATATCGATTTTGGCATACCCTGATGCGGTGCCCCTTTTTGTGGCGTCATCCCACGGGATATCCGTTACAGGCTTTTCGGAACGATAAAATTGCACCTCATAGCTGCTGATATCGGGTGATTTATTAAAGGTGATATAGAAGGCGGAATCTTCCGGCCTGTATTCGGTTTTCACTCCCGTCACCTTAGGGTAGGCTTTCCGGACAGGTGCCGTGACAGTCAGAGTTTCGGACCACGGACCGACAGCAAATACATCATAGGTGGTAGTACCCGCGGCGGTTTCAGTCTCGGTATAATACAGTCCCCTGACCCGATAAGTGCAGGTTTCATTGCTTCTCATGTTGTTACCAAAATCGGTGTAATGAGAGTAACGGTAGAAGCTGTAGCGCTTGTCAGCGGAAGTTTCAAGGTCCTTGGCGGTTATTGACACTCCGTTTCTTTGTATTTCATAACCGATCTGGATCCGCTTGCCGTTGCGCAGCGTGACATTTTCCGTGGTCAGGGAATACCATTGGAGGTACGGATTCATGATGCCATCTGAGACGTTCCAGCTGGAAACATTCAGACCGATGACCTGGGATACGCTGCCGTCAGCAGCACCCTGGATATCGGGGGCTTCATCGGAAACGACCTCGGCGGCGGATGCGTCCGGTTCAGTGCCGGCCGGGGCGGCCCATGCCACAGCGGAGCCGGCGGCGATAACGGTTGCCGTCAGAGCCAACGCCGTGAAGTGTTTTAGTGGCAGATGCTTTTTCATAAGATTTGATTCTCCTTTCTTGGCATGCGATGTGAAAGATTATACCACATCCGAAACAAATGTGTCATTATTATCCTGTATTTTCGGCTTTTCAATTTTCAATATGTAGTATTTGACAAAAACGTGACATTTTTCTAAAATAATGTTGTCGTTCTTTTTTTGTGGAATGCATATGCAGTTCTGCCGGAGGAGAACATAACATAATAAAAGAAGGGGGATGTAACGATGAGAAAAAAAGTGATTAATGGTAAGCGTGTTCTTGCACTGGCATTGGCTCTATCCCTTGTCGCTTCAGACTCGACGCTTTTGTTTGCAGCACCTGCTGATGAGCAGGCTGCACAGACAGAGGCAGTTGTTGAAGAGATAACGGAAGAAGTTGAGAACAGTCAGGAGACAGAGGCAGCTGAGGATGAAGCTGCTGCAGAGGATAGCGTTGAGGCTGCTGCTCGGCAGGATGCGGCACAGACCGACGCTCCTGCCCGGGAAGCAGAGCAGGCAGAGGCTGAGACTGCTGCAGAGACTGAAGATGCAGCTGATGTGGAAGTATCTGATGAGGCAGTTGTTGTAGCGGATAAAGCTGCTACTGAGGAAATCAATGCCGTTGAGGATGAAACAGCAGTACCTGCCCGGGACGAAGAGATCGAGGCAGAGGGTGCTTATAACGGAACGCCTTCTAAGGTAATCGGATTGGAAGGTAGTGTGGAGACATGGCATGAGTGGGATTCTACTACAGGATCGATGGTTCAAAAGTCATATGCTCTTATCTCATGGAATCCGATTACAACAGTAAATGTGACGATGGCAGGCGGTAAAGAGCTGAAGATAGGCTATCAGGTGGAAAAGAACGGCGTGATCGTGACAGACGATCTGGATACGCTTAAGGCACAGACCAATCCCGGATATTACGACCAGGCACTTGCTGCAGGACAGACGGCTACCTACCGTGTACGTGCTGTTTACTATACAGAGACCGAGTCTGCCACAGGCTCTAATGTTTATACTCAGGTTGCAGTCGGTGAGTGGTCGAATGCTTATGCCTATAATTTTAAAGTAAATCCCTGGCCCGGAGTACAGATTACCGGTGTGAAACAGGTCAATAACAAGATTGTACTTTCTTTTAATGAAAATCCGGATTATACATATTACTGCGAGGCATTTTACTCTTCAACTCCTGTGGCCGGGGTAACGGCAGCTAATTTTAGTGGTATTAGAGATGATAATATATATCTGGACTGGGATGAACATACAACAGGTAAATATGTGTTTGATAAGTATTTTGAAAATGCTCAAAATATTTATTTCCATATCTTTGTGTCCCGTGCTGAAAACTGTGTAGCTCCTGATACGGGATATTATGATACAGGTGCTGTGACATCGATTGAATACAAGCCCGTTGCCGGGACACAGGCGATTACAGGGCTGGCTGTCAAGAGCAGACCGAATGGCACAAAGTTCTTAAGCTGGAATCCGACACAAACAAGTCTGAATATGAAAATTTTTGCGTATGAATCAGCTTCATTCCCGGCATACTATACGTATAAGGACACTTCTTTTAGGAGTAGTGAGCGTGCTTATGCTGTCAGTCTGCCGGCTCAGTACACTAAGCCGTGGGACAAGGTGAAGATGGTAGAGCTTGACAGAAGTAGTATGGATGGCGAATATAATCTGAGTAATTTCGACGATCTGGAATATGGGAAAACCTATTATTTTGTGGCTTATACATACACCACGGGGGACTATCATGATGTAGTCACAGTTGATGGCAATAAATATCAAAGTGAATATATCTTTAGCCAGGCTTCTAACATGACCTCCGGTAAGCTGGTACCGGGCAAGCCTTCTGTGACAGTGGAATCCGGAAAGACTTCTGTAAAGCTGCATCTCTCCGGAAACGACGGCTATGAGATCTCCAGAAAGTCCGGTAAGAAGTACAAAGTACTTGGTACAATAGCAGGCGATGAGTTCGAGGATACGGGACTGAAAGAAGATACAAAATATACCTATCGTGTTCGTGGATATGCTTATAATAAAAATACCAAGACCAAGGTGTACAGTGATTATAAAACACTGACAGCAGAGACGACCCAGTCCAAGAATATCGTGCTTTATGGCAAAAAGAAGAGCAAGAACTCCGTGGCACTGTCCTGGACTAAGGTGAAGAATGCAACCAAATATGAGATATATCGAAGCGAAACAGGATCTGCAGCGCCGAATACTCTGTCGAAAAAGTATGATTCGGCAAAAGCGTATACGACATATTTATCAAATTCAAAAAAATATACTTTGATCAAGACACTGAAAGCTTCCCAAAAGAGTTATACGGATAAAAAGCTGACAGCCGGAAAGACGTACTCATATGTGATCATTGCATATTATAAAAACGGCAAAAAGACAGAATATATAACCGATGAATATAATGCATCAATGGAGATCAGTGCTCCGAGGAATGTGTCATATTCAGCCAATGCAACCAGTGTAAAGTTTACATGGGATAAGGATCCGTATGCGACAGGATTTGAGGTGCGGTATAATATATCTGATGCAGCCGGTTATTTCGCTGCTGATGGTTACCCCTATAAAAAGACCATAGGGAAAAAGTCCACTTCATTTACTGTATCCGGTGTGCCGACAGGTGGTGTTGCTCGCTTTAAGATCAGGACATTAGGCAGTAAGAGTGTGGTATCGGATTGGTATTATATATCTGCCAGCGCTACAATGGGTGTCGCGGGATCGATCAAGGCATCTAAGGCTGCAGACGGCGTTAAGATTACCTGGAAGGCAGTCTCCGGAGCAAAGTATTATCGAGTATACAGATCTACAACAGCACCGAAATATAATGCAGACAGTAAGAGATATATTAGAAGCGGCGACCTGATAGCAAAAGAAGCTAATGACGATGAGACTAATGATTATGTGGGATATCAGGATGTCAAATCCAAGTACGGTTCCATTGTCGGAACAACAGCGACTGACAGGGCGCTTCTGGATGAGGGAGTTACCTATTATTACTATGTAGTGGCTTACGACAGTTATGGTAATTATTCCTCAGTATTGAATGGCAGTTCTGAGAATGCGGCTTCTTCCAAGCCGGCAACCTATACCGTACCGACTACATCCTTGAAGATCAGCAAGGTAACAGCCAAGAAGGGCAAGACCAAACTGACCTGGAACAAGGTAGCAGGAGCCAAGTCCTACTATGTATATCGTTCCACCAAGAAGAATTCCGGTTATGTTCTGGTGGGTACAACGAAAAAGACGAGCTTGACAGACAAGAAGACCAAGAAGACGACCTATTATTACAAGGTTGCTGCAGCAGGCGCAAACGGCGCAGGCGCTGATCTGTTTACCGCAGCAAAGAAGGTCAAAGTAAAATAAGTTGATAAAAAGCTGAAAAATGCAATGATAAGGGCGGTCCTATCTGAGATCGCCCTTTTTCAAGGATATTTTTATTTGACCCGGCGATTGTCTTTCTTTTGATTGTCTCAAACCCTGACTTGTGTTACAATGATCAGGAAGAGTCAGTTCTGTATGGAACTGGGGATGAAATTGAAAAAAGTTGTTTTTTCGGGTGGGGGAATAAAAAATGGAGTCCAAATAACCCGGTGTTTATACGGGCCGGAGATTCCGAGAGACTATAATATAAGGAAAGGTGGCGGTGAGTATGAAATTCATCATCATTGGGAAGAACATTGAGGTGACGCCCGGTCTGAAAGTGGCTGTAGAGGAAAAGATCGGCAAACTGGAGAAGTATTTTACTCCGGAAACTGAGGTTCATGTGACCCTGAGCGTTGAAAAGGATCGTCAGAAGATCGAGGTTACGATTCCGGTCAAAGGCAATATCATTCGTTCCGAGCAGGTCTCCAACGATATGTATGTATCGATCGATCTGGTAGAGGAGATCATCGAGAGACAGTTGAAAAAGTACAAGTCCAAACTGGTGGAAAAACATCAGGACGGCGGCAGCTTTTTCAAACAGGAGTACATCGAAAAGGAATTTATGGATGAGGAGGATGTCAAGATCATCCGCACCAAAAAGTTTGACATCAAGCCGCTGTATCCGGAAGATGCCTGTGTTCAGATGGAGCTTCTGGGACATAATTTCTATGTTTTCATCAATGCGGAATCGGATCAGGTCAATGTGGTCTACAAGAGAAAAGGCGGTACTTACGGATTGATCGAACCGGAGGTATGAGCAAAAGCACCCGTAAAAATGCGGGTGCTTTTTAATATGAAACAGCTTTTAACAGATTGCAAACGCGTCTTTCCTATGTTAAAATAGGTAATAGCGGCGTGTGACAAAAATTTCACAAGTCATTCACAAGTCAAGTCGAAAAAACTTATGGAGGAAACGAAAATGTCAGAGAAAGTTGTATTAGCAGGTGCATGTCGTACCGCGATCGGAACTATGGGCGGCGGCCTTTCTACCATACCGGCGGAAAAGCTCGGCTCCATCGTGATCAGGGAGGCGTTAAGCCGTGCCGGCGTGAAGCCCGAGGATGTGGATCATGTTTACATGGGTTGCGTAATCCAGGCCGGTCAGGGACAGAATGTGGCACGTCAGGCCAGCATTCATGCAGGTATTCCCAATGAGACTCCGGCTGTTACGGTCAATGTGGTATGCGGCAGCGGTCTGAACTGCGTTAACATGGCTGCACAGATGATCAAGTCCGGCGATGCGGATGTTGTTGTGGCAGGTGGTATGGAGAATATGTCCATGGCACCTTTTGCTATGCCTAACGGCAGATACGGCTATCGCATGATGTGGCCCAGCCAGAGCAAGGGCGGTATCGTGGACACAATGGTTAATGATGCCCTGTGGGATGCATTCAATGATTATCATATGATCACGACAGCGGATAATATCGCAAGAGAGTGGAATCTGACCAGAGAAGAGCTGGATGAGTTCGCATTAAAGAGTCAGCTCAAGGCCTGTGCTGCACAGGAAAACGGTGCTTTCAAGAAAGAGATCGTGCCGGTTGAGATCAAAAAGAAAAAAGAGACCGTTATGTTTGATACTGATGAGGGCCCCAGAGCAGGTTCCACCATCGAGGGTCTGGCAAAACTGCGTCCCATCAATCCTGATGGTTTCGTAACCGCAGGTAATGCATCCGGTATCAACGATGGTGCAGCCGCTATCGTTGTGATGAGTGAGAAGAAGGCAAAAGAGCTGGGCGTTAAGCCTATGGCTACCTTTGTTGCCGGAGCACTTGCCGGCTGCAGACCGGAAGTAATGGGTATCGGTCCCGTGCCGGCATCCAAAAAAGCAATGGAAAAGGCCGGATACAAGATCGAAGACTTCGACATCATCGAGGCTAATGAGGCATTTGCGGCTCAGTCCGTAGCTGTCGGCAAGGAGCTGGGTATAGATGTTGACAAGCAGCTCAACCCCAACGGCGGTGCCATCGCCCTGGGTCATCCCGTAGGTGCGTCGGGAGCGCGTATCCTGGTTACCCTGCTGCATGAGATGGAAGCCAAAGATGCCAAGAAGGGTCTGGCTACACTGTGTATCGGCGGCGGTATGGGCTGTGCCACCATCGTGGAGAGAGAATAAGCAAAGAAGCCTGACATCATTATAAGGAGAGAAACAATGGAATTTATCAAATATGAAACCGACGGTGCGGTGGGAACCATTACCATCAGCCGTGAAAAGGCTCTGAATGCCCTGAATTCCCAGGTACTCGAGGAGCTTGATCAGACACTTGACAATGTGGATCTTGATGTGATCCGCTGCCTGATCCTGACAGGCGCAGGCGATAAATCTTTTGTGGCAGGCGCAGACATCGGCGAGATGAGCACACTGACCAAGGCAGAGGGAGAAGCCTTCGGCAAAAAAGGCAATGACGTATTCCGCAAACTGGAGACCTTCCCCATTCCCGTTATCGCTGCAGTAAACGGTTTTGCACTGGGCGGCGGCTGCGAGATTTCCATGAGCTGTGACATCCGCATCTGTTCTGACAATGCGGTATTCGGTCAGCCTGAAGTCGGCCTGGGCATTACCCCCGGATTCGGCGGCACCCAGAGACTGGCCAGACTGGTAGGCCAGGGCATGGCAAAGCAACTGATCTACACCGCCCGCAATATCAAGGCTGACGAGGCATACAGGATCGGTCTTGTCAATGCGGTTTATCCGCAGGAGGAACTGCTTCCCGCTACGCAGAAAATGGCAGCAGGCATCGCCATGAATGCACCTATCGCGGTTCGCAACTGCAAGAAGGCCATTAATGAAGGGCTGCAGGTTGATATGGATCAGGCCATCGTGATCGAGGAGAAGCTTTTCGGTGACTGCTTCGAGACAGAGGATCAGAAAGCCGGTATGGGCAACTTCCTTGAAAAAGATAAAGAGAAGAAGCTCAAACATGTGCCTTTCCAGAATAAATAAGGGTTATAAATAAATATCATAAACATTTTTTTAAAGGAGGAACTACCATGAAAGTAGGAGTTATCGGTGCCGGCACCATGGGACAGGGTATTGCGAAAGCCTTTGCCCAGACAGACGGCTATGAAGTTGCTCTTTGCGACATCAAGCAGGAATGGGCTGACGGCGGCAAGGACAAGATCGCAAAGGGTTATGCCAGACTGGTGGCAAAAGAGAAGATGACCCAGGAGCAGGTTGATACCATTCTCTCCAGGATCACCACAGGTCTGAAAGAGGATCTGTGCGCTGACTGCGATCTGATCGTAGAGGCAGCCTTTGAGGATATGCAGGTTAAAAAGACCACCTTTGGTGAGCTTGACAAGATCTGCAAGCCTGAGTGCGTATTCGCATCCAACACCTCTTCCCTGTCCATTACCGAGATCGGAAACGGCATCGGCAGACCCGTGGCAGGTATGCACTTTTTCAATCCCGCTGACCGCATGAAACTCATCGAGGTCATTGCAGGCGTTAACACACCGGCCGAGACCGTTGATACTATCAAGAAGATCTCCGAAGAGATCGGCAAGACTCCGGTTCAGGTAAATGAAGCGGCAGGCTTTGTTGTAAACCGTATTCTGATCCCCCTCATCAATGAGGCGGCCTTCATCAAGATGGAAGGCGTTTCCGATATCGCAGGTATCGATTCGGCAATGAAGCTGGGCGCCAATCATCCCATGGGTCCCCTGGAGCTGGGCGATTTTGTAGGTCTGGATATCTGCCTGGCCATCATGGATGTGCTTTACAATGAGACGGGCGATTCCAAATATCGTGCATGCCCGCTGCTGCGCAAGATGGTTCGCGGCGGTAACCTGGGCGTGAAGTCCGGCAAGGGCTTCTATGTATACAATGAGGATCGTACCAAGACTCCCGTTGATGCGCTTTGATCAGGATATTCAATACATAAATACAAGGAGGAAGTAATCAATCATGGATTTTACTTTGAGCAAAGAACATGAAATGGCGAGACAGTTATTCTCTGATTTCGCCCAGAATGAAGTAAAGCCGCTGGCACAGGAAGTTGACGAAACCGAAACTTTCCCCCGCGAGACTGTGGAGAAAATGGCCAGATACGGCTTTTTGGGTATTCCCGTTCCCAAGGAATACGGCGGACAGGGCTGCGATGCACTGACTTATGCCATGTGCGTGGAGGAGCTGTCCAAGGTCTGCGGTACAACAGGCGTTATCGTTTCCGCACATACATCACTGTGTGTGGACCCCATCCTGACCTATGGTACCGAAGAGCAGAAGCAGAAATATCTGCCTGATCTTGCAAGCGGCAAAAAGCTGGGCGCTTTCGGTCTGACCGAGCCCGGAGCAGGTACCGATGCACAGGGTCAGCAGACCAAGGCTGTCCTTGATGAAGCAACCAATGAGTGGGTTCTGAACGGTTCCAAGTGCTTCATTACCAATGGTAAGGAAGCTGATGTATATATCGTGATCGCAGTTACCGGCAAGGTTGAAAAGCGCGGCAAGATGATGAAAGAGATCTCCGCATTCATCGTTGAGAAGGGTACCCCCGGCTTCACCTTCGGTACCAAGGAGAACAAGATGGGTATCCGCGGATCATCCACCTATGAGCTGATCTTTACGGACTGCCGCATTCCTGCAGGAAACCTTCTGGGCGCCAAGGGTAAAGGCTTCAATATTGCAATGCATACTCTTGACGGCGGCCGTATCGGTATCGCTGCACAGGCTCTGGGTCTGGCAGAGGGCGCTCTGGAGACCACCATTGCCTACGTAAAAGAGAGAAAGCAGTTCGGCCGCAGCATCGGCGCATTCCAGAATACCCAGTTTGTACTGGCTGATCTGGCAACCAAGGTTGAGGCTGCCAAGCTTCTGGTTTACAAGGCAGCCATGAAGAAAGCCGAGTTTGCCGAGAATCCCAAGACCTCTTATTCCGTAGAGGCTGCCATGGCCAAGCTGGCAGCAGCCGAGATCGCGATGGAAGTGACCACCAAGTGTGTACAGCTTCACGGCGGTTATGGATACATCAGAGAATATGATGTAGAGCGTATGATGCGTGATGCCAAGATCACCGAGATCTACGAAGGCACCAGTGAGGTTCAGAGAATGGTTATTTCAGCGGCTCTTTTGAAATAAGATGCAGCTTACTATACGTTAAGGAGGAAAACAATGAAAGTCGTTGTATGTATTAAACAGGTACCGGATACCAAGGGCGGCGTCAGCTTCAACCCCGACGGTACACTGAACAGAGCAGCCATGCTGGCGATCATGAATCCGGATGACAAGGCCGGTCTGGAAGCAGCTCTCAGATTAAAAGATGAATATGGCGCAGAGGTAACCGTGCTGACCATGGGTCTTCCCAAGGCAACTGATGTTCTGCGTGAGGCGATCGCAATGGGCGCAGACAAGGGCATCCTGGTAACCGACAGAGTGCTGGGCGGAGCTGATACCTGGGCTACTTCCACTACCATCGCAGGCGCTTTGAGAAATCTGGAATATGATCTGATCATCACCGGTCGTCAGGCAATCGACGGCGATACCGCTCAGGTAGGTCCTCAGATCGCTGAACATCTGGGACTTCCCGTTATCTCTTATGCACAAAAGATCGAGGTTGAGGGCAATAAGGTAAGAGTACAGAGACAGTATGATGATCGTTATCATGTACTGGAGGCTGAGATGCCCTGCCTGATCACCGCTCTTTCCGAGCTTAATGAGCCCCGCTACATGACACCCGGCGGCATCTTTGATGCATGCGCAGCAGAGATCACGACCTGGGGCAGAGCAGATCTGAAGGATGTGGATGATTCCAATCTGGGTCTGAAGGGTTCACCGACCAAGATCGCCAAGGCTTCCGACAAGGTAAAGAAGGGCGCCGGTACCAAGGTGACTCCCGATTCTCCCGAAGAGGCAGCACAGTATATCACAGATCGTTTGCTTGAGAAGCATATCATTTAATAGATAAAGGTGGTGAAAAAAATGAATTTAGAAGAATATAAAGGCGTATTTGTCTTTGCACAGCAGGTGGACAATGAGATCAGCTCTATCGCATACGAGCTGCTGGGCAAGGCCAGAGAGCTGGCAGAGTCTCTGGACAACAAGGAAGTAACCGCAGTACTCATCGGTTCCGATGTAAAGAATCTGACGGATTCGCTGGCTGAGTACGGTGCAGACAAGGTCATCGTAGTAGATGATCCCGAGCTTAAGGACTACAGGACAGAGCCTTATGCACATGCTCTTGCATCCGTTATCAATGAGTTCAAGCCTGAGATCGTTCTGGTAGGCGCAACTGCCATCGGCCGTGATCTGGGTCCTACGGTTTCAGCAAGAGTTGCAACCGGTCTGACGGCTGACTGTACCGTTCTTGAGATCGGTGATTTCCCGCTGGTAGCAATTCCCAATCAGGAGCAGAAGCATAATCAGCTGCTCATGACCCGTCCTGCTTTCGGCGGTAATACCATCGCTACCATTGCATGCCCTAACAATCGTCCTCAGATGGCAACGGTTCGTCCCGGTGTTATGCAGAAGATTGAGCCCAAGAAGGGTGCAAAGGCAGAGATCGTTGAGTTCAATCCCGGCTTTACCCCCAATAATCGTTACGTGACCATCAAAGAGGTGGTAAAGGCTGTTTCCGATACAGTGGATATCATGGATGCCAAGATCCTGGTTTCCGGCGGCCGTGGTGTGGGAAGCCCTGAGAACTTCAAGATCCTTGAGGATCTGGCAGAAGTACTCGGCGGAACCGTAAGCTGCTCCCGTGCAGTTGTAGATTCAGGCTGGAAGCCCAAGGATCTGCAGGTAGGTCAGACCGGTAAGACTGTCCGTCCCAATGTATATTTTGCGATCGGTATCTCCGGTGCGATCCAGCACGTTGCAGGTATGGAAGAGTCAGACCTGATCATTGCCATCAACAAGGATGAGGATGCTCCTATCTTTGATGTAGCTGATTACGGTATCGTAGGCGATCTGAACAAGATCGTTCCTCAGCTGACAGCTGATATCAAGGCAGCTATCGCCAACAAATAAAACAGTTTTTAAACCGGAAAAGGCGCCCTTTTTGGGCGTCTTTTTTCGATTTAATTTATTTTGAAATAGCGGCTGTGTATATGGTATAATGAATTTTATGAGAAAAGAGATGAAAACGAAAATAAACGCAGCAGCCCTTTTTCTGATCGCGGCATTTCTTTGGCCCTTGATGACGCTTTTTGCCGTGGAGACAAAAGCATCCACGGAGGAAGAAAAGGCCGGCGAGGGCAACTTTGAAATTGAAGCATCCGCCACCGGAAACAGCATCAGGGAATGTTATGAGGTAATCCTGGATGTCACAAATAAGGGAGCGGATATGACAGGGGAGGTCGTTTTTGCCCTGGACTATGAACGGATCACGACCCATTATGCACAAACGGTAGCACTTCCCCGTGGAGAAAAAAAGCAGGTAAAGCTTCAGATCCCTTCCAGGGCGGTGGAGGCGGACAATGGCAGTGAACGTGAGTTTACAGTCATGGTCAGACGGAAAAACGGGACCTTGGAAGGAACGAAAACATTCAAATATGCGGATTTGTTCGCCGACAGGGAAAGAGACGGATTCAAGGTAGGTATTTTATCGGATCATCCGGGGCGCCTCGGATGGATGGATTATAACGGCGGGATCATGGCCATCAATGGCAGACAGGGCAGCATCATTCTAAGGCAGCTGGAACAGAATTTCGACGAAGCTGATCTGGCGGATCTTAAGTATCTTGTTGTGGATGATATTGATACTTCCGCCCTCGATGCGGGACAGATCGACTGCATCGTGGACTGGGTTTCGGCGGGAGGCGCGCTGATCATCGGAACCGGAGCCAGATGGGAGAGTGTAGCGGGCTTTGGAGAAGACCGGCTGGATATCAGGATCCTGACGGAGGGTGATGCTTCTTCACCCATGACAGGGATCGATTACGGAAACACTTATATCAAGGAAAACGGGAGCTTTGGCGAGATTCCGATAAAGCAGATGGGCAGCGGCGCAGTCACGGTGCTTCCGCTGGGTCTGGGTGATGACTTGGGCAGCGGCGCGGGTGGGAGCGGCGACGGGTCTGCCTCGGGAGAGGACTCTGATTTTGGAGATGATATGTACCTGCTCGAAAATCTCTATGAACTCATGGGTATCTATGCACAGGGAACGGGAGCAGACTCTTTGCAGGGCAAGTTATACAATATGAACAGGCTCTTCAACTTTATGGAGGAGCCCGTTCCGTTACAGTTCGGTCTGGTTCGCTTTCTGATCATCCTGTATGTGCTGCTGATCGGACCGGTCATTTATCTGATCCTGAAGAAAATAAAAAAAAGAGAACTGATCTGGGTTGTGATCCCTGCGATTTCCTTCGGCTTCGTCATTCTGATCTTTTTAAGCGGACTGCGCTATCAGGTCAGGGGGCTGAATGTCAGCAGTGTTACAGTGGCTGAAGCTTCGGGAAACGGGCATACTCATACCTATTTTGCCGCATACAAGTCCGGCAATAAGCCGTGGAAAGCGGATTTTGCACAGGGCTTTTATTCGGCTATGCCGCTGGAAAAGGATTATATCTATACGGATGACTACCCCTGCACCATCCGCACGGATCAGGGGAAAATGAGCATGACCCACGAACCGGGCGGCAGTTTTAAACAGATCAAGATGCTGGCACTTGGTGAGAACACGGCAACGGGAGATCTGTACTTTGAAGAAAAACCGGGTTCGGGAATGATCAGCGGCGAGCTGACAAACGAGACGGGACATGATCTGAAATACGTTATGGTAAAGCAGGGCAACTTTGCCTACATTTTTAAGGATGTGGCAGATCAGACAACCGTCAGCACAGAGGATATCAGTCACCGCGAAGAAAGTCAGATGGTGGTCAGCGGATATGGAGGCATGCAGAATCTGAGCGCCGAATATTATTACGATCGTAAATATGAAGAGGCCCGTTACATGGCCGCGATTGAGATGGCGGATTATGATATTTATACAGACGACACCCATACCTACTGTCTGGGTGTGACGGAAGATGCTCCGGATCTGTTTGATGATATAACGACGGAGAACGATCTTATGTGTCTGTACTCGATCAGATAAGGAGTATGCAATATGCTGTATATTGAGCATTTATATAAAAATTATGGTTCCTTTCAGGCTGTGAAGGATCTGAACCTGCATATTCCCAAGGGGGATCTCTTTGGCTTTGTGGGACCCAACGGAGCGGGCAAGACCACAACCATCCGGATCGTGTGCGGCCTTTTGCGGGAGACTTCGGGGGAAGTGGTGATAGGCGGCGCCAGGCTTAGGGATGAGCCTGACAAGGTCAAGAGCTACATCGGTTACGTTCCGGATTTTTTCGGCGTTTATGACAATTTCAAGGTCAGCGAGTATATGGAGTTTTACGGTTCTTTATATGGGATCTCAGCTTCCGAGAGTCGGAAGCTGACTGCGGATCTGTTGGAACTGGTCAATCTGTCGGATAAGAGAGAGGCATATGTGGATTCTCTTTCGAGGGGAATGAAACAGAGACTCTGTGTGGCAAGGGCGCTGCTGCATGATCCCATGCTGCTGGTGCTCGATGAGCCCTCCTCCGGTCTTGATCCGGGAGCCAGGATCGAGATGAAGGAACTTTTAATGAATCTCAGGAGCATGGGAAAGACCATCATCATCAGTTCTCACATTCTCTCCGAGCTTTCCGAAATGTGCACCTCCATCGGCGTCATGAATCAGGGCAACCTGGTGGCTGTGGGCAGGATAGAGGATATATTGCAAGCGGGAGAAAATGAGAACGTGATCATCCTGGAGATCCGCAAAGAGATTGAAAGAGCAGTGGCAGTCATCAGACAGATCAATGATATTTCGGTGGAATCCGTCATGGAAAATGAGATCAAGATCAGATTCCCGGGAGGTGATCAGCAGTTGAACCGCCTGCTGATAGAGATCCTGCAGCAGGGTGTATTCATACACGGCTTTCACAGAGAACAGAACAACCTGGAAACCATGTTTATGCAATTGACAAAAGGGCAGGAGGCAGAGAGTTGAAAAAGATCAATCCTATTACCAAAAGGGATCTGACGATCACGTCCAGGAGTATGCGTTTTTCCTGGGGACTTTTTGCCTATGAGGGCATATTGATGCTGGTCTTTCTGATCGCCCTGAGTATATTGGGCGGCGCCGGCTACGCGGATTCGAATGCACAGCGATATTCTTCGTTTATCGCCCTGTATCCCGTTGTGGCGACTGCGGAGATCTGCATTGTGGCATTGATCATTCCCATCATAACAGCATCTTCCATTGCCGGAGAAAAAGAAAGACAGACCTTTGATATCATGCTGACCACGCGGATCAGCCCTATGCAGATCGTGACCGGCAAAATCCTTTCCGCCGTAGTCAGGGTAATGACTTACGTGCTGGCATCGGTTCCCATTATGGCCATCGGCTTTACGATCGGAGGGGTCAGCTGGCTCTCACTGTTTTTCTTTCTGCTGCTGACGCTTCTGCTGGCTCTGTTTGAAGGAGCCATCGGTGTATTTTGCTCATCTGTCTGCAAAAAAAGCATTACCGCCATCATAATGAGTTACATCGTCATTTTTGCATACTGCATGATGGGCTTTGTGCCGCTCATTCTGGGAACTGTTCATTTTTACATGACCACCGGCACAGCGGGAAGTCTTGCGGAAAAAGCAATGACCTTTCTGGCAACCGTTTTCCTGCTACCGAATCCCGTGTTCATGTTTGTGGAATTTTTCGGCTCTGTCATAACAGGCGACGATTTTCTGGCGGGAGAGCTGCTGGAGGAAAACCTGCCCGGATTGTCATTTCTGGGAAAACCGGCTGTCTGGATCACGATAGCGGCCATCCTGATCCTTTTGTTCACCTTTTGTTTTATGAAACTGTCAGCTTATATTATCAATCCGCTTCACCACAAGAATGACAAGTAGAGGACGATCATGAAGGAAAATGATTTTTCCTATCTCGGGATCTATATGGAAAAAACGAGACGGAAGCTCTATGTCCGGCTCTTTTTATCTTTTCTGCTGCCTGCGGTTTCCATCGCGGGCATTTGCGGCTGTCTGGTGCTTCTTATCTCGCTCTTTACCCCTGTGTATTATGCTTATTTATATGTGCTTCTGATCTGGGCGGCCGGCGTCTTTACGGCAGCCTGTTTTGCCATGCTCCATCAGCCCACCGAAAAAGAAACGGCGTTGTATATTGATTCCTTTGGTCTGCAGGAACGGGTGACTACGGCGCTTGAAAACCGTGACGCAGCAGATGAGATATCCATGCTGCAAAGGGAAGATGCCGCACAAATGCTGAAGGGGAAAGAAAGTTTAATCAGGATTAAATATATCGGAAATACCGCGATGTTATGGGTTTTTTGCGCTATACTGCTCTTGCAGATCGGGCTGTTTTTTGTTCCCTCACCCGCCAAAGAACAGGCAGTGGACCGTCATGAGGCACAGATGATCCGCAGAGAGAGTGAGAAAAAGATCTCAAATGCCGAGGAGGCGCTGGATGAGGCAATGACTGCCAAGCTGAGTGAAGAGCAGAAAAAGAGTCTGGCCGAAATGAAAAAAGCTTTGTCGGACAGTAAAACTGCTCTGCCCAAGCAAAAGACCCGGGAGGCGGCGGAAAAGGAAAAGGACAAGCTTGATTTCAAGCTCAGGGAAATGAGCAGCCTTTTGGCGGTGATGGCGAAACAGGATGCAGGAGGGAATGCGGGAGCGTTGTCGGAGGCATCAGATCAGATTGCCGGCAGTGTGCCGGATCAGCCTTCTGATGAGCTGGCTGATGCAGGAAAAGGGGAAAACGGACAACAGGGTGAGGAGCAGAAAGAAGCTGCCACGGCTCAGCAGGAAGGTGAGGATGAACCAAAGAATGGGCAGAATGAGGATGGCAAAAGCGATCCGGATGAGACAAAGAACCCGGGAGAAAGTCCCGGAGAGGCCATAACCCAAAAGGGGAACGAAGAAAGCGGGAAAAACCAGCAGAGCGGAGCACAGCAGGATGAAGGGCAGGACACAGACAAGAGTGATGCAGGCGGCGATGATCAAAAGGGGCAGCCGGAGCAAAAATCGGGGGAAACAACCTCTGGGGACAATGATGGACAGCCCGCAGAGGGAAATGACGGCAGCGGAAACGGCGCCGCAGATGCGGGGCCAAATGCCGGTAATAATGAAAACGCTGCGCCGAACGGTCAGCAGGAATCCGGCAAGGGAAACGGCGGCGGAGCAGGCGGGCAGTCGGACGTAGGCACAGGAACAAACAGTCACGATTATGTGAGCATTCCCGGACGTGAGGGGATGGATGAGAATCTGTTAGGTCAGATCGGCGAGGGCGAGAGCGAAAGCTATCGCTCGCAGAATGGACTGACCTGGCAGGGTGAGCATGTGGATGGCAGTGCAGTCATCGGCGAATACCGCCAAAAAGCGGTAGAAGGGCTGTCCCAGGGGCGTTACCCCCCCGGAATGACGGATGTGATCAAGAATTATTTTGACGGATTTTGAGTTTGGCATCATGATACTTTTGAATGGCAGGAGGAACCGGAATGTCACAATTTGAGGAGAGCAGAGAAACATTATTGAGGTGTCGTCAGGAGATCGCAAAAGAAATCGTCGGGCAACAAGAGATCATCGATCAGGTTTTGATGGTGATGCTGGCGGGTGGCAATGTTCTGCTGGAGGGTATGCCGGGACTGGGCAAGACCAGACTGGTTCATACCATTAGCAGAGTGTTCGATCTGTCGTTTAAGAGAATACAGTTTACGCCCGATCTGATGCCGCAGGACATCACGGGAACCAGTATTCTGATGCGAAATGAGACGGGCAGTGAATTTACTTTCAGAGAGGGACCTGTTTTTGCCAATATCGTATTGGCGGATGAGATCAACAGAGCGACGCCCAAAACCCAGTCAGCACTTTTGGAAGCCATGCAGGAGGGAACCGTGACCGAGGGCGGACAGACACACAGGCTGCCGGATCCGTTTTATGTGCTGGCGACGCAGAATCCTATCGAGACGGAAGGGACCTATCCGCTTCCGGAGGCGCAGCTTGACCGTTTTTTGTGCAAGCTGAACCTGGGATTTCCCGAGGGAGAGGAGCTGAAAGAGATCCTTCGTCTGACCGAGCTGGGAGAGAAGGAAAAGGGCAAGGAAAAACCAAAGGCACAAAGGGTCTGCGACAGACAGGGATTGTTTGATATGATGCAGCAGACAGCAATGATCCCCATTGCCGATCCAGTGATGGATCATCTCACCGAGCTGATCTGTGCCACCCATGAGCCAAACCGGTATGTAAGAGAGGGCGCCAGCCCCAGAGCTGCGCAGGCCATGCTCAGACTGGCCAGAGCCAGGGCGTTTACGGAAGGCAGATACAACGTGTCATTTGAAGACCTCAGATCTGTGGCATATATCGTCCTTCGGCACAGACTGGTGCTGAGCTTTGATGCCGTCTCGGAAGGGGTCGGAGCGGATGATATCATTAGGGAACTTCTTGAGAAACATCCGGTAAAGGCGCGCTGATGAATCCACAGCAGAGGATTCCGACTGATGCGGCAGAGGAAGAACAGCATATTTTTGATTCGGCCTTTTTCCAGAAAGTATCGCGTCTGAAGCTGGCCATTACCCAAAAAAGCACACTGAATTATCAGGGGCGGCGCCGTTCGCTCCTAAAAGGCAGCAGTGCGGAATTTTCGGACTATCGGGAATATCTGCCCGGAGATGATATCAGGAGGATCGACTGGAATGTCTATGCCCGTCTGGAAAAACCCTATGTGCGGGAATATCTGGAAGAGAGAGAAGGAGCCGTCAATATTTTTCTGGATCTGAGTGCATCCATGGGATTCTGGGGCAAGGATATCCTGGCACGCCGTCTGGCCGGAGCCATGGCTGTGATCGCGCTTTCCAATCTGGACAGGGTCGGACTGAACGTCATCAGCGGCGGGCAGCTTCAGAGCCTGCGGTTTGGCGGCAACAAAGGTAATGTCAAAAGAGCTCTTCTGGCTGTGGAAAAAGCCACCGCCGGCGGGATGGCTGATCTGGAACAGGCGGTAAGGGGTGTTTCCTATCTGCCCCGGGGGATGACGATTTTAATTTCTGATTTCTGCGAGGAGAGTTTTTTGCAGAAGGGAGAAAAGCTCTGCCGTTACCTTCGGTACAAGGGGCAGGAGGTGATCCTTTTACAGATCAGTGCACCCGAGGAACGGAGCGTGGCCATGAGCGGAACCTACAGCCTGGAGGATTCGGAGGGTGCATATGATATTGTGAATCTGAGCCTTGACAACAGGACGGCAGAAGCCTACGAGAGAGCATATTCCGGGTTTCTGGAAGAGACCCACAGAATCGCAGCTGCGGCGGGGGCCGGGTATTACACCTGCCGCGTAGAAGATGGCTATGAGAAGATTTTAACTCAGTCGGAGAGATTCCCCATCTTTAAGCAATAGCGAAGGCGGCTATGAGAAGATCTTAACTCAGTCGGAGAAATCCCCCACCTCTAGGCGATGGCGAAGGTGGGAGGTTACGACAAGCTATACTCAGTCGGGGTACAAGCTCCGACTGAGTTAAAATGCTCCGCAAGGATGCGCACGGATTCGGTTAGGAATTTGTCAGCTAAAGCTGACCCGAATCCGGCGCGCAAGACTCGCAAGCGAGTCTTGACGCAATAGCGAAAACGGGAACCGTAACAAGTATTTTAGCGGATTGCGCGATATATAAAATGCAGATTTAACATAACAACAGTAAAGGATAACAGATGGTATTTGAAAATCTGTGGCCCCTGATCTTTTTGATCGGGGCGCCTGTGATCATTATATTATACCTGCTTCGTCCCAAAGGAACGAAAACTGTGGTACCCTCCAATCTGATCTGGAGAAAGATCGTGGGGGTCAATCAGTCTGCGGCCTTCTGGGAGAAGTTTGTTTCCGATCCGCTGATGTATCTTGAGATACTGATCATGCTGCTTTTGACGGCTGCTCTCATGAGCCCTCTTCTGGGAATGGCATCAGGCAGCGGCGGGTCGGTGGCGATCGTACTGGATACAGGTGCGAGCATGCAGCATCTGACGGAAAAGGGAAACAGTCGTTTTGACGAAGCAAAAGAGCTGGCACTAGCATATCTGGAGAACTGTCGGGGGGAAGTGACACTGATCACTTCGGACAGCAGTACCCATTTACTGGCTTCCGGCAGCACGGATCACGCCAAATTGAAGCGACTGATCAAACAGAGCCGGGTGACGGATCTGGCCGGTGATCTGTACGGTGTCAGAGAGCTTCTTTTGTCCGAACAGGCGGACAGGGTTCTGATCCTGACGGATGGAGAAGGAGCTGCGGCGCTTGAGGCGGAGGAAACCTGGCAGGTGATCCCCCTGGGAGAAGCCGCCGAAAACCTGGCCGTCGTTTCGGCCAGTGCAAGTGGCAGTGATGCCATCGTATTGGTGAAGAGTTTCGCAGACTCCGAAGCGGAGTGCGATGTCAGCCTGTATGAAGGAGAAAACAGACTGCTGGGGGTCAGACATCTGAAGCTTGATCCTGCGGGGGCGGAGTCAGTTTTATTTGAGGATCTGCAGCGGGGGGAGGAAGGCTCATATCTGCGGGCGGAACTATCCGCCATTACTTTTTCAAGTGGCAGGGAAGACTCTCTACAAAAAGATAATCTAAATTATATTTTTCCCGAAACAAGCGAAATTATAAGTGTGGCGCTCATAGGAAACGGAAACAGATTTATCGAAAAGGCGTATGAGGCAGTCACCGGCAAAACGATCACAAAACTGGAAAACGAGACCCTGATCGGAAATGAACGGATCGCAATCTTTGATGCCGGCGCCGGGTCTGGCGATTTTATGCCGATTGCGGCAGCAGGAAAGCAGACAGTGCAGGACGAGGAGCGGCCGGGGGAAACCATCAACGGTATTTTGAGGTTCGGCGGCGGATGGGGAGAGACGGAAAGCGTGAAGGGCGCGGTAGTCACCTTCCTGGATTCCGAGCTGACGGAAGGGATCGAAGAGAGCACCTTTGGCGTAAATGAAAGCGTGACTTTTGATGTGCCCGAGTGGGGCAGAAGCTTTCTGGCAGCGGGAGAGCAGTGTCTGGGGTATTACGGAGTCGATCCTGACGGCGTCAGGCGAATCTGTGTGGGTTTTGACATCCGTGAGAGCGATCTGGCACTGCTGCCCGAGTTTCCTGTCTGGTTTGCCAACAGCCTGGGCTTTCTGTCCGACAGACAGATTCTGGCAAGCCACATCTATACTGCGGGACAGATGCCTGTCATCAATCCGTCATCCCACTATGACAGCAGCGGTCTGGAAGTCAGAACGGACAAAACGGGCCTCTACAGCATTTCTGACGGGGAACTGACGGAAGATTACGCCGTGCTGTTTCCCATGGAAGACGAATCGGACGGGCGCTTAAAGATGGAGGCGCAAAACGGCGCAGGAACCGCCCATGTTCTGGTAAGGCGCAGTATCCGTCGATGGCTGATCCTTGCGGCAATCCTGCTACTGGTATTGGACCTGTATCTGTATGTCCGGCGCAGCAGATATCGCGGCAGGGCGGCGTATGTGGTCAGGGCACTTTTGCTTCTCCTTCTGGCAG
>CAJOOZ010000144.1 GCA_905236705.1 uncultured Lachnospiraceae bacterium | reverse complement strand
GAGTGCAGAAAGCGCCATTGATCAGATACGGGATAAACAGTATTTTGACTCACTTTCCCTGTATCATGGAGACTTACTTTTTGTCGGCATCAATTATGATGAGAAGGAAAAAACGCATACCTGCAAAATAGAGCAATTTACAAAGTAGAGAAATTACGGAAAGGCCGGGGCAAATTGACATTGTGCTCAATCCTCATTAAAATAGAGTTATATCGGCGTTGAAACAATACGACAAACGGGGGATAAAGAATCTATGGGAGCGAAAAAAGTATATACCTGCTTTTGTACGGATGTGATTCATGAAGGACATCTGCGGATTTTGGAAGAAGCCAGAAAACTGGGCAGTGTTACGGTGGGTGTACTCTGCGATGAACAGAGTCTGCGCTATAACCGTTTTCCCACCAAGACTACAGCAGAGCGTGTGGCTATGGTGGAGGCACTTCCAGGGATTGAGCGGGTCGTAGTACAGAATGAGATCCTGTATGATGAGATTATTAGGGACTTGCATCCGGACTATGTAGTTCATGGTGACAACTGGGGTTCGGCCAGTATGCAGGTGATCAAAAAAAATATTGAGTCGCTGTTGCAGGAATATGGCGGTGAGCTGGTCAGCGTCCCTTATACCCGCAATGATCAGGTGACCAGGATTGACAGACAGCTGGATGACAAGCTGATGATGCCGGAGTTTCGCAGGGCGAGACTAAAGCGTATTCTGGGTCTTGTCCCCATTGTCAAGACGATAGAGGTCCACAGTGGTTTGACGGGTCTGATCGCAGAGAAGACCATGGTGATCGAGGGAGAGGCCATTGATCAGTATGATGCTATGTGGATCAGTTCTCTGTGTGACAGTACCAATAAAGGAAAGCCGGATATTGAACTGGTGGATATGTCTTCCCGATTCCGGACGATTGAGGATGTAATGGAGGTTACGACCAAGCCGATCATCTTTGATGGAGATACAGGCGGTCTGACAGAGCACTTCGTCTACACGGTGCGTTCGCTGGAGCGGATGGGCGTTTCTGCCGTTATCATTGAGGACAAGACGGGACTGAAGAAGAACTCTCTCTTCGGAACAGAGGTTGAGCAGACACAGGATTCCATTGAGAATTTTTGCGAAAAGATAGCAGCCGGCAAACGGGTACAGGTATCGGATGATTTCATGATCATCGCTAGGATCGAGAGCCTGATCCTGGAAAAGGGACAGGAGGACGCTTTGTCCAGGGCACGTGCTTATGTCAAGGCCGGTGCGGACGGGATCATGATCCACAGCCGCAAAAAGGAGCCGGATGAGATTCTGGCGTTTTGTGACGCTTTCCGTGAGGAGGATAAGTCGACACCGCTTGTTGTTGTACCATCCTCTTTCAATACGGTTACCGAAGTAGAGCTGGCAGAGCATGGCGTGAATATCGTGATTTACGCCAATCAGCTTTTGCGTGCTGCTTTCCCTGCCATGCAGGAGGTGGCCAGGAGTATTTTGCTGCATCACAGAGCACATGAGGTGGACGCACAGCTCCTGCCGATCAAGGAAGTGATCTCTTTGATCAAAGAGATCTGATTCGTGCGGGAGGAGAACAGTGAAAATAACAGGGTATGCCGTCATGTCAGACATTCATGGGAATTTGCAGGCACTGGAATCAGTGTCTGAAGATTTACTCCTTTTTGACATTCGCGGCATTCTTTTATTGGGAGATCTGATTGATTATGGGATGCAGTCCAATGAGACGGTGGCCTTTTTGAGAGAAAATATCACAGACAGATACACGGTATTCTGCAATATCCGAGGCAATCATGAAAGGGCTGTGCTGGATGAATTTTTCGAGGGATTTTCCTCTGCCCGTGGACAGGAATCGGCCCGCTTTACGGCAAGTGTGCTGAATGAAAAGAGCCGTGGTTATCTGCAGGATGCGCTGACCCCTGAGGGGCAGACCGTCTTTGAGCTGGATGGGAAAAAGTGTCTGGCCATTCACGGGAGTCTTCAGGATCCTTATTGGAAGGCGATCGCTCCCGGGCAGCTGGGGGGTGATTACCGGGATTACGATATGGTGTTATCGGGTCACTCTCATTTGCCTCATTTTTTTGCCAATTATTACGAGACTCAGGATGCACTCTACAGAAACCGGAAAAAGACGGTGTTTCTCAATCCCGGTTCTGTGGGACAACCGCGCAATCATGATCCACGGGCCAATTATGCGATCTGGGAGCCGGAAACGGGAGAGTGCCTGATGAGATCGGTCAGTTATGATGTGGAAAAGGCCATGAGTCATTTCCATGGACAGGTAGATGATTTTTATCGAAGCCGGCTGCAGATCGGGATATGATCATACCGGCTGTCGGGAAATGATGATGGGGATAGTATGACACTACCCGGGTTTTGAAGGGGGTTATCATTTATGAAAACTTTGTATGCGATCAGTGGTGTGACCGGGATGACAGGTAATGAATTAGTAAGGCAGATTTTAGCAGATCCGGACGGGCAGGACCGTGTGCTTGGATTTGATAATTTCTATGCATCCTCGCTGGAGACAGTAGAGGATGTAATAGAGGATGAACGTTTCACTTTTCTGGAATATGATTTGAACGATCGGGATCAGATGGCAGATTTTGAAGGCCGTATTCTCTCAGCCAAACCTGATTTTGATGAGGTTGTTTATATCAACTGTGCCGCAGTGGTGCATACGGAGCATTTTTACCATGTCTATGAGACCTTTGAAACCAATGTGGAAGGGATGAATGCATTTTTGCAGCAGGCAATCCGTGTGGGTGCGGACAAGTTTATCAATTGCTCTACTTCGGAGGTTTATTCCATGAATTCCTGGAATGAAAACGGGGGTGTGCGGGAGGATGATTTCCTGACTCTGGCGGTCGCGGAGCACAGCCAGCGGACCAGCTATGCTACAGGTAAGCTGTTGACGGAGTTTTTTATCAAGGATGCGGTGGATGAGGGCAGGATCCGGGGCTGCTCCATTCGGTTTGCCAATGTTTACAGCAAAAATGAACGGTTTCCGAAGCATATCATTCCTCATATCATTGACAGTCTGAAGGCAGATGGCAGTGTGACGCTGCTGGAAAATTCCAAAAAGAACAGGCGGACTTTTTTGCATAACTATGACAGCTGCAGTGCGGTTCTTGCGCTTCTGGCATCGGATGAGGCGTTGGATGGAACGGTATATAATGTGGCTACAGACGAAGAAGTGACTATTGTGCATCTGGTGGAGATGATCGCCCGGGAAATGAAGATCGATAACCCACAGATTCGATTTGAGGGATATAGGGAATCGGATCCGGAAAGACGTCTTCTTGCCACGGAAAAGATCCGGCAGCGGACGGGATGGAAGCCGGTCATGAATCTGGAAAAGGGGCTGGCTGAGTGTGTCAGGAACTATCTGGCTGATATGGAATAAAGCTTTCGGAGAGAGGGAGAAGAAATGAAGACGGTGATCATAACCAATGCGGGGATATCCAGCCGGTTTAACCGGGGGGTTCCGGAAAGGGATGTGTGTCTGAAAGCGATTTATCATACGAAGGATCCCAAGGATACACTGCTGTATCACATGCTGGAAAAATGCGATTTTGCGCAGCGGATTGTGTTGGTGGGAGGATACCGCTATGAGGAGCTTCAGACCTATGTGAATGAGATGTTGCCCCGGGAATATAGTTGCAGGATGGAGATGGTCTATAATCCGTATTTTGAGAAGCTGTCATCCGGCTATAGTCTGTATCTGGGACTAAAGCATGCACTTTCCGTTCCGGAGGTTGAGGAGATTGTGTTTATTGAAGGGGATCTGGATTTTGACAGGGCTTCCTTTGACAGGGTTGTGGCAAGCACTAAATCGGTTGTGACATGGAATCCGACGCCGATCTATGCTGACAAGGCAGTGGTGCTATATCAAAACGGAGAAGGGGCGCTTAGGTATGCTTTTAACGCTTCCCATGGACTTTTGAATTTGGAGGAGCCTTTTTCCGGAATCTTTCATTCCGGTCAGGTTTGGAAGTTTACGGATATGGATATTTTGCGGGATACTGTGGAACACTTTGGAGAAGGGAAAATGGATGGGACGAATCTGGTTCTGATCGGAGATTATCTGGATCGGATCCCGCAGGAAGAGGTGGAACTGGTGGGCTTTGCAGACTGGACCAATTGTAATACCAGAGAGGATTTTGCCGCCATTGAAGCCGGCTGGAGAAAGGATGAGTAGTGGAGTGAAAACGACAGAGGAGAGACTGAATCTGGTAAAGGAGCATGTCAGGGGCGGATCGTATTGTGTGATGATCATCGGCCTGGGCAGTGTGGGATCTTATCTTTTGGATTATCTGGTAAGCTTAAAGGATCCTGCTATGAAGATCGT
>CAJOOZ010000143.1 GCA_905236705.1 uncultured Lachnospiraceae bacterium | reverse complement strand
GATGAAGAAGTACTGGCGGGCATCAGGGAGATCTATGTAAGTGATGCCGACAAGCTTGATTGACGGGCAGGGAAGGGAACATGAAAAGCGATAAAAAAATATTTTACATCGTGGATCTGATCATCGCTGTTCTGCTCATTGCCGCAGATCAGCTCACCAAGCTGCTGGCAGTGGGAAAGCTGCGGGGAAGCGAAGATTATATCGTGATAGACGGAGTGTTCCGGCTTCACTATCTGGAGAACAGAGGAGCCGCTTTTTCCATGCTGGAGGATGCCAGAGTGTTGTTTATCCTGGTCACCGCAGTCATGCTGGTGGCGGTGTTTTATCTGCTGGCAAAAGTGCCTGCCGGCAGGCACTATCTGGTCTGGCATATTTCGCTGACCATGATCGCGGCCGGAGGTGTCGGTAATCTCATTGACAGACTCAGACTATCCTATGTGATCGATTTTCTTTATTTTTCCCTGATCGATTTTCCGGTCTTTAATGTGGCGGATGTCTGTGTGACCGTGGGAGTGCTGCTTCTGGTGATCTGGGTTGTCTTTGTCTGCAAGGATGAGGATCTGAAGTTTATGGAGAGCGCAGGACGCCGGCAGAAAAAGAAGGAAGAGACCGGACAAAAGGACGTTTGAGCCGCCGGGTCTAAAGTGTATGGATAAGAGTGATATCTACATCAGAATAGAAACAGAAGCCCGGGCGGAAGGCAGTCGGCTGGATAAGACCCTGAGCGAGCTGCAGCCGGACCGGTCCCGCAGCTATTGGCAGAAAATCATAGAAGAAGGCCGCGTTACCGTGGACGGCAGGAGCGTCAGAGCAAGCCGGAAACTGAAAGAGGGAGAAGTCATCGAGGCATATCTGCCACCCGCAACAGAGCTGCTGGTGGAGCCGGAGGACATCCCCCTTTCCATTCTGTTTGAGGATGAAGATGTTCTGGTGATCGACAAGCCCAAAAACATGGTGGTGCATCCTGCGCCGGGGCATATGAGCGGCACGGTGGTCAATGCGGTACTGTATCACTGCAGAGGGCAGCTCTCCGGTATCAACGGTGTGCTCAGACCCGGTATTGTACACCGGATCGATAAAGATACCACGGGGTCACTCATGATCTGCAAAAACGACAGCTCACACAGAGCGCTGGCAAAGCAACTGGCAGAGCACAGCATTGAGCGAAGCTATCGGGCGCTGATCTGGGGCAATCCTTTGGAGGATGAATTTACTGTCGATCAGCCCATCGGAAGAGATCCGCGCGATCGAAAGAGAATGGCCATTGCAGCGAAGGGAGAGGGCAAAAACGCCATCACCCATGTAAGAGTGCTGGAGCGGTTTGAAAAGCTGTCCTATATTGAGTGCAGGCTTGAAACGGGCAGAACGCACCAGATCAGGGTGCATCTGTCGCATCTTGGCTATCCCCTGCTGGGAGACGGGATCTACGGACGGTTTCGCGGGCCGGCCGATGGGATCGGTGATGAGGCTGCGGAGCAGAAAAGGGTGAAAAAGGAGCTGGCCATGGCCGGTATCCCGCAAAGCGCCGCAAAAGACATGAGAGGGCAATGCCTGCATGCCATGCGGCTGGGCTTTACCCACCCCGAAAGCGGAGAGAGGATCATAGTCGATGCACCGCTGCCGGAATATTTTGAAAATCTTTTTACGATTCTGGGTGAAAATTTTACACCCCAAAATGACTTTTTTATGATAAACTGAGATATCGGGCTTGAAAGCACCGCGAGAGTGTGGCAAACGAGAGGTATTGAATGGGAGAACAGTTATATTTTGATAATTACATGCCGGTGGGAGATATCATTGTCCTGTCCGTTAGCCTTGTAATGATGATCCTGCTGGCCACTTCCCATGTGACCAGAACCAGGAATTTTCTTATTTTTCTGAATATGCTGTTTTATCTGATGATGGCGGGGCTTGTCAATCTGTTGATGCATGTCCGGTTTACCCGTATCACGGATGGAAATTATACATCTATCTATGTGATGGGTATTCTGTACCATGCGTTTCTGTTCTCTTTGTTTTTGCTTTATATTGTGTATCTGGTGGTGATCTTCAGGCTTGACGGCAGGATCAAGACTTTTTGTATGCGCATTTCCGTTGCGATGTATGTGCTCTTTCTGGCAACGGATATTTTCACTACCGCCATCGGAGTGGGTTTCCATATTAACAAAAACGGAACAGCCAGTACGGGGCTGGCCATTTTCATGATCGGCTATCTGGCTTTTGTGCTGTTAATTGCCGCTTTGCTGATCCAATGCAGAAAGAGGATCTATCGCAAGGCGATCCTGGGAATCTATGGAATCATGGCAATCTCTTATGCGGTTCTGTATATGCAGAGCAAACATGATCAGACCTCTTTTACGGTTGCAACTTTTCTGCTTCCCGTTTTGGGCATCATGTACCTGTTTCATTCCAATCCTTACAATATCGAACTGGGATCGGTCAGCGCCACGGCTTTTACGGATACCATAGATTATCTGTTCAGGAGAAAACGGAGTTTTGGCTATATCAGTCTGTATCTGCCCGGGTATGAATTTGGAGATAAAAAGCTGCCCGAGAAATTGCAGGAATCTATCAGAAAGTTCTCTTCGGAGTTTTTCAAAAGATCCATTCTCTTCAGGATCAGCTCCGGCCAGATGCTGCTGATCGCGGAGCACAGGGGTAATCCCGATTTTGAACAAAAGATGCAGGTGATCAAGGATGCTTTCAGAAAAGAGTATGAAGTATATGGTCTGGACTTCAGACTGCTCATCGGTGAATCCGTGGATGAGATCAGTGAAAACAATGAATACCTGGCTTTGATCCAGCATATTCACAACAATACGGAACTTAATAACATCCATATCATAACGAAAGAGGATGTGGAGTCTTTCCACAGAACCATGTATATCCTGAGAGAACTGGAGGATATCTACAAAAAGCAGGACCTGGAGGATCCCAGGGTACTGGCCTATTGCCAGCCAATCTGGAATATTACGGATGGCAAGTACGATACGGCGGAGACATTGATGCGTCTGCAGCTGGATAAAATCGGCATGGTTTTTCCGGACGAGTTTATCCCTTTGGCGGAAAAAAACGGCTATATCCATGTGCTGACCAAGATCATCCTGTACAAGACCTGTATGGCAGTGAAAAGTCTGGTGGGCGATGGCTATTATGTTCGCCGTATATCCGTCAATGTATCGGTGCTGGAACTGCATGATGATAATTTTACCGCGGATATCGAACAGATCATCCGGCAAAGTGAAATTCCGGAGGGCAAGATTGCCATTGAGATTACGGAATCCCAGAGCGACAGAGACTTTCTGGCGATCAAGAGTATGATCGACGAGCTCAAGGACTGCGGCATCAAGTTCTATCTGGATGATTTCGGGACCGGCTACTCCAACATGGAGCGTATTATGAAGCTGCCCTTTGATATTATCAAGTTTGACCGGTCTTTAGTACTGGCCAGCCAGTCGGATGAGCGTTCCGAGGAGATCGTGGGACGCCTTGCGGGGATGTTCGCGGATCTGGATTACTCCGTCCTCTATGAAGGGGTTGAAGACGAAACGGACGAGCAGAGGTGCATCCGAATGTCGGCCAACTTCCTTCAGGGCTATAAATATTCCAAACCCATTCCCGTGGACAGGCTGGAGGATTTCTTTTCCAAAGCTGAATAGGTGCATGCCAAAGCAATGACGGAACTGGCAAGAGGTATATATGACAAAGCAGGAATTTAAAAAGTTTGCAGAGGCAAACATTATCATATTGGACGGCGCAACCGGTTCTAATCTGCAAAAGGCAGGGATGCCAACGGGAGTGTGTCCCGAGGAATGGGTACTGGAACATCCGGATGCGCTGGTGGAATTGCAGAAGAGTTTTGTGGAGGCAGGCAGCAATATTGTTTACGCCTCCACTTTTACGGGTAACAGAATCAAACTGGCGGAGTATGGTCTTGAAAACAGACTGCACGAGATCAACAGCCGGCTGGTGGCACTCTCCAAAGAAGCGGTGGGTGATAACGCTCTGGTGGCAGGTGATCTGACCATGACCGGAAGGCAGCTGGCTCCTATGGGTGATCTGGATTTTGAAGAGCTGGTGGATGTCTACAAGGAACAGATACGCAGCCTTACTGATGTCGGCGCGGATCTGCTGGTGGTAGAGACGATGATGAGCCTGCAGGAGTGCAGGGCGGCACTGATCGCTGCAAATGAGACCTGT
>CAJOOZ010000142.1 GCA_905236705.1 uncultured Lachnospiraceae bacterium | reverse complement strand
TCATTACTGAGGAAACTATGCGATACCATAACATTACACATGACGATATGCTGAACGGAGATGGCCTGAGAGTGGTCCTCTGGCTGGCAGGCTGCAGTCATTGCTGCAAAGAATGTCAGAATCCGCTGACATGGGACCCCAACGGCGGACTGGAATTTGATGAAGCTGCCAAGGCGGAGATTTTTGAACAACTGGATCAGGATTACATTTCGGGGATCACTTTTTCGGGAGGAGACCCCCTTCATCCGGCCAACAGAGTGGGTGTCAGAGAGCTGATGGCCGAGATCCGCCAAAAATATCCGGATAAAACCATCTGGCTCTATACGGGAGATACATGGGAGCATATCCTGCATTATCCCTGTATGCAATACGTGGATGTGCTGGTGGACGGAGAGTTTGAAGCTGATAAAAAAGACGTGAAACTGCTTTGGAAAGGCTCCTCCAATCAAAGAGTCATTGATGTGCAAAGGAGCCTTGGCAAGACAGATCCCATGGCGCCGGTTCTCTGGTGCCGGGATTATGACAGGCAGATAAAAGTGTGATTTAATTCCTGCCGGTGGAACCAAAACCGCCCCGGTCAGCGCCTTCCAGAGCTGAGACTTCCTGAAAATTGATTCTCGGCTGGTTTTTGACGATCCTGAACTGGCAGATCCGGTCATTTTTGTGTATTGTGGTATCGCGCATGGCCAGCACAGGCATTCGCCAGAAGTCATTGGGACCGCAGTAGGACTGATCTATGATGCCGCAGTGGTTAGTCTGGATCACGCCGAAGTTCTTGAAGGTGGAACTGCGGGGCACGATATGGGCTTCATATCCGTCGGGCAGCTTCATCGCCACCCCTAGATGGATCAGCCGAAACTCCCCGCTCTTCAGTGTTACGTCTTCGGCACTGCGCAGATCGATCCAGTCGGATTTGCCGTCAATGTAGTCAAGTCGTTCGATTTCATCATTTAAGTATTGGATCTGAATGGTTTCCATGGGATTCTCCTTTTTCGTATATTGTATAGCAAGTAGTATAGCATAATGGCAGAGACCTTGTCTCGCCTTTTTTTTTATGCTAGAATATGACCATGGATAAAAGGGTAAAGAGCGGAGCAAAAGTGCATATCAGGGAGTGGGTAGTGATTGCTTTTGCTGCCGTTTTATTCAGTCTTCCCTTTGTTTTCGGGATGCCGCAAAAGGTATATGAAAGCAGCCGGTATGACTATACCTATGAGCTGTTTGATGAGATGCCTTACATTGTGCATGCCGGTGGTGCCATCAAACCGCCCAAGGGCAGCGGCGATAAAAAAAGCTACAAGTATACCAACAGCAGGGAGGCACTTGAGAAAACCTACCAAAAAGGAAACAGGGTCGTGGAGATGGATTTTGCGTCCACAGCGGACGGCGGTCTTGTCTGTCTTCATGACTGGGAAGAAATGACATATACCAATGATACGGATCAGAGTAACGCGGCGCTGAACGGACAGAAACTGACGATGGAGCAGTTTCGTTCCGTCAGGATTTACGGCTGGTTTACGCCCATGACCGTGGATGATATGATCGAATTTATGCGGGAACATGAGGATCTGGTGCTCATATCGGATACCAAATCGGATGATGAATCTTCCACAGTGGTAGACGGACGGAATGATACGGATTTTTTCTGCGATTATATCAGACGCAACGCCCCCGAGCTCAGGGACAGGATCATTATCCAGATCTATCAGCAGGGAGACTATGAGGATGTCAAAAACGCCGGATTTGATCATATCATTTACACACTTTACCGTCTGCCGGATGAGGACAAGCTGGACACAGAGGCGCACCGGAAGTTCGCCGCGCAGCATCCTCTGGTGGGAATCACTTTTCAAAAAGCGCTGTTAAAGAACAAGGGCTTTATGAAGGGCATGAAAGCGTGTCATGTTCCGCTGTTTGTCCATACCGTGAACGGGAAAAAGAAAGCAAAAACACTGAATCAGGGGATTACTGCCGTTTACACGGATAATGCGCGTAATGAGCCGGTAAAGTGAATCGCGGAATCTGAAAACATTTAACCGAATTTGTCAGAATACTGACCGCAATTGTCTGTAATTTTTCCATAATATGTAAACTGTTCTTGCAAAAAGTACCTGTCACATGTTAAAATTTAAGCAAAGACAAAAGTCTCGTACAGAAACAGTTCGTACCAACAGGTTAACATAATTTATATCCAGGATATCGTATTTTCCCATATGAGATGTTTACAAATCTTAAATTTAGATTTATAATAAAAGATGCTGTGGTTTGTTTTCTCAAAATGTGAAAATAATCCGGTTTATCATAAAGAAGCTATAGGGAGTGGTGAGTTATGAAGTGTTCAGTTTGCGGAAAAGACGCAACCAATGAGGTTTGCAACAACTGCATCAGGATGGAAAAGATTCTGTATCAGAAGGAATGGTCTCATAAGTCCGGTCTTCTGAGTAAGAATGAGGATTATCGTGTGGCGATTTCCAATCTGCGGATCAGCGGCAGGCTTTCCATCGGAGATAATAATAAGGGACTGAATACCAGGATTGACAACATCTCCCATTATTTATTGCATGTAAAGGGTGTATCCAATTCCGGTAAGGATCTGATGGTCGAGATCCAGGGCGGCGCTGAGAACAGATACACGAGATTTCTTTATCTGCCCGGTTTCCAGGAAGGCGATCAGTTGATGAGAGCGGTTACGGATGCCAAGGAAAAAGCGGCTTCTCTGACAGAGCGTATCAGACAGAGCAATGATCTGCCGCCTATGACGACGGCACCTTCGCCCGCGCCCACACCCGCACCTGCTCCTGTGCCCAAGCCGGCAACGGCTGCAGCACCTGCGCCTGCGCCTGCATCCACGCCGAAACCGGCGGCTGAAGCTGCGCCCGCGCCTTCGCCTGCGCCCACGCCTACGCCCGCTGCGGGACCGGCTGTCAATACCACCGACACCATCGCTTTGGCAGGCGTCGCAGAGGATATCATGGAGTTCGAGACCAAGATTAAAAAGCTCAAGGTGCTTCGTGACAACGGCATCCTGTCGGATGCGGAGTATGAAGCTGAAAAGAAGAAACTGGTCAGCATTTTCTGAGAAATACAGGCTTGAATATGAGATTGATAAAAAGCGGAGAGGAAATGCTCCGCTTTTTTTCGACAATACATGGAAAGAACAGGATATCTGCAACCGGAGGAAGGTATGAGAGGAATTGAAACGGAAGTCCGCAGAGTGCGGAGAGAAGTTTTTAAAGAGGTCGCCAATCTGGCTTATCATTCCGAAAATCTGATCAATGATATGGAGGCACTTCCCTACAAGCTGGTCAGTGGCGAGGATAATGAATACTGGGAGAACAACTATCGGGAACGGGCCGTGGTCCGCGAGAGGCTGCGTCTGGCCATGGGGATGTCGCTCAGGCAGGAGGACAAACCGGTTCATGTATCCGAGGGAGTGGAAGAGAGCAATATAGCCGAAAAATATTATGAACCGCCTCTGATGCAGGTGATCCCGTCGGCCTGCAACAGCTGCCCCGTTAACAGCTATACGGTGACGGAAAAATGCATGGGATGTCTGGCACATCCCTGTCGTGAGGTCTGCCCCCGCGGAGCCATTACCATGAAGGAGGGCAAATCCTACATCGATCAGGAAAAATGCGTCAAGTGCGGCAAGTGCAAATCCGTTTGCCCCTATGATGCGATTTCCCATCAGACAAGACCCTGCGCCGCAGCCTGCGGTGTCGGTGCCATCGGATCGGACAAACGCGGACGGGCCATGATCGACAATGATAAATGTGTATCCTGCGGACAGTGTATGGTAAGCTGCCCTTTTGGCGCAATCGCCGATAAATCACAGATCTTTCAGTTGATCCGTTCGCTCCAGTCGGGACGAAAGATCATAGCGCAGGTAGCCCCTGCCTTTGTGGGACAGTTTGGAAAAACGACGCCTGCACAGTTTAAGGCGGCGCTGAAACAGCTGGGTTTTGAAGATGTTTATGAGACTGCCATTGGGGCAGACTATGGGTGCATCACGGAGGCGGAGCATTATGCAAAGGCCGTGGCGACGGGAGAGGTTCCGTTTTTGCTCACCAGCTGCTGTCCTTCCTGGGCGATGATGGCCAAGAAGTTTTTTCCGGATACCATCGACAAGATCTCCAATGCCCTGACTCCCATGGTGGCTACGGCGAGAGTGATCAAAAAAGAGCATCCCGATGCAGGCGTGGTCTTTATCGGACCCTGTGCTTCCAAAAAACTGGAGGCCTCCCGCAGGACGGTACGTTCGGATGTGGATTTTGTCATTACCTTTGAGGAACTTCAGGGGATGTTTGAGGCAAAAGGGATCGTTCCGGAGAGTATCGAGACGGATGAAACCGTGGAAGATGCCACCGGCGCCGGCAGAGGCTACGGTGTGGCAGGCGGCGTGGCCGCGGCCATAGAGGAGTGCATCAGGGAGTATTATCCCGATGTGGAGGTCAATATCGAACATGCGGAATCCCTGGCGGAATGTAAAAAAATACTGATGATGGCCAAGGCGGGCAAGAAAAACGGCTGTCTGATCGAAGGTATGGCCTGCCCCGGAGGCTGTGTGGCAGGAGCCGGTACCAATATCGCGATACCCCAGGCAACCAAAGAAGTAAACGCATTCAAGGCCGGAACGCCCAAACGCATTCCGGAACAGGATATATTAAAAAAAGACGGAGGACTCAAACAGTGACAAAGATCAGAACCAGATTCGCCCCCTCGCCCACAGGCAGAATGCATGTGGGTAATCTCAGAACGGCACTTTACGCCTACCTGGTGGCAAAACACGAAAACGGAGATTTCATCCTGCGCATCGAAGATACGGATCAGGAGCGCTTTGTGGAAGGCGCCGTGGATATCATCAACAAAACCATGGAAGATGCGGGATTGGAGCATGATGAAGGACCTGACATTGACGGCGGCGTGGGACCCTATGTGCAGAGTGAGAGGCAGGCACAGGGAATTTATTTAAAATATGCCAGGGAGCTCATCGAAAAAGGCAAGGCATATTATTGCTTCTGCGACAAAGAACGGCTGGAGAGTCTGTCGCAGACCATTACGCTTGAGGACGGCTCTCAAAAAGAGATCAATGTATATGACAAACACTGTCTGTCACTGACAAAAGAGGAGATCGAAAAAAACCTGGCAGAAGGCAGACCTTATGTGATCCGCCAGAATGTTCCAGGGGAAGGAACCACTACGTTTCACGATGATATCTACGGTGATATCAGTGTGGAAAATGCCGAGCTGGACGATATGATCCTGATCAAATCCGATGGTTATCCCACCTATAATTTTGCCAATGTGGTGGACGATCATCTGATGGGGATCACCCACGTAGTCAGAGGCAATGAATATCTGTCTTCGTCTCCCAAATACAATCTGCTTTATGAAGCCTTCGGCTGGGAGGTGCCTACCTATATCCACTGCCCGCTGATCACGGACGAGACCCATGCCAAGCTGTCCAAGCGATCGGGTCATTCCTCCTTTGAGGATCTGATGGAACAGGGCTTTTTGGCCGAGGCGGTGATCAATTTCGTGGCGCTTCTGGGTTGGTCTCCTACGGATAACAGAGAGATCTTCAGCCTCAAGGAGCTGGTGGAGGTCTTTGATTACAGACATATTTCCAAATCACCTGCAGTATTTGATTATACCAAGCTCAAATGGATGAACGGCGAGTATATCAAGGCGATGGATTTTGATGCTTTTTATGAAAGAGCCCTGCCGATCATTCGTGAAACCGTCGGACGAGAAATGGATTATGAGACCATTGCTCATATGGTGCAGACCAGGATCGAGGTCTTTCCCGATATACCGGAGCTGATCGATTTTCTCAGGGAGGTTCCGGCGTATGATGTGAGCATGTATACGCACAAAAAAATGAAGACAAACACCGAAACTTCGCTGGCTGTTCTTAGGGAAGTGCTGCCCATCCTGCAGCAGACGGATGATTATTCCAATGATGCCCTGTATGAAAAACTGCTTGCCTTTGCAGGAGAAAAAGGATACAAAAACGGCTATGTGATGTGGCCTCTCCGTACAGCGGTCAGCGGCAAACAAATGACACCCGGAGGCGCTACCGAGCTGATGGCACTGTTGGGAAAAGAGGAGAGCCTAAGACGCATCCGGCAGGCGATCTCCAAGCTGGAGGGCGTTTAACTCAGTCGAAGTACAAGCTTCGACTGAGTTAAAACGCTCCGCGAGGATGCGCACGGATTCGGTTAGGAATTTGTCAGCTAAAGCTGACCCGAATTCGGCGCGCAAGACTCGCAAGCGAGTCTTGACGCCGGAATTTACGGAGGATAAAAAATTGCCGGAACAATTGAATCAGGGTGCTTTCTATCCGGAATGGATGGAAAGCGCTACGCCCGAGCAGCGCATGGCCATGACATTTGACACGGGACAGATGCTGGTGGCCGCTGGTCCCGGCTCGGGCAAGACCAGGGTGATCACCGGACGCATCAGATACCTGATAGAAGAAAAAGGTATTTCGCCGCAGCAGATTTTAACGATCACCTTTACCAGAAGCGCGGCAGCCGAGATGAAACGGCGGGCTGCCGGTCAGTGCCCACAGGCGGCATTTGCCGTGTTCGGAACCTTTCATTCCGTTTTTTATCACATCATGGTATCGTCAGGATACTATCGGGGTTATTCCTTTCTGACACCCCACGAGCAGAAGCAGATTCTGAAAGCTGTAATGAAGCTGATTCCCAATGAAAACAATATACAAACAACAGATGCGGAGCAGATACTGTCCGCTGTTTCGTATGCCAAAAATACCGGAAAACTGCCAAAGGAAACGGAGCCGGTCTACAGGGCTTATCTGAAGGAATGCAGACTCAGAAAAAAACTGGACTTTGATGATATCCTTCTATGCTGCGAGGAGCTCTTGAGGAAAAATAGTGAGATCAGACAGTTCTGGCAGAAGCGTTTTTCGTATATCCAGATCGATGAGTTTCAGGATATCAATGCAGTGCAGCTTCGGGTGATCGATCTGCTTGCCCGTCAGAATAAAAACCTTCTGGTGGTGGGGGACGATGATCAGTCGATCTATTCATTCAGAGGCTCCAGCCCCCGTTTCATGCAGCAATTTCAAAGCATCTGTCCGGATGCCGAAAGGATCGATCTGACGCTGAATTTCAGATCCCGCCCGGGGATCACAGAGGCGGCCGTAAAATGTATCGGGCACAATCAGGACAGGCTGGAAAAACGGATCACGTCGCCGCAAAAGGACGATTCGCAGGCTGTGTTCTTTGGGTGCTATGCCGATGCCACAAAGGAGATGCAGGCTATCTCTTCGGAGCTTAAAGACCTTGTGGAAAATCATAAAGAGGAAGGGGGAAGCATTGCCGTTTTGTGCAGGACGAATGCCGCCATGGAGCGGTTCGCGGCGGTGTTTGCCCAAAGGGGTATTCCGTTTTATATCAGGGAAAAGAGGAAAAGGCTCTTTGGCGGAGAGATCTGCAGGGATTATCCGGCGTTTCTCAGATTTTTGTACAGGGGGCAGAACAGGGCTGATCTTTTCTGTTTTCTGAATAAGCTCTTTTGCGAGATCCCCAGAAGCATCTTTGAGGAGGAGGTCGTGGATCTGACAAGGATAAAGCCAAAGGATGCGTCTTATGAAAAGACATTGAAACGGATGGCATCCTGTTTTGAGCTGGCTGCGGATCTTGACGGATACGGAAGTTTTATGTTTTTTTATGAAACAATGGGGTATCACAGGTATCTGAGACGCAGCTATTCGCAGGAAAGACTGCGGCAGGAGAATGAAGAAGCAGCCATGTCCGTTCTGAAACTGTGTGGCAGTGGGAGAGCGGAGGAGCTTCTGGATCTTTTTGAGGCCTATGAAAAAAGCTTTGATGAAATGCCTGCCCCTGGGGATGAGCTGCCGGATGACAAGGTGATCCTTATGACCTATCACGGCTCCAAGGGACTGGAATTTGACAGGGTATATCTGCCGGGACTGGTAGAGGGCGAGGTGCCCAAGGGCAGGATGCTGAGCCGGGAGGAAACAGAGGAAGAGAGGCGGATGCTGTATGTGGCCATGACAAGAGCGAAAAAGCTGCTGAAGATCAGCAGCTTTGGTGAGCATCAGTCTCAATTCTGGGAAGAGATCGTCGTTTAGTCCATATCCTCAAAATCAAGTTCGTCGAGATATTCATCGAAAGCGTCCGCAACCGCTTCGAACTCTTCATCGGTCTCGATATCAGACAGCTCCGGCTCTTCGTTCGGATCGTCGGGATTTTCGGAAAAACGGTAAAACCATACATCGGCGTCAATCTCTTTATCATCGGACGCGGAACCGGTCAGGGGCAAAAGGGCGATATAATCCCGTCCCAATGCTTCAAAAATGGTCAGCACCTCGCATTCGGTCCTTGTTCCGTCCTCCAGTTCGATGGTCACGGTCATTTCTTCTTCGGGTTCATCAAATTGCTTGCGATCTGTATCACTCATAGCAGGGTTCTCCTTTTTTTATTTACTAATCAGTCTGTTTCGTGGTATAATTAGGCTGGTTTTATGTTTGAAAGAAGTGTTTCACAATGTCACCTTACTACTATAACAGGTAATCGCGACGGGGGCAAGCCAAAAGTTGTGAAACAAAAAGTCCGAAGGACTTTGTTGTGGGAGAGATTTATGAACGAGATACAGAGCATGACAGCCGGAATGGATTACGCCGAGCGCATAGAATTTGCGAAAAAGCTGATCGATGGTTCTGATAATGTGGTAGCGATGGCGGGGATCGGCGTGATGATGGAATGCGGTGCCCTCAATTATGACAGGGATACGGAGGCTTACCGGATCGAGGAGGAATATCATCAGTGTCCGGAGGAGATCATGTCCGCCTCTTTTTACAATGTGAGAATGGAGCGGTTTTATGAATTTTACAAAAAAGAGATCCTGAGTGCGGAGCTGAAACCTACAGCCACATTTCCCGCTCTCGAAAAAATGCAGAAGGCCGGCAAACTTAAGGCAGTGCTGACCTATAATATCTACGGTATGAACAAGGAATATGATATACAAAACGTCTATGAACTGGACGGTAACATCCATGATAACCGCTGCAGCAAATGTCAGAAGCTTTTTTCCAGGGAGTATCTCAGAGACAGCGTTGGCATGCCGCTTTGCGACGTGTGCGGTTCCACGATCCGTCCGGGGATCCGTCTGCACGGTGAGAGAATGCGCAATGATATCCTGACAAACGCGGTCAACGCCGTTTCAAAGGCGGATGTTCTGCTGGTGCTGGGCACCAATCTCTTTGACAATATGGTAAAATTTGCCGTGAATCATTATCAGAATGATAAATTGATCCTGATTACCAAGCACGAGCATTTTACAGATAAGGCGGCGGATCTGGTGATCCATGAGTATGTTTGCGATGTGATGCCTCAGATCGTCTGAATTTCAGCGGAAGGGAGCCATGGGCTTTATATGAAAAACCCATTTACGATAAAAAAAGGAAAGCCGTTTCCGGTAGGAGTCACCATGACAGACGGCGGGATCAATGTTTCCGTATCATTTGATTATCTGCCCCGCAGAGAGTGCGGTGTCCTTTTGTATGACAAGAGAAAAAAACCTTTGAAGATCGTTTTTCCGGACAGCTGCCGCATCGGTAATATGTATGCGGTTCTGCTGGAAGGGGATATTTCAAATTATCTTTATTATCTGTTCTTCTGCGATGACAGGATCTTCATGGATCCTTATGCCCAGGCAGTGGAGGGCAGGAATGTCTGGGGGAGGCTTCGGGGAGAGAATGAGACCATCAAAGCCAAATTTCCCGCTGCCGAGGATTTTGAATGGAGCGGGGATGCTTTTCCCGAGACTGATTTTTCGGACACGGTTATCTACGGCCTTCATGTCAGAGGCTTTACCAGACATGCTTCATCGGGAGTGGAGAAACACAGACGCGGTACGTTCGAGGGTCTGGAGGACAAGATCCCCTATCTGAAGGAGCTGGGTGTGACGGCTGTGGAATGTATGCCCGTCTATGAATTCGATGAGATTATCCTGAATCCGGCGTATGAAGCCACCGAAAAAAAGAAAGAGCTCTATGGAGGAGATGTTGCATCGGGCAACTGGCAGTACAGGATTAATTACTGGGG
>CAJOOZ010000141.1 GCA_905236705.1 uncultured Lachnospiraceae bacterium | reverse complement strand
CGAATAAAATGTCTGCCGGCATATTTTTCCTCTACTTCATATAAGCGCATGTGCAATTCATACACCTGTTCTTTAGTGTAGGCAAATACCTTTTCATCCACAGCCTCAAAGTAATAGACATCCTCCAGTCTGAATTTCCTCTGAAGGCTCCCGTCCACTCCTTCGATCGAACCCGCCAGTTCTTCTCCTTTGTTGGATACATAGGATTCAATATCCCTGATCTGGGACGTGATCTCCACACATTCAATAATCACCTGCTCCTGTTCTTTTTCCCGTATTTTTCTGATACTGACCCGCATGCTCTCCTATCCTTTTCTATCGTTACATCTATCGTAATGATGTTTGGGCAAAAGGTATTTTGACCCCAACTGATGTCACGGATTGCTCCGTTTCTTCAAAACTTACGCAATCCTGCAAGCAGAATCGCTTTATGACCTTCTGACCCTCACATCATCTTAATATACATCCCGTATATCTTCAAGTGTACCGCGATCCTTTAGATAATAGTCAAACCAGGTGCATACCATTTGATTCACATTTTCCATACACTCCATAGGATCCACCTCACCTGCTCCGAGCAGTTTTGCCAGCGGCGGTGACACCAATGGCAGATCTGAATAATTCAAATGCCCTGTCCCCTCAAACAGCACTGCCTTATAGTCCACAGCGTTCATACCCAGATAATCATTGACATATATCAGATCAGGCCTGGTTTGACGATCCTCCTCGATCGACTCTCTCACCCTGAGTCCATTCACATCGAGAACGGGAATGGGATATGGAGTCTCATCGTAAATGATCGAGCCATCCTCAATTCCTGCGAACTCTCCCAGCATAATGCCTTCCAGATCGATCACGGCAGTAATGTCATCTCTCTGCCTGCCAACCTCTACGGACGTGGCGCCTCCCATGGAATGACCGAACAATCCGATTTTCTCTGTATCTATCATCGAAAACGGTATCTGATCAGACATCGCCTTCTCCTGCGTTGCATAGTCTATCATCGTATCCAGGACAAAATTCATATCTCCCGTCCGAAGCTCCATCCACTTCAGACTATTCTCATATAATTCAAGCTCCGTCACATCTGCCGAAAGACTTTCTTGCATAAAGGTTCTGTCCGCAAAAGTCACCTTGCCATTCACATCCTTCACGAATGCGGCATGAAACGGATGTCCGATACTGGCTACCACATAACCGCGTGAGGCCAGATCCTGACAGGTAGAGTAATTGCTGTCGATCACGCCAAGGGCTCCATGCGAAAACACCACCAGCGGATACTTTCCGTTTTCCGCAGGGTACCAGATTTTCACGGTCACGTTCCGGTTTGCCCCCTCCTTTGAAAAAGGATCCACCCGACTACTATCCTCCCATGTAAAAAGAGCAGTCTCGACTCCGTACTCCCCTGTGGGCGCGGGCAACTCACACTCCGGAAACAGCCACGATCTAACCCACAACAGTCCGAGGGCCAGTATGGAAATGATCAGGCAGAACATCGGCAGCTTTTTTCCGGATTTTTTTAATAGAAGCCAGATGTAACAGAGAAAAACTGCGATCCAGATGATGGCCATCCATTCTTCATTTCCAAAGTCTCTGCCCGCAAAAGCACACGCATCATGAAAGGCGTGCAGCCAAATACAGGGCCAGATACTACCTGTGAAGAAAAAAATAAGAGCCAGTGTAATGCCATAAACAAAAGCTACCGCCATCTGCATTACAGTGTATCCGAGCCTAGCACCATTTAACACATTCATCATATGAACCAAAGCAAACAGGACAGCCGACACCAGCACCGCCGCTCTCCTGCTTCGTTTTTGCCACAGATTACAGATAATGCCCCTAAAGTAAGTCTCTTCATGAAACCCTACAACCAGTGCCAAAAGGACATTGGCCGCAGCTGCTCCTGTCCCCTCTTGTTTGATGCCTGCCATCATTGCGGACAGGGAAATCACAATCACGGGGAACGCATAATAGATCTTTTTCAAGCTTCCCCGTGCCGGCCATCGAAAGCCGAGCTCTGACAGGCTTTTCCCGCGCACCCGATAAAAGAGTAACACTGCCCCAAATGATACGAACAGGACTCCTGCTTCTGCCAGCTTCGCTGTCGCTCCTTCCAGACCGCCCACAGCCACAGCAGCCCCCGCCGTAAATTGAAAAAACGTCATGACCAGAATTGCCAAAAATGTTTTCATTCTCTTTTTTCCTTTCTTGTCTCGGATATCGTTGTTCACCGTCAACGTACCACAGATAGGAAAAAGAAAAAAGAATCCGGCGGATGAATTGCATTTTGGACGGATAAGTTGTAAACGGCAATACCACCACAAACGTCATGGCGGGATAAAAAAAGACGGGGACGATAATCTTTTTAAGATCAATCGCCACCGTCTGTGGTAACAATG
>CAJOOZ010000140.1 GCA_905236705.1 uncultured Lachnospiraceae bacterium | reverse complement strand
GGGGAGCAAAGCGAAAGCTATGATAAAACTACCGAAAGGCAGAATGTTATGAACGCAGGTACCTTGTTGGCGCTTTTTGGAGGGTTAGGCCTCTTTTTGCTTGGCATGAACATGATGAGCGAGAGCATCGAGAAAGCTGCCGGAGCCAAGCTCAGAGAGATACTGGAGTTTTTTACCAAAAATACATTTAGCGGGATGATCGTCGGACTCATCTTTACGGCGATCATACAATCATCATCGGCCTGTACGGTCATGGTGGTTTCTTTTGTTAACTCGGGACTGATGACATTGTATCAGGCTGCGGGTGTGATTTATGGATCCAATATCGGTACAACTGTCACAGCCCAGCTGGTTTCTTTTGATCTATCCAAGTATGCGCCTATTTTTCTGCTTGGCGGCGTGCTTGTCGTTATGTTTTCCAAAAAACAGACTACCTTTGTGAAGCTGGCGTCCATCCTCATGGGATTTGGCGTATTGTTCACGGGACTGGATGCCATGAGTTCTTCCATGGCGGGACTGAAAAGCGATCCGAAGATTATCGATCTGTTTGCATCTTTGCAAAGTCCGCTTCTGGCGATTCTGGCGGGAACGGTGCTGACGGCCATCATCCAGTCATCCTCCGTTACGGTCAGTATCCTGCTTTTGATGTGTAAAGAAGGGCTGCTGGGACTGCCCATCGCCATGTTCATTCTGCTGGGATGTAATATCGGTGCCTGTACTTCCGCACTTCTGGCTTCTGCCACCGGCAAAAAGGATGCCAAGCGCGCCGCCATGATTCATTTTCTGTTCAATGTCATCGGTATGGTTGTGATATATATTATTCTTAAGGTGGCGATGGACCCGGTTCTTGGTGGATTTAATGCTATTTCAGCCAATGATCCGGGGCGTGTTGTGGCGAATGCGCATACCATTTTCAAGTTATTTCAGACGATCATTATATTCCCCTTTTCCAAGTATCTGGTGAAGCTGACCTATCTGGTGGTTCCCGGCGAAGACGAGAAGGTGGGCTATCGCGAGAGCTATCAGCTCAAATATATCGGTAATAAGGCATTTTTCAATCCCGCGACGGCTGTGGTCAATGCCATCAATGAGCTGGAACGTATGGCATCCCTGGCCAGTGAGAATCTCAACCGCGCCATGAATGCGCTGATCACGCAGGATGAAGAAGATCTCAAAGAGGTGTATGCGGTAGAGGATAATATCAATTATCTGAATACGGAGATCACAAACTATCTGGTCAAGATCAATCAGATGACACTGCCCATCGAGGATCAGAAGAGCCTGGGCTCCCTTTTCCATGTGGCCAATGATATAGAGAGGATCGGCGACTATGCAAGGGGGATTGCAGATTCGGCAGTCAAGAAAAAAGAAGGCAATCTGAGCTTTACCAAAGATGCGCAGAAGGAACTGGGCGAGATGCTGAATATGGTCAATACTCTGCTCAGGTTTGCCATTGAGATGTTTTATACCAATTCCGAGGAGCATTTGCAGGATATCATCAACCTGGAGGAAGGGGTGGATGAAAAGGAACTGGAGCTGCAGCGTGCCCACGTGTCGCGTCTGGCCAATCAGGAGTGCTCCCCCGAAGCCGGTATGATTTTTGCGGATGTCACGGGTGGGCTGGAACGAATTGCGGATCATGCGACCAATCTGGCCTTCTCGGTGCTCAGCGAGGAAACCCTGGCGGTGGCCAAGAACGCCAACAAAAATGGTGGGAAAAAATAATAATAATATTATGCAAGGAGAAGGATCATGCCTGTAACAGATTTTTTGCGAAGAAATGCCAAAGAATATGCGGATGAAGTGGCGCTGATTGAACTCAATCCGGAGATGGAGGATACCAGACGGATCACCTGGAAGGAGTACGAGCTGATCGAGCCATCTCCCCAGCCCTACCGCAGGGAGATTACATGGAAGGTCTTTGACGAAAAAGCCAACCGCTTTGCAAATCTGCTGATCAACAGAGGGATCAAAAAGGGAGACAAGGTGGCGATCATCATGTACAACTGCCTTGAATGGCTGCCGATTTACTTCGGTGTGCTCAAAAGCGGAGCCATCGCGGTACCCTTTAATTTCCGCTACGATGCGGAGGAGATCCTGTACTGCGCCGAACTGGCCGAGGTTGATATGATCGTATTCGGACCGGAATTTATCGGACGGATCGAGCAGAATGCGGAGAAGCTTGCCAGAGGAAGGCTGCTGATCTATGTGGGAGACAGCTGCCCCAGCTTTGCGGAGAGCTACCATGAACTGGCGGCAGACTGCTCTTCGGAGGATCCGATGATCCCGCTGACCGAGGATGATTTTGGCGCGATTTATTTTTCCTCCGGAACAACCGGCTTTCCCAAGGCGATTCTGCACAAGCACAGATCCCTGACCCAGGCGGCAGAGATGGAGCAGAAGCATCATGAGACAGGCAGGGATGATGTATTTCTCTGTATTCCCCCGCTGTATCATACAGGGGCCAAGTTCCACTGGATGGGTTCCCTTGTTGCGGGAAGCCGCGCGGTGCTGCTGAAGGGCGCCAAACCGGAGGTGATCCTGTCTGCGGTTTCAAGTGAAAAATGCACGATAGTCTGGCTGCTGGTTCCCTGGGCGCAGGATATTCTGGAAGCGCTGGATAACGGCAGGCTGAAGCTGGAGGACTATGAGCTCGGCCAGTGGCGTCTGATGCATATCGGCGCCCAGCCCGTACCCCCGTCGCTGGTAGCACACTGGAAGGATTATTTTCCCAATCATCAGTATGATACCAATTACGGTCTTTCCGAATCCACCGGTCCGGGATGTGTCCATCTGGGCATGGAGAATTCCCACAAGGTGGGAGCGATCGGCATTCCGGGTTATCGCTGGGAATGCAGGATCGTCGATGAAGATGCCGTGGAAGTAGCGCAGGGCGAGGTCGGCGAGCTCTGTGTGAAGGGGCCGGGTGTCATGACCTGCTATTACAACAATGAGGAGGCTACGGCGGAGACGCTGAAGGACGGCTGGCTTTTTACCGGAGATATGGCCATGCAGGATGAAGACGGCTTTATCTTCCTCGTGGACCGCAAAAAGGATGTCATCGTTTCCGGCGGAGAAAATATCTATCCCGTACAGATTGAGAATTTCATCCGCAGGTTTGACAAGGTCAAGGATGTGGCCGTCATCGGTCTGCCGGATAAGCGTCTGGGAGAGATCACGGCGGCTTCTATCGAGATCAAGGAGGGAATGACCTGCACCAGAGAAGAGATCGACGAGTTCTGTCTGGGACTGCCCAGATACAAAAGACCGCGTCAG
>CAJOOZ010000139.1 GCA_905236705.1 uncultured Lachnospiraceae bacterium | reverse complement strand
GCGGCAAAGTCGGCGCCACGCTGGTTGAGCAGCTGAGCAAAGAAGGACATGATATTACGGTCATTGACAGCGATCCGGATATCGTACAGAGTGTGACCAATGCCTATGACATCATGGGCGTGGTGGGAAACGGAGCCAGCTACGGTGTGCAGATCGAGGCGGGGATCGCGGATACGGATCTGTTCATAGCCGTAACGGGATCGGATGAGCTGAACCTGCTTTGCTGTACCGTGGCCAAGCAGGTGAGTAACTGTGATGCCATCGCAAGAGTCCGGACACCGGATTACAGCAAGGAGTCTCCTTATCTGAGAGACAAACTGGGCCTGGCGATGATCATCAATCCCGAGCTTGAAGCGGCCGTGGAGGCCAGCAGGATTCTGCTGATGCCGTCGGCTCTGGAGATCAGTACCTTTACCGGCGGACAGGCGGAAATGGTCAAGTTCAAGATACCCGATGGCAACAAGCTGGACGGGATGTCTCTGATCGAACTGCAGCAAAAGATCGAATCCAGCCTGCTGGTATGCGTGGTGGAAAGGGACAAAAATGTGATCATTCCTTCCGGTCAGTTCGTATTGCAAAAAGGGGATGTCATCACCTTTGTCTCAACGCCCAAGATCGCCAAGTCCTTCCTGGTCAAGATCGGATTCAATGTCAGACAGGTCAAAAATGCCATGATCGTCGGTGGCGGAAGGGCTGCTTATTATCTGGCCAGTCAGCTGTTGAAAAACGGAATCAACGTCAGGATCATAGAGCGGGACAGAAAGCGTTGTGAAGAGCTGAGTGTGCTGTTGCCGAAGGCTATCATCATCAATGGAGACGGCAGCGATGAGGAGCTGCTCAGGGAGGAAGGGATCGATACCATCGAAGCCTTCATACCCCTTACCGGAATTGATGAGGAAAATATCATCCTGACGCTGTTCGCGCGTCAGTTTTCCAAGGCCAAGGTCATTACCAAGATCAACAGGATCAATTTCAGGAGCGTGATCGAAAAACTGGATCTGGGCAGTATCATGTTCCCGAAGTATATCACATCAGAGGCCATCATTGCCTATGTGCGCGCCATGTCCAACACCATCGGCAAAAACAATATCCGTACATTGTACTATCTGGTAGACCGCAAGGTAGAGGCTCTTGAATTTGAAGTGGAAGAACAGTCTGCCGTGACGGACGTGCCGCTGATGGAGCTGAATCTGAAGCCTTCCCTTCTGGTGACCTGCATTAACCGGGGCGGCAAGATCATCATCCCTTCCGGAACGGACAAGATCTGCGTCGGAGATACCGTGATCGTGGTCACTGTCCATGCAGGATTCAATGACATACTGGATATTCTTGCATAGTCGCCATTGACAGAGGGCAATGAAGAAATAACGGGAGAATTATCATGAACCAATCCATGATTCGCTATGTACTGGGAAGTGTACTCAAGATAGAAGCTCTGTTTCTGATGCTTCCCTGGCTGGTAGCAATGATCTATCATGAAGATGTAGCCGTATACTATGTGGCTGTAGCTGCTCTGTGCGGGCTGTTCGGTCTTTTGATGACATATAAGAAACCGAAGAGCTACGTGTTTTATCTCAAGGAAGGATGCCTGACAACGGCGTTTTCCTGGATCATCTTATCGCTGTTCGGTGCGATCCCTTTTTTTGCCACAGGGGAGATCCCGTCTTATGTGGATGCTCTGTTTGAGACCATCTCCGGATTTACGACTACGGGAGCTTCCATTCTCGCAGATGTGGAAGCCCTGTCTCATGCTTCCCTGTTCTGGCGTTCCTTTACCCACTGGCTCGGCGGCATGGGAGTGCTTGTGTTTTTGCTCGCCGTGATCCCCTTAAGCGGCGGCGGCAGCATCAATCTGATGCGGGCAGAGAGCCCGGGTCCCTCCGTTGGCAAGCTGGTTCCCAAGATCAAAACAACTGCCAGGATCCTGTATATGATCTATTTCTGTATGACGGTGGCAGAGATCATAATACTGCTTGTGAGCGGCATGCCCGTCTTTGATGCTCTGACCCTGTCCTTTGGAACGGCCGGTACCGGCGGATTCGGTATCAGAGGGGATTCCATCGCAAGCTACAGCGCGTTGCAGCAATGGGTCATCACGATCTTCATGATCCTCTTTGGGGTCAATTTCAACTTCTATTATTATCTTTTGTTTAAACAGATCAAAAAAGGTTTTATGATGGAAGAGGTGCGCTGTTATTTTCTGATCATCCTTTCGGCCATCACGCTGATCACCCTGGATATCAGGCATATGTATCCTTCTGTTTCCGTCGCTCTCAGGGATGCGTCGTTTCAGGTGGGTTCCATTATCACGACGACCGGATACGCTACGACGGATTTTGATCTGTGGCCGAATCTTTCACGGACGATACTGGTGCTTTTGATGTTTATCGGTGCCTGCGCGGGTTCGACCGGAGGCGGTCTTAAGGTTTCCCGCGGCATCATTGCCGTGCGCACCGTCAAAAAAGAAATGCTCTCCTACATCCATCCGAAGAGCGTCAAAAAGATCAAATATGAAGACAAGCCTGTGGAGCATGAGGTGCTTCGTTCGCTGAACGTCTACAGCATCACTTATCTTTTTGTTTTCTGGCTCTCCGTGCTGCTGATCTCATTGGACGGACATGATCTGGTGACCAATTTTACAGCCGTTACGGCAACCTTCAACAATATCGGTCCCGGTCTGTCCATGGTCGGACCGGTCAACAACTTTGCCTTTTTTTCCATACCGGCTAAATTTCTGCTGATGTTTGATATGTTGGCCGGACGTCTGGAGCTGTTTCCGATCCTGATCCTGTTTCATCCTCATATCTGGCGGGAATTCTTCACAAAAAGAGACGATGGAGACTGACAAAAATTTCATTTTTGTGTTACAATAGAATATATTGGCGATATTGTTATTTGGGATTCATGGGTGTTTACCGGCAAGTATCACATTGGCGATGTTTCGAAAAGGAGGTGCCCGTGTTTCAGATAGGTGATTATGTAGTAAATGCAAATAACGGCGTTTGCAGAGTAGATGATATCGTGATGATCGAGATACCCGGAAGTAACACGAAATCAGAGTATTACCGGGTTGTCCCGACGGGGGAGCATGCAGCAAAAATGTTTATTCCCGTCAACGGCAAGAATCAGCAGATCCGCCCCATTATGAGCAAAGAGGAGGCGCTTGAGCTGATAAATGATGTGGCCCGGATCAAGGAGACCTGGGTCGAAAGCGATAAAATGCGGGAAAAAACATACAAAGAGGCGATTTTCAGCACAGATCCGAAACGTCTGGTCAGTATCTTAAAGACGATGTATCAGCGTAGCGAGGAACGCATCGCAGAGGGCAAAAAGGTAACGACCATAGACGAGAGGTATTTCAGGATCGCCGAAAAGAATCTGCATGATGAGCTGGCATTTGTTCTGGAAATGACGCCGGAGGAAGTACGTGCCCGGATCAGGAGCAGGGTAGGAGCAGGGAGATAAAAATGGCATTATATCTGGTGGACTATGAAAATACCGGAGTTCGCGGCATTGCGGGGATAGAGAATCTGAAGAGCACTGACAGGCTGATCATTTTATACGGACCCAAAACCGGTTCGGTTCCCTTTGAGGATATGGTCAAGATGACTTCGTCTCCGGCAGCGGTGGAATTTATCAGAACCACCAAAACAGCCAAGAATTATCTGGATTTTCAGCTTACCACTTATCTCGGTTATCTGGTAGCACTAAAGAGCGCAGAGCAGTATTATATCATCAGCAGGGACAGCGGGTTCGATGCGACCCTGGATTTCTGGCAGGAAAGAGGCTGCAGAGTCGAAAGGTTTGCCAATCTTTTGCTGGAGTCTGCGGATGAGAGTGCGTCAACGCGCTCTGGCGGCAGGATAAAAGCAGCTTCGCAAAAGACAGCGCAGAAAACGTCCCAGAATGCAGACAAGCCCAAGGACAGGGGCGGAAGAAACAGCGCACGCAAAGCGGCCGCGGATGAGAAAGAGAACGGAACCGACAAGGGTCAGCAGCAGAAATCATCCGACAAAAACGAGAGCGGCAGATCCGCAGCCGGCAGACAATCCGCAAGAGGCAGAAAGCCGGCGGCCCAGGCAGGAGCAGCAGCGCAGGACAATGCAAAAGCATCTGCGGCAGTACCCGAGAAGAGCGGCGACGTGCCTACGGTACCGGAATCCGTCAAGAAAAAGATACGGCTTGCTTTAAAAGAGGAAGGACTGAAGGCCAGCGCATATCGGAAGGTCTACACCTGTATGCTTGAGAGCAGTGAAAAATCCGCTTTGAATACTTCTATGGTCCATGCCTTCGGACAGGAGACGGCCAACAGATATTATAAACAGATCCTGCCCGCATTTGCGGCGTGGAGAAATCTGTCATAAGCTCCGGCCAAAACCACGGAAATACATTGAAATAAGTGACTATATGATATATACTATCTCGTGGTTATCATTCATTGCAGGCGGAGCGCATTTTTATTGTCCGTTTGCTGTATTCAGGAGGACTGGTTATCATGGAACAACTGACAAACATCAGGGATCTATTCAGGAAACAGGAGGAGTATGCCGGCAAGTCCGTAACAATAGGCGGCTGGCTTCGTTCCAAAAGAGATTCCAAGACCTTTGGTTTTTTAGTGATCAATGACGGCACTTTTTTTGAGCCGCTGCAGGTAGTGTATTCGGACAAGCTTGACAATTTCAGCGAGATTTCCAAGTCCAACGTAGGTGCGGCGCTGATCGTTCGGGGCGTGGTGACGCCGACTCCCGATGCCAGACAGCCTTTTGAGATCCAGGCTGACGAAGTGAGCATTGAGGGCGCTTCCGCTCCTGATTATCCGTTGCAGAAAAAGAGGCATTCCTTTGAATATCTGAGAACCGTATCACATCTGCGTCCCAGAACCAATACATTCGAAGCTGTCTTCAGAGTACGTTCTCTCATCGCCTATGCGATCCATAAATTTTTCCAGGAAAGAGACTTTGTCTATGTTCATACGCCGCTGATCACCGGAAGTGACTGCGAAGGAGCCGGTGAGATGTTCCAGGTGACGACTTTTGATTTGGACAATATTCCGCATACTGCGGAGGGTGCGATCGATTTTTCACAGGACTTTTTCGGAAAGCAGACCAATCTGACTGTCAGCGGACAGCTCAACGGAGAGACCTTTGCCCAGGCTTTCAAGAACATCTATACCTTTGGGCCCACGTTCCGTGCCGAAAACTCCAATACCACGCGTCATGCGGCCGAATTCTGGATGATCGAGCCGGAGATCGCATTTGCCGATCTGAAGGATGATATGATACTGGCGGAGAGCATGATCAAATATATCATCCGCTATGTGCTGGAAAATGCGCCGGAAGAAATGCAGTTCTTCAACCGGTTTGTAGATGAAGGTCTGATCGAGAGGCTGGAGCATGTAGCGGCCTCCGACTTTGCCCATGTGACTTATACGGATGCAGTCAGGATACTCGAGCAGCACAATGATGAGTTTGATTATAAGGTATCCTGGGGTGCGGATCTCCAGACCGAGCATGAGAGATTTCTGACCGAAAAAGAATTCGGGAAACCGGTCTTTGT
>CAJOOZ010000138.1 GCA_905236705.1 uncultured Lachnospiraceae bacterium | reverse complement strand
GGTAGTCTGCAAGGATATGCCCGCCGGAGAAAATGTAGACCGCTATGGGATTCTCAAGATGAATGAGGAGAGCCGGATCGAGGAGTTTGAGGAAAAGCCCATCGTGGCCAATTCCAATACCATCTCCTGCGGTATCTATGTGATCCGCCGTCGTCAGCTCATTGAGCTGATCGAAAAGATCTCAGAGGACGGTCAGTACGATTTTGTAAAAGATATCCTGATCCGATACAAGAATCTGAAGAGGATCTTCGGATACAAGATTCAGGACTATTGGAAAAATATCGCATCGGTTGAAGACTATTATGCAGCCAATATGGATTTCTTAAAGCCTGAGATCCGCGAATACTTCTTCCGTACCTATCCGGATATTTATTCCAAGGTGGATGATCTGCCGCCGGCCAAATACAATGTGGGAGCAAGGATACGCAACAGCCTGATCTCCTCCGGCAGCATCGTGAACGGAACGGTTGAGGATTCGGTGATATTCAAGGGAGCCTTCATCGGCAACAACTGTACCATCAAAAACTCCATCATCCTGAATGATGTTTATATCGGCGACAACACATACATTGAGAATTGTATCGTTGAGAGCCATGACACCATCAGGGCCAACTCCTACCACAAGGGTGAGGAGGGAGTCAAGATTGTTGTGGAGAAAAACGATCGGTTTGTCATTTGACGATAACAGCTATAGGGGATACGAAAAATCCGTCTTGCATTTTGCAGTGCAGGGCGGTTTTTTATCAGAAAATGATTTACGAAGCCACAAGATGTGGTATAATGTCAAATGGGTTATTACGATTTGTGGTATAGGGGGGCGTTGATGAGCGCAGAGGAAAGAGATATCAGAGAAGACGGAGGCAATGAGATTCTGGCGCAGGATCTGTTGGAAGTCGCACAAAGAGAGATTCCCTATGAACGGCTGTCCGGCGGCACGATCCTGGTTACAGGCGCAACGGGCCTGGTGGGATCTATCATGGTGCGGACGCTGGCCTGCGTGAACCGTATTCACAAGCTGAACATGAAGATCGTACCGCTGGTGCGTTCCATTGACAAGGCTAAGGAGCTGTTCGGCGAGCTTTTGCAGCGGCCGGATATAAGGGCGCTGTGCTGCGATGTGACAACGCCGCTGCACGTGGAAGAGCCTGTGGATTTTATCATTCACGGGGCAAGTGTTACGGCTTCCAGATATTTTGTGACCCATCCCGTGGAAACCATCGATGTTGCCATCAAAGGGACGGAAAATATGCTTGCCCTGGCACGGGAGAAAAAGATCAAGAGCATGGTCTATCTGTCCTCCATGGAGGCCTTCGGTATCACGGATCCTTCTCTCAAAAGAATTTGCGAAGAGGATCTGGGTTATATCGATGTAACCAACGTCAGATCCAGCTATTCCGAAGGGAAGCGGATCTGCGAGCTTTTGTGCGCCGCTTATGCATCCCAGTACGGCGTACCTGTTAAAACGGCCCGTCTGGCCCAGACCTTCGGTGCCGGCGTATCCCAAAATGAGGGAAGAGTTTTTGCGCAGTTTATCAAAAGCGCCATGGCGGGTGAAGATATCGTACTGCATACGACGGGCGAGTCCTACGGCAACTATTGTTATACTGCCGATGCAGTTGCGGCTATTCTGACCATCCTGCTCAAGGGTGAACATTCCAATGTATATACGGTCGTCAATCCCGCCACCACCATGCAGATACGGGAAATGGCACAGATGGTGGCAGAGAACTTTTCAAACGGACGCAGCAAAGTGGTCTTTGATATCCCGAAGGATGCCCTGACCTATGGTTATGCGCCGGATGTGACCATGCATCTTTGCGCCGACAAACTGATGGCTCTCGGATGGGAACCGATACGGGATCTGCCACAGATGTACCGTCGGATGAGAGACAGTTGGGAAAGCATAGAGGAGGAAACCTGATAATGGATAAGGTGTTTTTTGTACCGGAGGCGGACAGCTTTCAGATCAATCCCGAAGAGGCTCGCCGGCTTCGCAGGCAATATCTGCCCCGCGTGATCAAAACCGTTGTTAAGAACAGGAAATGGTCCATCATCGATCATTTTTACGACAGAAAAATAGATGAAAAAAGCATCCTCATCCGCGCACTCGGTGTCAGCGTGAGGGGTAATGCCCAGTATGTCCTGAATATCCTGAATCATGACGACCGCTTCAAGGGCTACAAGATCTATGTCCGTACATCGAAAGAGACCCATGAAACGGTAAAAGAATATATCAAACAGAATCACTGGAAACGAACCAAAGCGCTGGACAAGCATTACAACTGCAAAATGGAACAGTGCAAATATTTTCTGACGGAAAGCTTTTTCCCCTATAGCTGGATCAAAAAGCCGGGGCAGGTGCTGATCGATACCTGGCACGGCACGCCCCTGAAGAAACTGGGGATCGTCAAGAACGGAGATAAGGCGCATCTGCAGGCCATCCAGCAGAAGAATTTCCTGTGTGCCGATTATTTTCTGTACCCCAATAAATTTACCAGGGATGTCATGTATGATTCCTACGGGATCGTTTCACTGATGCAGGCAAAAGCGTTGATGCTGGGCTATCCCAGAACCGGCGGATTGCTGCAGATCACAGATGAACGCAAGGCCGAGATCCGCCGCCAGGTTGCACCGAACGGAGAAAAGGTCTATGCCTATATGCCCACCTTCCGCGGCTATCTTTCCGATGAGGAAACCATTAACAGGGAAAAAGATCTGCTGGATCATATCGATAGGAGCTTCACGGATCAGGAGATCCTCTATGTCAATCTGCATCATCATATCGGCCAGGCGCTGGATTGCTCGGCTTACGCCCATATCCGGACTTTCCCGCCGCTGATCGACAGCTATGAATTTCTGACGGCTACGGATGCGCTGGTTTCGGATTATTCCAGTGTCTTCTTTGACTATCTGATACTGGGCAAACAGATCGTCCTGTATCTGGAGGATTATGAGACCTATCGGCAGTATCAGGGGTTGAACATGGACATTGAGACCCTGCCCTTTGATAAAGCCTATACGCCGGATGAGCTGGTGGAGATGCTCAGGCGCGGCAAGACCTACGATGACAGCAGGATCAGAGAGGAGCTCTGCGGATATGACAGTCCGGACAATGCGGAGAAACTCTGTCAGATCTTTGCGGGAGACGAAACCGGTCTGGTGCTGGAGGAGCATCCGCATAACACCAAAAAGAAAGTGATCTTTTATACACAGTGCTGCAGGGAAGGCAGAGAGACAAGCCTGCTGGCGGAGTTTTCAAAACAGATGGACAAGGAGACTTATGATTACTGGATCGGATGCGATACCGAGAAGGTCAAGTCTCATCTTTCATCCGCCTATCCGATGCTTCATGAATCCGCGGTGATCACATCGGATGAAAAGATTAAATTCTCGTCCATAGGAGGTCCCGTCCGCAAGAAATACCGCAGTGGCAAAATGGATTTTGATACTGCCATTACCTACCTGGCGCATGAATATGCGCTGGTTCCGATCCAGGAATACGGATATACCAAATTTGATCTCTTTGTAATTTATGATACGCCCAATCCGGATATGATCCTGGCGCTTTCCCTGTCCGGAGCGGAGCATAAGGCACTGTTCATTACCGATGCCATGCTGGAAGCGGTGGCAGGCGGAGATACCATATTGCGCGATGCCATCGGCTTTGCGGCCGACCACTGTAACGTGGTTGCCGTATCACGGGAAGACGCGCTGGAGCAGGCCGCCGGCATCCTGTCCGACCGCTGGAAGGACAAGATATCCGTGATCGATTCCATTGATGGGCTGAATAAGCTTGTGGAGAGCTGTTGCTAATCGATAGGATTGCACATATCCGTATAGCTTCGCAAGCAGGTGCTATGGAGCCGCCGGTCCTTGATGAGCAGCTTGCTGCGAATCTAGTACCGTTGCGAGCGACATGCAGCGAGAGCG
>CAJOOZ010000137.1 GCA_905236705.1 uncultured Lachnospiraceae bacterium | reverse complement strand
CCAGCCAGAGGACCACTCTCAGGCCATCTCCGTTCAGCATATCGTCATGTGTAATGTTATGGTATCGCATAGTTTCCTCAGTAATGAATATTTCAGTATCTCTTCGCTGTTTCACTCGTCTGTGCTAGCACACTCGTGATTTTCTCCTGCAACAACTTTGCCGCGCAAGTCTTATTCGCAAAATCGCGGCTTCGCCTCTCTCTTTTTGCTCATATCCTTGCGCTCTGCCGGTAGCTCTTCGCTGTTTCACTCGTCTGTGCTAGCACACTCGTGAAACTGCGAAGAGCTACCGCAAAGTTGTTGCCCTACATGCTTTTTCTTTCGGCTATCTCCGCCATCTTGGCATCGGACAATCTGGTATCTCCGTGAACGCGGGAATAAGCCAGATATCCGTTCATCCTGTCGATCTTGGTCAGGTTGCGGCTGCCGCACTTGGGGCAGACATCCATTTCCAGCTCCTGATGACCGCAGTCATCGCAATACGCCAGGGACATGTTCACGCCCTCATAAAAGCCCATATCCATGGCTCTGCGTATCAGTGTCTTGATCGCCTCCAGATTGTAATCGATGGGATATTTGACATACTGGATCTTTCCTCCGTTAGCCAGTTCCCAGAATCTGTACTCTTTATCCTGCTTTTCGATGGGTGTGATATTTTCGGTCACATGGCAGTGGAAGCTGTTGGAAACATACTCCCTGTCGGAGACGCCCTCCACAATCCCGTATTTCGCGCGGAACTGTTTCACCTGCAGGCCGCAGAGGTTCTCTGCCGGCGTACCGTAAATGGCATAGAGATGGCCGTCTTCTTCCTTGAACTGCTTGACTTTTTCATTTATATGCTCCAGAACCTGAAGTGCAAACTCTCCGTCCTCTACCAGGGACTTGCCGTTATAAAGCTCCTGCAGTTCGTTAAATGCCGTAATACCGAAGGATGCGGTTGCACTCTTTAATACCGGTTTTATCTTGTCATGCAGCTGCAGATGTCCGCCCAGGAATCCGCCCTCACAGTAGGCCAGCGGATTGGTGGACGCCCGCATCTCGCCCAGGTAAGCATAGGTACGGATATGAAGCTGACGGATCAGATTCAGATAATAGTCCAGTACTTCGTAAAAATCTCTGTTCTCCTGTCTCGATTTGGCCAGGATCATCGGCAGATGCAGGGAAACCGCACCCACGTTGAAGCGTCCCACAAAGACCGGCTCATCATTTTCATCCGCAGGATTCATGCCGCCTCTGACGTACCAGGGAGATAAAAATGCCCTGCATCCCATCGGAGAGATGACCTTGCCGTATTGCTTGTACATGCTTGCAATATAGCCCTTGCCCGTCAGTGAAAGCCAGTCGGGATACATCGTCTTGGCGGAGCACTCCACGCCCGCTTCAAAGACGTCCTCAAGCTCCTTGCCCGGTCCGTGCAGATTCTCATCATACAGAAAAACGATCTTGGGGAACAACACCGGTTTTTTGTGATCCTTTTTCCCCTGTCCCTTACGGCGTACATTTAACAGGGATATGGTTGCCTGCCTGGCGAAGCGGTCCCTGCCCAGCCCTGCCGTAACCGTGATGAAAGGATAATCTCCCCTGGAGGAGGCCACGGTGTTGAATTTGTATTCCCAGCCCTGGAATCCCTGCTCAAATTCCCTGCAGACATCCGACCAGGCCTCCGCCTCAGCCGTCTCCCCGTCGATTCCAAGTCTTGTATATTTTTCAATATTCCTGTTATAGGATTTTCTGGCATAGGGCTCCAGGATCTTATCCACCTCGGGCACCGTAAACCCGCCGTACTGCTGGCTTGCGGCGGACAGAACGATATCGCCGATGACATCAAATGCCACATCCAGCGTCTTTGGTTCGTTGTACCAGATATTGCCCATCTCAAAGCCGCCGGAGAGCACGCTCGCCACATCGAACAGGCAGCAGTTCATCGTATCCCTGCGCGCCGACATATCATGCACATAGATATAGCCGTCGCGGCAGGCCTGAATCTCCTCCGTCGTCATGAAAAACTTCTGATAAAGCTCCTTATTGAACTGGTTGAAGATCAGGCTTCGCTTGGTGGAAACCAGTGCGGAATCTGTATTGGCATTTTCCTTGTCTCCGATATACATGATGGACTGGCTTTTTTTGTAAACATCATCCATCATTTTGACAAAGTCCTGCTTGTAATTGCGGTAGTCGCGATAGGATTTGGCTACGATGGGCTTGACATCCTCCAATGCCGATTCCACGATATTGTGCATGATGGGGATGGGAATCCTGTCGTCATCCAGCTCGTCTACCTTATCCACAACATACTGGCAGATGTGTTTCTTCTCATCAGTCGTAAATTTGGTCAGTGCCCTGTATGCGGATTTGCCCACCGCATCAATGACCTTCTGAACATTAAAAGCCTCCAGACTGCCGTCCTTCTTGATGACTTTGACATCTTTTTTCGGCTTGAAGGTACTGCCGTAATCAATATCATCCACAGCCTCTGCCTGTTTCTCCCCCACTTCAGTCATTCAAAAAACCTCCTGTGCAAAGTACGCATCCTTGCGGAGCGTGTAATATATCTAGTGATTTATCAAAACGCAGACAACAATATATTGTGGTCGCTTTTATCAGTATATCCCCCCTCGGCTGCTATGTCAATGAAAAGCGCTTTGTGAAATTTTAACAAAAAAAAGAGACGTTTATTGTCAAAAATAACCGTCTCAATATTGATCCAAAACCGTTCCCAGATAATCCAGATACTCCTGCCTGACATCCGCCGGTCCTTTCAATCTCACTTTGCCGGAAAGACCGGTCAGCCATCCGAAAAACTGCGGCGATACGGAAACTGTCACGTGGGTCGAAAACAGATCGTCATCGGCTGGCCGGATGGTAATGTCTTTGCCAAAACGGTCAATGATCACGCCCAGCATATCCCGGGAAAACTCCATGGTCACCACTTCTTCTCTGCCGGCATACATGGAAAAGTCTCTCTCTGCGATCAATACCGGATTCTCACGACCGGTAATCTCCATTCCTTCCCTGCCTGCATCAAGCAGCTTCAGCTCCTTGATCTTGTCCACTCTGTAATAGCGTGTCATCCGCTGTCCGCTGTCAAAGGCAACCAGATAGTAATATTCCCCTTTCCATATCAGGTAGTAAGGACTGACAACATAGCTTTTGCCATCGCGGCGGGCATGAAGCTGTTTATCGATCCCCCAGTTATAATAGGTGAAAGAGATCTGCCTGTTCTCCTGCAGCGCCGTATGGATCTCATCCACCGTATAATAGATGCTTTCATTGTCATTCTTGATCCGGTCCACATAGACCTGCCGCCTGAGCTGACCGGCCTCGTTGACGGAGGCAAGATGTCCCAGCTTTTCGATCAGTTCTTTTGTTTTTTTGGCAGTAATGAATTTGGATGCCAGAACGGCATCCACCAGCAGCTTAAGCTCCGCCAGCTCAAACTCACGACTCGCCAGATAGTAGCCGCCGTCCGTCCGCCCCCTCTGATAGATGATATCATATCCGAGTTCCTCCAGCATTCTGAGATCCGAATAGACGCTCTTGCGCTCGGCACTGATCCCCTGCCGATCCAGATATTCAATGATCTCGGGCATGGAAACGGGATGTTTCTCATCACTCTGCTGTATCAGGAGCTTTAAGATATATAAGGGCTTTCGTTTCTGGTTATCCGATCTGGGCATTTTTCAAACTCCGCCTTATGATCCCGAGATGCTTTCCGCACTCTGCGCATCTGCCTCCTGCTGCACCGCAGCCTTGGCATCCTTGGACTTGCGCCACTTCACACCGACGGTAAAGCCTACGGCTCCTACCGCTACAATGATCGCCATCAGAACGATGTAGGACAAAAATGAATTCACAAATAAGATCAGATTGTTCATGGTTTCCTCCGTATAAAAATGATTATCAAATCCCTGTAAAGCTTATCTTTGATTGTACCATCTACGCATTAAATTGCAAGCCCATTGTTCGTCCGCTGTACACGGATTGCACATCTGTACACGGATTGCGCATATTGTACACGGATTACGCATATTGGACAGTTCCGCCGCAGGCACGCTCTCGCTGCATGTCGCTCGCAGCGGTACTAGATTGCAACCCTGTTTTACTTACTGAATGTATACGGATTGCGCATATTGGACAGTTCCGCCGCAGGCACGCTCTCGCTGCATGTCGCTCGCAGCGGTACTAGATTCGCACCATGCTTCGCACGTTGCTCATCAAGGACCGGCGGCTCCATAGCACCTGCTTGTGGAGCTGTTCCAATATGCACAATCCT
>CAJOOZ010000136.1 GCA_905236705.1 uncultured Lachnospiraceae bacterium | reverse complement strand
CCATGAGAGTGACAAAGAGGCCAAGAGTTTTGCGGATACTTTTGAAGCCCAGAATAAGGTTAAAAAGCTTGAAGAGACCAAGTCCAAGATGTCCCTCGACGATCTGTTTTCCAAGATACAGGAGGGCAATCTGAAGGAGCTGAACCTGATCATCAAGGCAGATGTGCAGGGTAGTGTGGAGGCGGTCAAGACCAGTCTTCTCAAGCTTTCAAACGATGAAGTTGTCGTAAAATGTATTCACGGCGGTGTAGGCGCCATCAACGAATCCGATGTGGTTCTGGCCAGCGCTTCATCAGCCATCATCATTGGATTTAATGTACGTCCCGATGCCATGGCCAAGGCTACGGCGGAGCGCGAGGGCGTAGATGTCAGACTGTACAAGGTTATCTACCAGGCCATCGAAGATGTGGAGGCTGCCATGAAGGGTATGCTCGATCCCGTCTATGAGGAACAGGTTATCGGTCATGCAGAGGTGCGTCAGATCTTCAAGGCATCTGCAGTGGGCAATATCGCCGGTTCCTATGTCCTTGATGGAAGATTCGAGCGGGATTGCAAGATCCGTATCACCAGAGAGGGCGAGCAGATCTACGAGGGCGCACTGGCATCTCTCAAGCGCTTCAAGGATGATGTGAAGGAAGTCAAGGCCGGATTTGAATGTGGTCTTGTGTTTGAAGGCTTCGACCAGATGCAGGAGCTGGATGTGGTAGAGGCATATATCATGGTGGAAGTGCCCAGGTAAATAACGGTGCAAAAGGCCGGTTCAGACAACGGAGTATGATTCTCCCTGCACGGCGTTAACGTTGAGGATGTGAGAATGAGAAAAAACAGTGTAAAGAATACCCGGATCGATGCCGAGGTGCAAAAGGAGCTGTCGCAGATCATACGGGAGCTTAAGGATCCGAGGATAGAGCCGCTGACAAGTGTGACAAACGTAACGGTGACACCGGATCTGAAACAGTGCAAGGCATATATTTCCGTATTTGGTGGAAAAGAGGCACTTGATTCCACGATCAAAGGCCTGAAAAGTGCGGAGGGCTTTGTGCGAAGGGAGCTTGCGAGCAGGATCAATCTGCGCAATACCCCCGAGATCATTTTTATCGGAGACGATTCCATAGCATATGGTGTGGATATGTCCAAAAAGATTGATGAAGTGATCGCGCATGACCGGCAGGCCGGAGAACAGGATACGAAACAGGAAGATGCAGAATAACAGTCGGCGTCCTGCTGACGAATGATAAAAGCCGCCGTTTACAGGGGGCTTTTGTCGTTAGAAATTGAAGCTAAATCCTTGCGGGAGACAACATGATCGATATCATAAAAGAATGTCAAAATGCGAAAAGAATAGGAATAACGGGGCATACCAATCCGGACGGAGACTGTATCGGTTCCTGTATGGGGCTGCGGCTTTTTCTTAAAAAAGCGCTGCCGGATGTACAGTGCGACGTGATGATCGAACAGCCTGATCCTACTTATCATGTGATCCGCGGGATCGATGAGATCCTGTGGGATGATACATCCGATGAAGTTTATGATGTGATGTTTGTGCTTGACAGCGTCACGAACAGGTGCGGCAAGGCTGAGAAGTATATCCAAAGTGCCGGCAAGGTGATCAATGTGGATCATCATGTCAGCAATCCGGGAGAAGGGGATGTCAGCTTTGTCGTGCCGGTTGCGTCTTCCTGCGGTGAAGTGATCTATGATCTGATGACGTTCAGGGAAGAGTACAGACGGCTGATAGACAGGGATGTGGCTCTGGCGCTTTATATTGCGATCATCCATGATACGGGGGTTTTGCAGTATTCCAATACAGCGCCGAAAACGCTGCGCATCGTGGCGGATCTGATTTCCTACGGTTTTGATTTTCCCTCCCTGATCGACAAGACATTTTACGAAAATACCTATGTGCAGTCTCAGGTGTTGGGGCGGGCTCTTTTAGAGGCGTTTCCCCTGCTGGACGGGCAGGTGATGGTATCGAGGATGGATCGCAGGACCATGGATTTTTACGGTGCCGTCAAGTCCGATCTGTCCGGAATTGTCAATCAGCTGCGTATCATCAAGGACGTGAAGGTGGCAATTTTTATTTATGAGGTGGGGCCGCAGGAACACAAGATAAGCCTTAGATCCAGCAGTGATGAAGTGGATGTCTCCAAGGTGGCGGTCAGCTTTGGCGGAGGAGGACATATCAGAGCCGCCGGCTGCAATCTGAACGGCAATTTTTATGACGTCCTGAACGCCGTTATGGAGCAGGTGGAGCAGATCCTGCCCCAACATAGTGACAGTTGACCATATCTCAGACAGAGACGCCTCTGCCTCCTGGCAAAGCGCAGGCGGGGCAGGAAATTTGTCAATGAAGCTTTTGCAAATTCTGCGCTAAGGAACTGTAACGAAATAATTTGAACAATTCACTTGCCTGATTTCCCAAATGCAGCGTCAGAAAGCCTCGACAATGCCCGTTGCGAGCGGGTTTTGAATATTTTGGATATGAATGGAATTCTCAACATATACAAGGAAAAAGGATATACCTCACATGATGTGGTAGCCAGGCTCAGAGGCATTCTGCATCAGAAAAAGATCGGACATACGGGAACGCTGGATCCGGAGGCGGAGGGCGTTCTGCCGGTCTGTGTGGGCAATGCCACCAGGCTGTGCGCTCTGTTGACGGATAAAACCAAGACTTATGAGGCACAGCTTTTTTTGGGTGTCACCACAGATACACAGGATGCCACCGGAAGAGTGACGGGGATGGCCGGCGATATCGACCGGTTTGCCGAAATGCTGCCGGGGAACCTGGCAGAGCAGATACCGGAGGCGGCGGAGGCTTTTGGACAGGGAGGCGCAGAGCAATGGGGCAGACTGAGTGATGTGACAGGGGAGGAGCTGACCGACATCATCTCCAAAACCGTGGGACGGCAACAGCAGATCCCGCCTATGTATTCCGCCCTCAAAGTAGGCGGCAAAAAACTCTATGAACTGGCCAGAGAAGGCAAAACGATAGACCGAAAGCCGCGCGAGATTGAGATCCATGAAATAAAGATTCTGGAGATGGATCTGCCCAGGGTGCGTTTCAGTGTGACCTGCTCACGGGGGACCTATATCAGAACCCTGTGTGAGGATATTGGTAAAAAAGCCGGCTGCGGAGGCGTGATGGAAAGTCTTTTGCGTACCGAAGTGGGACCTTTCGCTCTTGCGGATGCAAAAAAGCTGTCCGAGATAGAGATTCTTCAGCAGCAGGGAAGACTGGAGGAAGCATTGATCCTTGTGGATCATATGTTTTTGGAATATCCCGCTGCAGTGGTGGCGGCGGAATATGAAAAGATCGTGCAAAACGGAAATAAGCTTCACAGATCCATGGTGCGATTTGAGACCTCGGATGAGTTATGTAAACCTCAATTATGTAAACCGTCGTTATGTAAACCAACGATTTCTGCCGCAAATCATGATCTGCCGGATGATCTGCTCCGTATTTATGATGGAAGCGGCCGCTTTTACGGCCTTTACAGCTATGGAGAGGATGATTCGGTAATGTGTCCTTACAAGATGTTTCTCGGATAAGATAAAATGCAGATTATCAGTTCAACTACGCAATTTCATATCGAAGAGCCGACAGCTGTGGCAGTGGGCAAGTTTGACGGCCTGCATCTGGGACACAGAGCCCTGCTTGAAAAGATAACGGCCGCCGGGGAACATGGACTGAAGGCTGCTGTATTTACCTTTGACCCCTCGCCGGGAGTCTTTTTTCAGGCGCAGCGCAGCGGGGAGATTTCCCGGGAAAATGAGATCATTCAGGGCGGCGTCAAAGACCGGAAGGATTTGTACCGCGAGCTGATGACCGGAGATGAAAAGCGGGAGGCTTTCCGGCAGATGGGGATCGATTATCTGGTGGAATATCCCTTTAATGAGGAGACGGCTGCGGTAACGCCGGAAGATTATGTAAACCTATTTTTGCTCCGGAACATGAATGCCCGTCTCATTGTCGCGGGAGAGGATGTTTCCTTTGGATACCGCGGAGCAGGTGATGCGGCGCTTTTGAGCAGGCTGGTCAGTGAGTATAACAGGACAGGACAAAAGAAAAATGAGCCGGGGACGGTTGAAGGGCGACAGGTGGAAACCCTGATCATTCCCAAAATCTGCTGGCAGGAGCATCAAATCAGTTCCACGCTTGTCAGAGACTTCGTTTCAAAAGGCGAAATGGAAACCGCTGCTAAGCTGCTGGGGACGCCTTACAGTATCAGCGGAGTGGTGGAACACGGCGATCACAGAGGGCACAGTCTGGGGATGCCTACGGCCAACCTCTATCCGGCAGGGGAAAAGCTGCTGCCGCCGAACGGGGTTTATTTTTCCGAGGTTTTGCTTTTCCCCCAAGGGGAAGATGCCTCCGGACAGGAAGAGCGTATTTTGAAAGGGATTACGAACATCGGCAGAAAACCCACGATTAATGGCGGCGCGCCGCAAACGGGCGCAGAGACCAATCTGTTTGATTTTGATGAAGATATTTACGGACGCCGGATCGAGGTCAGACTTTTGCATTTTCACAGACCGGAGCTTAGGTTTAACAGCCTTGAAGAACTGATGGCACGGATGAAAGAGGATGCGGAAAAAAGAAAATTGTTTGATGAAAAAATGGAGCGATAGCAGAGCATGAGGCGGATCTACAAATCTCTTTTACTGACAGATGAGCCGGATATTCTGCGGCATAAGACAGAAGGAGAACTGCATGTTGTGCCCTGTCTTTTGCCAAAAGACTGCTCCAAAGTTAGCATATGCAAACAACCGGATCTGTCCGGCTTTTCTTTTATACTGGAAAAACCGGAGGAAATAGAGGATACCTACCTGGATATGATCGATGCCAGGCTGTGCGGCTATCCGCTGGAGATCCTGCGCACGACAAGATGTATCGTCAGAGAGATTTGCGAAGAGGATGTGGAGAAGCTGTATGAGATATACAAGGATCCGCAGATCACCCGTTTTATGGAGCCGCTATACGAAAACAGGGAAGAAGAGAGAGCTTATGTCAGGGATTATGTGAAATGGCATTACGGATTATACGGCTTCGGCATGTGGATCGTGACGGACCGGCAGGGTCGGATCATCGGACGAGCCGGTTTTGAACAGAAGCAGGATGCGGATCTGGCAGAGCTGGGTTTTATGATCCGCGCTGACAGACAAAGGCAGGGGCTTGCGTATGAAGTTTGCAGCAGCTTACTTTTATATGCGCGGGAACACATGGAAAAGAAAGGAATTAAAAGTATATGTCACAGAGATAACAAGGCGTCCGCCGCACTTTTGCAAAAGCTCGGTTTCAGCCTCTGCTCCGGCGAAAGGGAGGATTCCGGAAGCTGTGGTGAGGAGTATGAAGTGTGGATGCGAAAGATATGACAAAAGCATGTTGGTACAGGTGAGAGGAGCGCAGCTATGTCAGGAAAAAAAGATTGACATATAAAGGTATTAAGGATAAAATATGACGTGAGTTGAATTAATTAAAAATTGATTCTGGTATTTAATACCAAAAAAGAAGGAGGACTTTTAACATGAAGAAATCAGTAAAGAGATTAGGTTTTGTAGCAGCATTTGCACTGAGTGTTGCGTTGGCACTGGGAACTGCCGATACCAAGGCAGATCAGGTTTCCGATGCCATTGCAGATCTGCAGGCAGGGCAGAATGCTCATAATTCAGCAATAGCTGCACAGAATAAAGCAGCTGTGGAAGCATCAAACGCACAGAAGGTAGCGGCTCAGACAGCAGCACTTGAGGCAACCAAGAAAGCAGCAGCAGAGGCAGCAGCCAACAATGCAGCCATCGCAGCAGCTAACAAAGCAGCAGTAGAAGCAGCAAACGCACAGAAAGTAGCAGCTCAGAAGGCAGCTCTTGAGGCAACCCAGAAGGCAGCAGCAGAGGCAGCAGCTAACAATGCAGCTATCGCAGCAGCCAACAAGGCAGCAGTAGAAGCAGCAAACGCTGAGAAGGTAGCAGCTCAGAAGGCAGCTCTTGAGGCAACCCAGAAGGCAGCAGCAGAGGCAGCAGCTAACAACGCAGCCATCGCTGAGGCTAACAAGGCAGCAGTAGCAGCAAATCTTCGTTCCAAGATTCCTGCATAAGCTGGATTGATCGGATGAACTGACAGAACATAATGTACAGCAGACAGAATACCTGTATCTGTCTGCTGTATTTTTATGCGACATTCTGCTGAACTGATTTTTTTTAAAAAAAGGGATTGACAGAAAGAAGAAAAAAAGATATTATACTAGTTGTGCGCAGGTGTGGCGGAATTGGCAGACGCGCAGGCTTCAGGTGCCTGTGGTGGCAACACTGTATGGGTTCAAGTCCCATCACCTGCATTTAGGTTTGAATGGCAGACACGAGAGTGTCTGTTTTTTTGATGTTCCAAGGGCTATGAATAGTAGCTAAATTTGCCCTGAATTTGCGCAAAAAAAATTAAAATTCTATCTTGACGCAGGATTTTCAAAGTGACTGCAACACTGCAATAAATCCATAAAATATGGGCATTTCTGAGGACGAAAACCACGGAAATGCCCTCTT
>CAJOOZ010000135.1 GCA_905236705.1 uncultured Lachnospiraceae bacterium | reverse complement strand
GGGTTTTCTATTAAAAAATTTTGTACGTTCAAATCCAAAGAAATCGCCTCCATACTATCGGCATTTTTTTAATTACTTGCCAATAATCTAAGAAGAGTATAGTTGGCTTTTTCCATTTAGTCAATAGAGTTTTGGCAAATAATCGTATTTTTGCCGATAGTCCAATCAATTCCGTGCATATTGGCATTTTCTGTATTTTTTCGATGCGCGTTATACTTTTCCACCCTTAAGCATAGTCAATGTATTCCTCGGTAATTATTGAATTTTTACCGAGTTTTACTTTTATCCCACTTATCAAGAAGCGCAAATATCACCTCTTCCATCTTCTGCGGTGTATAGGACTTCATGGAATAATTTTTTCGATTGGAATAAGTGTGATCGTTTCTGATTGTTTAGACATCTGAATCTTCCTTTGCATGAAGTGCATTCGGATTGATCCAGACAGTGAACGGAATGGGTTTAACAACGAGGCTCCTCGAAAAAGCTTCGCTTTTCCTCGGTCGCGACAGTCGTCGCGTAAACGCAAAATAAAAACGCCCTTGGAATGCAAGCATTCCAGGGCGTATTCTTTTGCGTTTGTGTGCCTCGTTGTTTCGCGAAGATTATCTCTTGCTGAACTGCGGTGCACGTCTCGCTGCCTTGAGACCGTATTTCTTACGCTCTTTCATACGAGGATCACGGGTCAGATAGCCTGCTTTCTTAAGCACGGGTCTGTACTCATTATCTACGGTCAGAAGCGCTCTTGCAATACCATGACGGATGGCACCTGCCTGTCCCGTAAAGCCGCCGCCCTTTACATTGACCAGAATATCAAACTTGCCTGCGGTCTCGGTTACTTCCAGGGGCTGACGAACGATCACCTTCAGTGTCTCCATTCCGAAGTAATCATCGATGGGGCGTTTATTGATCACAATTTCTCCCTTTCCGGGCTTTAAATACACACGCGCAATCGATTTTTTGCGTCTGCCGGTTCCATGATATGTATTTGCTGCTTTCGCCATTTTACTAATCTCCTTTCAGCCTTAAAAAGTCAGAACTTCAGGCTTCTGTGCTGCCTGCTGATGTTCGGGGCCTGCATATACGTGAAGCTTCTTGTACATCTGTCTGCCCAAAGGTCCCTTCGGGAGCATACCCTTAACCGCCAGCTCTACCACTCTCTCAGGCTTCTTATCCAACATCTCACGCAGGTTCTTTTCTTTCATACCGCCTACGTAATCGGAATGATGATAATACTTCTTCTGATCGAGCTTCTTTCCTGTTACTTTTATCTTCTCAGAGTTGACAACGATCACATAATCACCCGTGTCAGCATGAGGTGTAAAGATCGGTTTATTCTTGCCTCTTAAAACTTTTGCAACTTCGGATGCAAGACGTCCGAGTGTCATATCCGTAGCATCCACCACATACCATTTTCTCTCAATGGTCTGAGGATTCGGCATAAATGTCTTCATACTGTTACCTCCAAATTAAACCGGGTCGGCTGAGCCTCCCCACCGTCTGACCTTTCGGTCTTAGTCATTTGCCATGATCAGATCATGGGAATCTCCTCTGGGAAGTGATTTGATTCCGACTGCTTCGCATCTCCGGGGCATGGTGATCCGAAAGCTGCCACATTGATAAATTATATTACACGCTGCGGGGTGTGTCAAGCCCTAAATCAGGCTGATGATCTGTCCGGCCAGTCCTCTGACAAGGGGATTCATCGGCTCTGTATGCGGAAAATACCGATACATTCTGTATAGATAGAAGATCACCATCAAAATGCATACTACAGCCACCAGCCAAATCAGCAGTTTGGACTTTTTACCCACAAGGTACCGCACTGCCGCCCAATAGGCAGCCAGAAAGATCCACGCCGCCAAAAACGGATGCATTCTGAATGATTCCCTGTAATGCCCCTGCAGCAAGAGCAGCCCCGCTCTTGTAAGCCCGCAACCCGGGCAGGGCAGCCCGAATAAAAGCTGCATCGGGCAAACCGTCGAAAAAACGATCTGAAATATCAGAATATAGGCGCACACCGCAGCAAACCCCGGCATATTGTCCTTCAGATCCTGTTTCAGCAGCCTCCAGCCCTTCTGCTCCTTCTCATCACTCTGCGTTTCCATCACTCTGTGCTCCGTCCGATGCATCGCCTGCTGTTTCCCCGGCTGTGTCGACGTTATCGTAGATCTCCGCCTGAAGCAGCTTTTTATTGGCTTCAAAGTCTACCTGCAGCACCGCCTTACCGTCGATTTTGGCATTTTCCCATGTTCCGTCAGCGGGTATCGTCAAAGACCGGTTCTCATACGTTGCGATACTTCCTGCGCTGAAGGAAAGTCTGGATACCTCCGCTTGGCTCAGGTTTGTCGTCAGGTAAGGAAAAATACTGTCCAGCAATTCATCCGCATTGGTAGCCATGGCAACCGGCGCTTTCTTCATAATGGCGGACAGGACTTTTCTCTGCCGCTCGGTTCTGCCGAAATCCGTTCCGATATAGCGGTTTCTGCAATAAGCCAATGCCTGCGGACCGTTCAAATGGATCACGCCCGAAAGCGAGGTGTCCAGATAATCCGTCGTGATATCCCTGCCCTCCAGCAGGTTATATTCATTGAGGTAAGCATTGATCCATTCCACCTCTTCACTGGTCACATCAATATCCACGCCGCCCACTGCGTCCACCAGTGCGGCAAAAGCCTGGAAGTTGACAATCGCGTAACGATTCACCTCAATATCAAAGTTCGATTTGATCGTCCTGCACAAAAGGGATGCCCCGCCATAGGCATAGGCAGCATTCAGTCTGTCATTTCCGTGTCCCGGGATCTCCACAAACATATCCCTTAAAAACGAAGTCATGTGGATCGTTTTTTTCTTCCGATTGACGGAGACCAGGATCATGGCATCGGATCTGCCGTCTCCGCCGTTTTCTCTGGAGTCATTACCGATCAGAAGCACGTTGATCACGCCTTCCTCTATCATAGGCTCCTTTGCCAGCTCCTCATCCACCTGTTCATAGGTCATTTTCCGATAGGCCTTACCCACCAGAACATTCATCATAATAAAGAAGAGGGACAAAAGGATCACCAGAAAGAGCAGAAATCCCAACCACCGTTTTCTGCGCCTGCTCTTTTTTTCTTCCTCTGCTTCAGCCTTTCCCTTTCTGCCTCTTTTTTTACTCCCTGTCTGTTTCACAGATCCGTTGACGCGTTGCCGATTCCGTTCTGACTTACTGCCCTTATCATTCCGGCTGCGTTCCGGCTTACTGCTCTTATCATTCCGGCTGCGTTCTGTATTTCGTTTCTTCTTTTCGCTGCCACCGCGTCTGTTCTGTCCCGACGGGCTTCTTTTGCCTGCGCCCGTGCTCTTTTTTTCATGATCATCATACGTCTCCTCCGCCTCATAGATCCGGCGGCGGCCGATTACATAATCATCATCGTCATCATCGTAAAATTCAGAATTAAAGGACTCCTCGTCCTCATAAAAATCCTCTTCCATCAGCTCGATCCCGGCCTTTTTGCCTGCTACAGCAGCCTTTGCTGCCGGCGCGGCTTTCGACGCTGCGGGCTTTGCACCCGCCATAGATTTCGCTGCAGCAGGCTTTGCGGCCGGCGTGGTTTTCGACGCTGCGGGCTTTGCACCTGCCACAGATTTCGCTGCAGCAGGCTTTGCAGCCGGCGCGGTTTTCGCCGTCTGCTTCATCTCCCCGCCCAGCTCTTTTTCCAAAAAACTCTCCAGGCCCTCCGCAATAGATTCATTCTCATCTATGGCATTGCGCCGTTTATTTTCATCCATTACAGCTCCTCTTTTCTCACAGGATTATCGCCGAATTTCTCGGCCACTGTCCGCACCTCATCGGCACTGTCAAGAAACACCTCCGCAATCTTGGGATCAAAGTGAGATCCTGCGCCCTCTTTGATGATGTTCATTGCTTCTTCAAATGTAAACGGCTTTTTGTAGCTGCGTTCCGACACCAATGCATCAAACACATCGGCCACCGCCATGATTCTGGCGGAAAGAGGGATCTCTTCCCCTGCGATACCATGTGGATAGCCGCTGCCATCCCATTTCTCATGGTGAAATTCAGCCAGATTTTTGGCCTCATTCAGATAACCGGATTCCGGAACGTTCTCAATCGCCTGCCGGATGATATCACTTCCGGCTGTGGTATGACGCTTCATCTCCTCGAATTCCTCTTCATTCAGTCTGCCCGGTTTATTCAGGATCGCATCCGGCACTTGTATCTTGCCCACATCATGGAGCGGCGCCGAATGGTAAACGTCATAGATGAATTTATCCGTCAACTGTTCTTTATAATAGCCCTTCTTTTTCAAAGCGTCCATAATGATCCTGGTATAAGCAGCGGTTTTGCGAACGTGATCTCCCGTACATTTATCCCGACTCTCAACCATATCCGCCAACACCATGATCAGTCCGTTTTGCATTTTGGAAATGGTTTCCGTCCGCTCCTGGATATCGGCAACAAACTGCATACTTTCTTCGGTCGTCTGACTGAAAGCATGATACAGGTTCTCGATCTCATCTCCGGTGTGAATATCCAGTTCCCTGATCAGTTTCACATTGTCGATCCTGGCTTTATCACTGTTGTAGGCAAAGGCTCCCGCCATAAAAGCCATGGAATTGATCGGCATGACTATGTTGTATTCCGCCATCCACATACCAACGGCAATGATCACCGTAAAGAATCCCAAAAACAGAGAGATGAGCTTGACAAAAAAAGTATGACCATCGGCTATCAGCTTTTCCATGGATACATCCGCCGCCGCATAGCACCGACAGACACCGTTTTCATCATAAATCGGCTGGTATGCCGTCAAAAGCCAGCCAAAGGTATCATTCGTGATAATGGGCTCAATCTCTTTTCCTGCCAGCAGATCCGAAAGATACGGTCCAAAGGACTCATCAAACGGCACAACAGTGCCCGGCTCTTCTCCCGGCAGATCATCCGTATCCAGATCAAAGACAACATGACAGCCATCATTTTCAATCTTATACACATAAACATATTCAACATCCGGCGCTGCTTCCCGTATACTGTAAAGCCATTTCTCGGTTGCTATATACCCCTCTGCCGCTTCACCCTTTTCCAGATATTCATCCACCTTGTCCGCATCCACAACGCCGGCCACCAGATTAGCTGCTCCCCGGGCAAGTTTTTTATTCTCCTCAATTGATGAATCTCGATACAGAATGTAACTGATAGTTGTAGACATGATCGCCACACAGAGCGGCGCCACAATGAGCAGTATCAGGATCTTGGTCTTCAGGGACATAACCCTGCTCTCCGTTTTCCTGACCTTTTTTTCCGTTTCCTCGTCCAGCGGCTTCTGCTGCCAGCCATCAAAACGAAAGAGTGCTATGTCTTTTTCCGGCAAAGCCTTATATATGGCAAAAACAATCGCCACCGTAATCAGCTTATCCGCCAGATCAACGGTATAGTCGGCAGACAGCTGTGCCCAGAACGCAGACATATTCGTCACCTGCCCGATCGCAGCCGCAAATTCAGCCGAGATACCATGCGTCGCAAAACCATACAGAAACCAGGTAAGCAGCCCGCCGATACCGCCACCGATAAGGGAGAGCAAAACAGCCGTCCCCAGCGATTTATACCATTTTTCAAACCATTTCCGCCTGGCAGCAAAACCTGCTCCGACCGCGATCAACACATTTAAAAAACCATAATAGATAGATGTCGGATCATATATATTTTTTAAAATATTCGTAACCAGTCCGACCAGAACCGCCGGAAGATAGCCGCCCAAAGAAGCCACCAAAACCGTTCCGATGGTATCCAAATACAGAACCAGATTCAGCCCGGAAGCCAGTGCGTCGCCGCCAAGATTGATCGCAACGCCGATCGCACAAATTCCAATCAGCCTAAGCACTTTTGCCCTGCCGGTCCTGGCGTTTTTTAAACCCTCTTTTTCCCTCTCGCCCATATCCATCTTTCCCATCATCAATCAATCCGTTTGCCGGGCTCTCTGCGGGGTCTGCCCCACCTCCGAACATGCCGGATTCTGTTCTCTGATCGATACACCAACACAGCTATTTGCGTTCACGAGTATACCACGAATCGGGCAAAAATACAACCTATGAGGCTGTCGCTTCATTCTTGAAACTCCTTATTAATCAAAACAGCAAGAATGATATCCACTACATAAAAAGCATTACCGACAAAATATAACAAGAATTTCCCTATCGAAATACGACCATCCAACTTAAGCTTGATTGTACAGATTTCTTCCGGTATGACCGTGCTTAAAAACACACCTAAGTCAATCGCAATAAGAAACGGCAGAAATAATATGCCTATGCCCAT
>CAJOOZ010000134.1 GCA_905236705.1 uncultured Lachnospiraceae bacterium | reverse complement strand
TCTGTCAGTCCGTAGTACATGGGGAGTCTGACCAGTCTCTCACTCTCCGATGTGGTATATCTGTCCTCTCCGTGGAATCTGCCAAACCGGCGTCCCGCCTTGGATGAATGAAGCGGCACATAGTGAAATACCGCCAGGACACCGTTTTCCTTCAAAAATGCAAGCAGTTTTGTCCGCTCCTCCAGATCCCTGCACTTGAGATAAAACATGTGGGCATTGTGCTCACAGCCTGCGGGAATCACCGGAAGATGCACCCTTTCCTTTTCCTCCAGATCCTTGAAGGCTTTCATATATTCTTCAAAAGAGTGCATCCGATCCGCCGTGATCCTGTCTGCGCTTTCGAGCTGTGCCCACAGATACGCCGCATTCAGCTCACTGGGCAGGTAAGATGACCCCCAGTCCACCCACTGGTATTTGTCAACTTCTCCGCGGAAAAATTTCTTGCGGTCCGTTCCTTTTTCCCTGATGATCTCCGCTTCCTCAACATAGGCGGTGTCCTTGAGCACCAGTGCGCCGCCCTCTCCCATGGAGAAATTCTTGGTCTCATGAAAACTGTAGCACCCGAAATCCCCGATCGTACCGAGTGCTCTGCCCTTGTAACTGCACAGCACACCCTGGGCGGCATCCTCCACCACCAGCAGGTTGTGACGGTGCGCGATATCCATGATCGTGTCCATCTCGCAGGCTATGCCGGCATAATGTACCACTACGACCGCCTTCGTCCTTTCCGTTATGGCATCCTCGATAAGCGTCTCGTCTATGTTCATGGTATCCGGCCGAATATCAACAAATACCAATTTTGCCCCCCTTACAACAAAGGCATCTCCGCTGGAAACAAAGGTATATGACGGCAGGATGATCTCGTCGCCCTCCCGGATCTGCCCGAGCAGTGCCGCCATCTCAAGGGCATGTGTGCACGATGTGGACAGCAGCACCCTGTTGGCTCCCGTCCTTTCCTCCAGCCAATTGTTGCATTTGGCCGTAAATTCACCGTCTCCGCTGATCTTTCTGTTTTCTACCGCCTGCCTGATGTAATCCATTTCCTTCCCTGCATAAGGCGGTACGTTAAAAGCAATTTGTCTGTCTGCCATCTGGACTTTTCCTCATTTCATTAAAGGGAGACTGTTTTGCAACAATCTCCCTCTCTATCCGGTTCATAAACATTTTTCACGACGTGATCAGAATACTTTCGTCTTCATCTTCTCGGGATCTCTGGAAAACTGGATGCAGTCTTCCTTGGATATCTTTCTGGCCAGATAAAGGGACATCAGTGAATCATCCAGTGTCATCATGCCCTCTTTCTTGCCGGTCTGGATAATGGAATCCAGCATGTGGCTCTTTCCCTCACGGATCAGGTTGCGCACAGCGTAGTTGGCATGCATAACCTCAAATGCCGCACAGCGCCCGTCCCCCGTAATGTTGGGAATCAGCGTCTGGGAAATGATGGCCTCTATAACGTTAGACAGCTGCACACGGATCTGCTGCTGCTGGTGCTCCGGGAATACGTCGATGATACGGTCTACGGTAGATGCCGCATCCACGGTATGCAGGGTGGAGAACACAAGGTGTCCGGTCTCGGCTGCCGTAATAGCAATGGAAATCGTCTCAAAGTCACGCATCTCACCCACGAGAATGATGTCGGGATCCTCACGAAGCGCAGCTCTCAGGCCGTTGTCAAATGACAGCGTGTCCTGCCCGATCTCTCGCTGATTGACCATGGACATTTTATGCTTATGCGCATACTCGATCGGTTCCTCCAATGTAATGATATGCGCATCTCTGTGCTCGTTTGCCTTGTTCAGGATGGATGCCAGCGTTGTGGACTTGCCACTACCGGTAGGACCCGTAACAAGCACCAGACCACGCTTTCTGGTATACAAATCCACGATGGACTTGGGTATTCCCAGCGTCTCAGGCTCAGGGATCTCATCCGTAATGGTACGAAGCGCCAGACCGATAGCGCCGCGTTGTTTATATACGTTGCAACGATAACGTCCAATGCCCGGATAGGCGACAGACAAGTCATACTCGCCTCTTTCCTCGAATTTCTCTCTCTGCATGGGATTGAGCACGTCAAGACAAAGCTCCAGGGTGTCCTCCGGTCTCAGAACGGGAAAATCCATCTTTTTCAAATGACCGTGAAGGCGCATGATGGGCGGCACCCCTACTGTCAGATGCACGTCGGACGCGCCGGCATTGTAACCGACTGTTAAGATTTCCTCTAATGTTTCCATGTAATGTAACCTCTCCCTTTCCAAACGAATCTAACGAACGTATATGCATGCATAAGCATATGCGATACATTACCATTGTCTCCGCCTTGGCACTGTTCCCAGGCGGGACATTTTCGTTTGGAATATATTATACCGTCAAGGGAGTAAAAACGCAAGTATGGGTTTATGCTTTGCCTCTGATGAAATACCGGCCTCCCTCCTGCGCTACGGCGCCTGACATTTCCAGCTCCAGCAGGCATGTCTGCACACATTCAAAGGAAACCCCGCTAAGCTTCGAAGCTTCTTCGTAAATGCTCTGCAGGGTCCTGGGATAAAAATCCAGCACGGAATAAACAGACGCTTCCGGACTTTCCGGATCAGGGCCGGCGTTTTGGCCTTCTTCTGCCAGGCCGCGTAAGGTCTCCTGCCGCTTTTTTCCGGCGATCCCTTCCAGAGTATCGGTCAGATTCCAAATGATCTCCGCCCCCTGCGAGATCAGTCTGTTGCACCCGACGCTGAGCGGATCCGATAACCGTCCCGGTATTATGTAAACATCTCGTCCCTGCTCCAGAGCCATGTCCACAGAGATCATCGTACCGCTCTTTTCCTTTGCCTCCACCACGATAAGCGCATCTGCCAGACCGCTGATGATCCTGTTTCTAAGCGGAAAATTGCCGGGTTTGGGAAGCATTCCGGGGACATATTCGCTGATGATCCTGCCCTTTTGTTTCAGGTTTACATAAAGTTCTTCATTTTCTCTCGGATAACAGATATCAACGCCGCTGCCGAGCACGGCTGTCGAGTCGCCGCCGGCTTCCAGCGCCGCCCGTTGTGCTATCCCGTCTATCCCCACTGCCATACCGCTGATCAGTTCGATCCCAAGCATAGCGCACAGCCTGCCGATCCGCCCGGCTATCATCCTGCCGTATTCCGAACAGACCCTGGAACCCACGACCGCAACAGTCGGACGGTTTTGCCCCGCTCCCTCCCGGGGCTCATAGGCGTTCCCGCCGATCATATACAGAAGGGCCGGTCTGTCTGGGATATCCAAAAGCCTTGCCGGATACGCCGAATCCTGCGTATCTATCACACGGATTCCCTTATTTATGATATCCTGCCAGAGTTTCTGCGGCGTCACCACGCTCTTGAACTGTTCGATCAAGCACAGATCCCGTTCCTTCAGCGCACACTTTCCTTTTTCCTGTACATGGGAGCGCCATTTATTTTTCCGTTCCCGATCTCCCAGCTCCCATATTTCCCTGCCCGAGCCGTAGATCGTACAAACTGCCTCCAGTTTCCTTCTTCCGAAACCGTTAACATGATTTAACCAGTTTACATAAATCACCTCTTTCTCCAAATTACAAATCCCCTTTCTTTACGGTCAGATATTCCAATCCCTGATTTAACATCACAGCCTCCGCAACCTCCGCTCTTGTGATGCTCTCTTTGCCTGCCAGATCTGCTATGGTGCGGGCCAGCTTCCTGATGCGCTGGTATCCACGGACGCTGAGCCCTTTTGTATCAAACACTCTCTGCAAAAGCTGCGCTGCCGCTTCATCCATGACCACCAGCCGGTCCATTTCGTCCCCTGACAGAGCCGAGTTAAACTTACCCTGTCTGGCCAATTGTATCTTTTGCGCCTTTTCCACCCGCCTTTGGATCTCGGCACTACTTTCATATTTGTGGGCATCGGTCAACTGACTCCACTCCACACGCCCAACCTCAACGCTGATATCCATCCGGTCCAGGATCGGTCCCGATACCCGCTTTAAATAGCGGCTCACCTCCTGCTCCCTGCAGTTGCACCTGTTTCTGTCGGGATAATAACCGCAGGGACACGGATTCATAGCCGCCACAAACATAAAGTCACATTTGTAATCGCAGGCATACTGGTTTCTGACAATCCTGATCTTCTTTTCCTCCAGAGGCTGCCTGAGCAGATCCAGCTTTTCACGTCCGAATTCGGGAAGTTCGTCCAAAAACAGAACTCCCTTGTGTGCCATGGTAATGGCGCCGGGCATAGGGATCGCGCCGCCTCCGGTCAGGGCTGCGGGCGTAATGGTATGATGGGGTCTTTCAAAAGGGCGCCGGGTAATCAGTCCGGTCCCCGCATCCAAAAGCCCCGCCACACTGTAGATCTGTGTCACTTCCAGGCATTCCTCATAGGTCATTTGCGGCAGGATCGTGGGCACCCGCTCTGCGATCATGGACTTGCCGCTGCCGGGCGGGCCAAACAGCAGCAGATTGTGAAAGCCTGCAGCGGCCACCTCTGCCGCCCTTCTTGCCTGCTGTTGTCCGCAGATCTGCGAAAAATCAGGTCTTTCTCCCTCTGTTTCTGCGGTTTTAATTTTTTCCTCATTAGCTCTCTTTGGCATCGCATCCGGTTCTTCTTCGGCGGAAAATGTTCCCATCCTGCCCCCTGATGCGTAGATCTCATAAGCCTGCCTGAGATGACTGACCGGAAAAAGTCGTATTGCCTTGACATTCTGGGCTTCTTTTACATTGCCCTGAGGCAAAATGCAGTTTTTCACACCACTTTCAGCGGCCTTCAGCAAAATCGGAAGAACACCTTTAACCGGTTTCACCTCACCGTCCAGACCCAGTTCCCCAATCACCAGAGTCTCTTGTTCAAACCGTAGCCGAGCTGCATTTTCCATGGATTCCTCCCCGGAGGCGCACTTTTCCCCGGGCTTTTCGATCAGCTCTGTCACAGACAGGATACCGATGGCCACAGGCAGATCGAAGCCACTGCCATCCTTCCGGATATCCGCCGGCGTCAGACTAATGGTGATCCGTTTCACGGGCAGCTGGAATCCGCTGTTCCTGATACCGACGCGCACCCTGTCCCTGCTCTCCTTCACCTCATTGGCCAGATATCCGATCATCTCCATACAGGGCAGCCCGTCGGACATATCCGTTTCCACCTGCACCAAAAAACTGTCCAGCCCCCGAAAAGCGCCGGACAAAACCGCTTTGTACATACTTCTCCTTTCCGCAGCATGAAACGTATAAAGTAATTGTGAAACACCGGCTTAATTAAATTTACACATGAAAAAATCTCCCGACCGGGAGTTACGAGTAATCAGATGTGCGTATTATACAAAAAAAGAGTTTGGATTTCAAGCCTCGATTTCAAGTCTCCTGAGGCCGATCCAGCAAAAAATCCGCAAAGATCGTATTACTCACGTCTATTCCTTTCGCAGTAAGAGACAAATATCCATCGCGAATCCTGAGAAGATCAAGGTTTACATAACGTTCTATCACGTCATGGTAAACATCCTCCGCCCTTTTGTCGAATTTCTTCGCAAAATCATCAAGACGGACTCCTCTCATCATACGGAGCCCCAAAAACATGGTCTCCTCCATCTGTTCCTGCGGTGAAAGGCGGCAGATCTCTTTGCGGAGGCTGGCATGATTATGTAAACTATTTATGTAGTTATGTAAACTTTCCGTGTTCTTCCATCTGATATCATTGACGCAGGAGGATGCGCCGAGGCCAAAACCAAGATAATCGCCTCTCTGCCAATACGTAATGTTATGCCTGCATTCACAGCCTTTTCTGGCATAATTCGAGATCTCATACCGTTCATAGCCGTTCTCGGCCAGGATAAGACCTGTCAGTTCATACATTTTTCTGTCTTCCTCTTCATCCGGAAGGCGCCAGTCTCTTTCAAAAGCAGAGCTACTGCGGTTTTGCTTTGCATTTACATATGTCTCTGCATTGTATCCCAGCGTCCGGCCTTCGCTCCCGACATCATGATACAGTGCATACAGAGGTGTACCTTCTTCAAGGATCAGACTGTAGGCGGAAATATGTTCCGGCCCGAGAGAGATAACTTTATGTAAACTATCAAGCCAGCTTTCGACGCTTTGGCCCGGCAATGCGCTCATCAGGTCGATGTTGATGTTATGACAACCACTTTTCCGAAGGGAATCATAGGTCTTCAAAAAATCGTCATACGTATGAATCCGCCCTATTCTTGCGAGTTCATCATCATTCGCCGACTGTAATCCGATACTGATACGGTTGGCAATTTGTTTACATAAAACATCTCCCAGTTCTTCCGTCACCGTCCCGGGATTTACTTCTATGGAAATCTCTGTATTATTATGTAAACTAAACGTCCTCCGTATCTCATTCATGATCCTCAGAAGCTGGTGTGCAGACAGAACAGAGGGCGTCCCACCGCCGATAAATACCGAACGGATCGGACGCCCTGCCTCGTCAGAATCACAATAGGCTCCGATCTCGCGGATCAGAGCCCTCACATATTCCTCTTTGGCTGCTTCATCAGCCGGAGCGGACAGAAAATCACAGTAAGAACATTTTTTTACGCAAAAAGGGATGTGAATATACAAGCTCAGTTCTTTTTTTGCCTTTTCCAAATTATGTAAACCTCCGCCAATGCCATCATCACCATCATGCTATCATCTCTATCCGGTCATCATCTCACCGTCATCTCTATCTCACCATCATCTCTATCTTGTCATTATCTCTATCTCGCCACTATCTCTATCCCCTATCACCATCTTGCCATTATTTCTTTCCCACTATCACCATCTTGCCATTATCTCTATCCCCTATCTCTATCTCGCCATTATCTCTATCCCGCCATCATCTCTATCTCAGTGTATGCAGTCTGCTCCCGTTTACGGTTTTGCAGCCAGTATAATTACCAATAACACCTTTATTGATTATCCAGCTTGAGTACGCTCATAAAAGCTTTCTGCGGAATTTCCACATTTCCGATCTGGCGCATTCGTTTTTTGCCTTCCTTCTGTTTCTCAAGCAGTTTCTTCTTTCTG
>CAJOOZ010000133.1 GCA_905236705.1 uncultured Lachnospiraceae bacterium | reverse complement strand
ATTTATCTTCTTTTGTATATCCTGCGGGTCATAAACTCCCACTTCTTTATAGTCCTGCTTTTCATCAACGCCGAAAATAATAATTCCGCTCTCGTCTTGATTCGAAAAACTAGATTGCGAATCATACAAATGCTGTGAGCAAACTCAAAAAACATCTCAAAATCCATCCTGTAATTTAAGTTCTTCGTCAAATGATTCATGCAGGCATAATCATTTTCCTCATTGCTCGCGGGAATAAACAAATAAGCCCCGGTGATTCTACTCACCGAGGCTTTCTAAGCTGGGCTACAAGGATTCGAACCTTGAAATGACGGAGTCAGAGTCCGTTGCCTTACCATTTGGCGATAGCCCATCACAAGAAAAAAGTATACTTGATTTTTCCAAAAAAAGCAAGACTTTTTCGAAAAATTCTTGTTCCGGGGATGTTTTCAAAAAAGTCCTGCTAATAAAACCCTATTCTTTTCGGGATCACTCTTCCGGATTTTCCTCTTCCGGTTTGTCCTCTTCGTCAAAGTAATCCTCAACTGTCTCTTTCGCATCGGCTTCCGTCTTTTTCACGGTATCCTCTGTTTCATCCTCTTCCTCGTCGATATCATCAAAGAATTCATCCTCTTCTTCGTCGCTGCCGGCTACCTTGTCCTTGGCAGCTCCGTAAAGATCCTTGGCTTTATCCACTGCTGCGTCATAGAGATTCTTGGCCTTGTCTACAGCGGGACCTGCAATATCCTTGGCCTTGTCCACGGCCGGGCCCGCAAAATCCTTCACCACATCAGCTGCATCTGCTGCCAGGACGGAAGCATCTTTTTTAACCGCATCAAGGGACACATATTTTCTGCCGCCATTTACGACAGGCTCATCATCCAGATCATCCTCAAAATCATAGTCATCATCAAAATCGTCATCGTCAAAGAGATCTTCATCTTTTTTCTTATAATACAGATATGTGCCTGCCGCAGCCCCGACCGCCGCACTGAAGAACAATAATTTCCCGAATTTCTTAGCCATAATATCTCTCCTTTCAATATTTGATACCCGCGGGCGAGTATCTTTCAAACACCTTCATTCTAGAATAAAATCGGGCAAAGTACAAGGGCTTTTCGGAAAGTTTAGAAAGTTTCTGTACCCTGTGCCGGATAGAGATTTTTTTCAAGCAATGCAAGATATTTAAGGCTCTCCTCCAGGAAGGCATCGGGGTCCAGACGACCGGACAAAAACTGATCGTTCAAAAGGCCGTCCGAGGTAAAAAGACAGAGCTTTAATACATCCGAAGGGTCTACATCAGGCTTAAAACGGGTAACAGTTGCGCGGCTGTATACCTCTGCGATCAGCGCCGTATAGGCATCCATATTTTCCGCAAGCAGATCCAGCAGTTGTTCGTCCGTTTCGCGGAACGCTCTCTGGATAAATAAAGTCATATAGGGATAGCTGCGGATAATGTTGCGCTTGGCTAACTCCAGATGTCTCTGCAGCTCGAAAAAATCCATTCCTTCTATGGGGATGCTGCGGTCATATTCCATCCGTACATATCGCGTGCTGTACTCGTATACATAGAGATACAATCCCTGTTTGCTGCCAAAATAATGAAAAAGCAATCCCTTGGAAATGCCTGCTTCTTTGACGATATCGTCCGTGCTGGCTTTTTTATATCCGTTCTCGGCAAACAGCTTGCAGGCAGCATTGATAAAACGATCCTGTTTTTCCCTGCTCAGATCATAAAATCTCTCATTCATTCAAAACACCTCACACAAGGATCAGACTTCAAACATCAATTCACCGTAGGTGGGAATGGGCCACAGCCTGCTGTCAACGATCATTTCCAGCTCATCAGCGGGTTTGCGCAGTCGATCCATCACGGGGCGCACCGTATCTTTGTAATAAAATGCCTTCTCTTTTTCATCCTTTATGCCGGCCGCTTCTTTTTCCGCACTGATCAGCTCGTCAAGCGCTGTCTTCATGGCCGTCAGCCGCTCTGTCACATCCGTCAGCAAAAGGCTCTCCGTCGCTTCATTGACGCCGGCGCTCCTTAGGGCATTCACTGTCTCTGCCAGAGTTCCGGCATAGGTGACCACAGCCGGAATGATCTGTTTGCCGGCCATATCGATCATGGTCAGCGCCTCAATATTGATCGTTTTGGCATAGGTCTCATAAACGATCTCTTCCCTGGATTCCAGTTCGCTGCGGGTGAAGATTCCGAATTTTTCAAAAAGTGCAACCGTCCTGTCTGATGTGAGGGTTGCGGCAGCCTCGATGGTGGATCTGATATTCGGCAGCCCTCTTCGCTCTGCTTCCCTGACCCATTCCTCGGAATATCCGTTGCCGTTAAAAATGATCCTCTGATGTTCTGTCAGATATTCTTTGATGAGATCATGGACGGCCAGTTCAAAATCCTCTGCCCCTTCCAGTCTGTCCGCCGCCTCACAAAAAGCTTCCGCTACGATGGCATTCAGCGTGGTATTGGGGTCTGCGATGGAGTCGGAACTGCCGACCATACGAAATTCAAACTTGTTTCCGGTAAACGCAAAGGGAGATGTCCTGTTTCTGTCCGTGGCATCCTTGGGCGTATCCGGCAGAGTCGAAACGCCGGTCCTGAGCTTGCCGCCTTCCTTGAGGGAAGTAGCCTCACCGGTTTCCACAAGCTGCTTTACCACATCCTCCAGCTGCTCTCCCAGAAAGACGGAGATGATCGCCGGCGGTGCCTCATCGGCTCCAAGTCTGTGATCATTGCCCACATCGGCCGCCGACTGGCGCAGCAGGTCGGCATGTGTATCGACTGCTTTCAGTATGCTGGCCAGCACCAGCAAAAACTGTATGTTTTCATTCGGCGTCAGCCCGGGGTCGAGCAGATTTTTGCCTGTGTCCGTCGTCAGGGACCAGTTATCGTGTTTGCCGGATCCGTTCACACCGGCATAGGGCTTTTCATGCAAAAGGCACCGCAGGTTGTGCTGCCCCGCAACCCGTTTCATGGTCTCCATCACGATCTGATTGTGATCTACCGCTATATTGGCCGTTTCGTAGATCGGCGCAAGCTCATGCTGGGCAGGCGCCACCTCGTTGTGCTGGGTCTTGGCAGTCACGCCCAGCTTCCAGAGCTCTTCGTTCAGATCCTTCATGAATCCGCCGACTCTCTCCCTGATCACGCCGAAATAGTGATCGTCCAGTTCCTGTCCCTTGGGCGCCGGTGCACCGAACAGGGTCCTGCCAGCAAACATCAGATCCTGACGCCTCTTGTATAATCCCTCATCCACCAGAAAGTATTCCTGCTCGGCACCTACGGAGGGAATCACTCTGGTAACCTTGTCATTGCCGAACAGATGAAGAAGCCGCACCGCCTGTTTGGATACAGCTTCCATGGAACGCAGCAGGGGTGTCTTTTTATCCAGTGCTTCTCCCGTATAGGAGCAGAATGCCGTGGGAATACAGAGGATCACACCCATAGAGCCTTCCTTCAGGAAAACAGGGGAGGTGATATCCCAAACCGTATAGCCCCTTGCCTCAAAGGTGGCTCTCAGTCCACCCGACGGAAAACTGGAGGCATCCGGCTCGCCTTTGATCAGCTCCTTGCCGGAAAATTCCGTGATCATATTGCCCATCTCATCCGGATGGGCGATAAAAGCGTCATGCTTCTCGGCCGTAATGCCCGTCAGGGGCTGGAACCAGTGCGTATAATGGGTTGCACCGTTTTCAATGGCCCAGTCCTTGATCACACCTGCCACCACATTTGCAGCAGTCTTGGACAGCTCACCGCCGTAATCCTTCACTCTCTTGACTTCCTGAAACACTTCCTTGGGAAGACGTTGTTTCATCTTGCCCAGTGTGAATACATTTTTCGCAAAAATCTCCTCTACATGTGTCACTTCGCTCATCATCATTCTCCTCAAAGTTAAGGCTTCACCTGCTCCCCGGCATCCGCAGGATATCGTACTCTTCGACTGAAGCTGTCACCGTTACCCACAGCTTTTGCTGCGGATGCGGCGCACTCTGCTGCTTTTTGCCATCCTCTGTCTCGATGGACAGGACCTCTGCGGGAACGTCCCTGCCATCCGGCTTCATGATCTCTATCCTGTCGCCCACAGAGAATTTGTTGCGCTGGGTGATGCGGATTTTAGTTAGCATAGGCTTACTTTCTGTTTCTTCCGCATACCCCAGATAGACCGCATCCTGCTCATAGGTATTGTTGTTATAGATCTGCGTGTTTTCATCCGGTCTGCCAAAATAAAATCCGGTCGTAAACTGTCTGTAGGTGCATTTCGAGATCTCCTCCCTGCACCACGGCAGCAGCTCTTTGTATTTCTCTTCCGATGTCATCGCAGCATCGATACCCTTGCGGTATGTGCGTGCCACCGTGGCTACATACAGAGCATTCTTCATCCTGCCCTCGATCTTGAAACTGTCTATTCGAGCTTCGATCATCTCGGGGATATGTTCGATCATGCACAGATCCCTGGAATTAAAAATATAGGTGCCTCTCTCGTTTTCGTAAACAGGCAGATATTCTCCGGGGCGGCTTTCCTCCATCACTGCATATTTCCAGCGGCAGGGATGGGTGCAGGCTCCTCTGTTGGCATCTCTTCCCGTAAAATAGTTGCTGAGAAGACACCTGCCCGAATAGGAAATGCACATCGCACCGTGGACAAAGCTCTCGATCTCCATATCCGCCGGAATATTATCCCTGATCTGACGTATCTCCTCAAGGGAAAGCTCTCTGGCGCTGACCACTCTTTTCACACCCTGCTCATACCAGAAACGGTAGGTCATGTAATTGGTGTTATTGGCCTGGGTACTGAGATGGATCGGCACGTCAGGGCAGTGCTCCCTTGCCAGCATCACCATACCGGGATCAGCCACGATCACGGCATCGGGTGCCAGATCCGCCAAAAACCTGAAATATGCTGCGGCAGCCTCAAGATCATAATTGTGAGCCAGGATATTGGCCGTCACATACACAGCCACACCCTTATCATGGGCAAAAGCAATACTCTCTGCCATATCCTCAGGCGTAAAATTCTTAGCCTTTGCTCTGAGGCTGAAGGCCTGACCGCCGATATATACCGCATCCGCCCCGAAATTCACCGCAGTCCTGAGTACCTCCGGACTGCTGGCCGGTATCAACAATTCCGGTTTCTTACGGGAGGTCATTTCCGGCCCCCTGATAGATCTCATACCACTGCTTTTTCGTCAGCTCCACCTCCGTCGCTTTCGCGGCCATTCGCATATGCTCTTTTCCTGTGGTGCCGATCACCACCTGCATTTTGGCCGGATATTT
>CAJOOZ010000132.1 GCA_905236705.1 uncultured Lachnospiraceae bacterium | reverse complement strand
TCCTGCGCCTCTGTCGCTGCCTCTTCTTCCTGCCCGGCGTCCTCCGGGGCCTCTTCCTCTGCCTTACTGTCATCCTGCTCTGCGATGTCCTCTGCCGGCTGCTGCGTCTCTTCCTCAGGCGCCTGCCTTGCCTCCTGCCCGCTTCCTGCGGCATTTTGGCACCCTGTCAGACACCCCAGGGCCAGAACCGCACTCAAAGCCAGCGCCATCCATTTTTTCTGTTTCATTTTTTTATTCTCCCTTCCTTTTTATGATGTTGAACTCAAAACACGATATTCGGATTTTGGCGGCCAAAAGCACCCTTGCCCTACCACCAGGGTCCCAGCGTACCCGTGATTCTGGCCAGATCATTGTAATAGACCATGTAGATCAATCTGCCCGTCGTGTTATTGCGTACATAAACGAAACAATCATTCCCGGATTCATTCGGGAAAAAAGTAGCTGTGGAATTTCCTTCGGCCATATCATTTAAAATCTCAACGGAGGTATCATGGGTAAAGGTAAGGGCCCGATTGGCCGTTTCCTCTCCGTCTCCCCATTTCACATTGAAGGCATGGGCCTTTTTATCCGCTGTGCCGACGCCGATCTGTTTTCCGTTTGCATAGATCACATCAAAAACACCATCCGAGCGCACGGTTATGACGTTCTTTTCAGGCTCCGAATACTGCGGTACCTTATTTACCATATCGGGATTATCGGTAAATGTGGAGCTGTACTTGGCGGCAAGCTGCTTCTCCGTCATTTTCAGATCCGCCTCCACATCCAGCGGTTTCAGATAATTTGTGTAGATAAGCCAGCCTCCCACGGCCAGTATCGTAATCCACACCAGAGCCATGACCGTTTTATTCGAATCGTTTCTTCCCATGCATATCTCCTTTGGGCGGGGTTGACACAACAATGGAAGAATCCCGACAGACGCAGGATTCTTCCGCACAACATTCTACTCCTTATTCATTTTTCTGACAAGAGTTTTATCATTTACGTATTTTGATCTGATGATTCTCATCCGGCTTTCAGCGCTCTCATGGCATTCAGTACCGCCAGAACCATAACGCCTACATCCGCAAAGATGGCAAGCCACATATTGGCGATGCCAAGGGCGCCGAGGATCAGACAGATTGCCTTGATCCCGATGGCAAACCAGATATTTTCGTAAACGATCCGCATACATTTTACGGCGATACGAACAGCCCTGACAATCCCCATGGGATCATCATCCATCAGCACCACATCCGCTGCCTCTATGGCGGCATCGGAACCCAGTGCGCCCATGGCGATCCCGATATCAGCCCTGGACAGTACCGGGGCATCGTTGATCCCGTCTCCCACAAAGGCCAGCATCTCACCTTTGCCCTTTTTCTCCAGTTCCTTCTCCACACGCTCTACCTTGTCGGCAGGCAGAAGCCTGGCGGCATAGTCATCCAGACCCAGCTGTTTTGCCACATTCTCCGCCACCTTCTCCTCATCACCGGTGAGCATCAGGGTTTTTTTGATCCCCAGCTTTCTGAGGCTTTGAATGGCCTCTGCCGAAGTCTCCCTGATCCGGTCTGAGATCAGGATATAGCCCCTGTATTCTCCGTCCTCTGCCACATGAACGATGGTGCCGGCTTCATTTGAAGCGCCCTCACTCTGTGCTCCTTTTTCGCCCTTTCTGACAAGGGGCGAATTTACGATGATCCCTTCTTTTCGCATCAGCTTGTCATTGCCCACGTAAAAATGTATGCCGTTGACATAGGCCGATACGCCGTGTCCGCCGATCTCCTCAATGCGATCCACCCACCTGCGGTCGATCTCTTTTCCGTAGGCCTTCTGCAGACTTTTTGCAATGGGATGAGAGGATGCACACTCACACATGGCAGCCATCTGCAAAAGATCCCTTTGTTCATTCGACAGATTTTCCATCCCGTCTCTTCTCGGCTCATTCGCCGGATAGATCCCTGTCACCTCAAAAACGCCCTTCGTCAGCGTACCGGTCTTGTCAAAAACAAGATATTTTACCTGTGACAGAAGCTCGAGATAATTGGAGCCTTTGATCAGTACTCCCTGTCTGCCGGCTCCGCCAATCCCCGCAAAAAAGGATAAAGGGATACTGATGACCAGAGCGCACGGGCAGCTGATTACCAGAAATGTCAGAGCTCTGTAGAGCCAGCTTCCGAACATGGGCTCTGCATGCAGGAAAAGCACCCTGCAAAGCGGAGGCAGGATTGCCAAAGCCAGTGCACTGTAAACCACTGCCGGCGTATAGATCCTGGCAAACCGGCTGATAAATGCTTCGCTTTTGGATTTACGGGAGCTTGCATTCTCCACCAGCTCCAGGATCTTGGACACCGTGGATTCGCCAAAATCCCGGGTGGTCCTAAGCTCCAGCACACCGCTCTGATTGATGCAGCCGCTGATCACCTCATCATTGACACCGACTTCCCTCGGCAGACTCTCACCGGTCAGGGCGCCGGTATCAAGGGTGGAACTGCCCTTGACCACAATGCCGTCGATGGGGATCTTTTCTCCGGGCTGTACCACGATGATACTGCCAATCTCTACCTCATCCGGGTCTGCTCGCTCGATCTGTCCGTCCTTCAGTACATTGGCATAATCCGGCCGGATATCCATCAGCTCGGAAATATTGCGGCGGCTCCGCCCCACAGCATAGCTCTGGAACCACTCGCCGATCTGGTAAAAGAGCATAACCGCAATGCCCTCGGTGTAATCACCGTCCTCATAGATCGCAATGGCCATGGCACCGATGGTAGCAACAGCCATCAGCAGGCATTCATCAAAAGGCTGTCTGTTGATCACTCCCTTAAAGGCCTTGATCAGGATATCATACCCCACCACCAGATAAGGCACCATATAGCAGATCATGCGCAAAACACCGCTGATCGGAAGAAAATGCAAAATGATCATCAGCACTGCGGCGATTATGATCCTGATCAGATTTTTCTTTTGTTTTTTTGTCATATCCATTCCTTTCTCTGCCTGCATCTATCGCGGGTGCTATGGCCGGCTCAGGTTAAACTCGCAAACGCTTCGCATTTTGCTCGGTGGGTTATCTTGATCATTTTATAGGAAACGACAAAGTTCTTTTTACTTTGGCGTTTCCCGCGCCGGAGGCTTTATAGTGAACGACAAATTATTTTTGTCGTTCACT
>CAJOOZ010000131.1 GCA_905236705.1 uncultured Lachnospiraceae bacterium | reverse complement strand
TGTCTGAACCGTCGCACCAAAACCATTCTCTAAAATTATTTCCAGGCATTTTCTTGTCAGCCTTAAGTTTTCCTCACAGTGCATATACGGATCTGACATGGCCCCTGTTCCAATCATGCACTTTTTTCTTTTTGACTTCAGTGCCTTTTCCAGAAGTTCAGGTGCATTCTGTTTTACCTCAATATCCTCAAAAGGATGCGTGAACTGATAACACTTGCTCCGGCTGTCACAGTAAATACAGCCGTGGGTACATCCCCGATATATATTCATTCCACAGTGTCCGCCACCACCGGTCAGAATTCCTTTGGCATCAACAAAATGCATTGCACATCAACTCCAACATCTTATTTAACATAGCCAAGGAGCCGTCCGGCTCCCTGGCTGACAAACTTACTACTCTACCGGGAAACAAGCCTCTGTCACGTATTCATCCGGATTCTGTGTCTGCGCCGGACTAACATGATAGATGTTGAACATATGACCGTTCATCTTATAGCCATTTGCTGTGATCCATGATGCAACCGTAGCATATGCTTCCCCCATCTGATCGTAGCTGCCTTTAATTATACAACTGGCAACCTTTACTGCTGGAAGCGTTTTAAACTTCACATGCTCCGTGTCGGTATATGTCCCCTTTACTGTCATCCATGCGATGATCTCCACATTTTCTTCCTTGTACTCATCATCAAGGAACTCCGCAGCCGCAAGACAGGGATCTGCCGGTACTATGGTTTTACATTCGCTCATCATGGCATTCCACAACATACCCTCATCTTCATAATGAGGAACCACCATCTGCACCGTGGCTACAAACCTTTCTGGTATTGTCTTTACTGTTACATTAAAACTCATATTCTGCTCCTTTCTCAGTCTCTTTCGGGCTGTTTCCAGAAGCATCAGCTTGTACTCCGTTTCTTGGGATAGCTTTGACAGTTCTTTCTGCCTCTCTGACAGAAATGCATCCATCTTTTCTTTATCATCGTAGCTGTCAAGGATCTTGATGATATCTGCAAGGGCAAATCCCATATCCTTTAATGATGTGATCCTTCCGATGGTAAAAAGCTGTTCCTCGCGATAATAACGGTATCCTGTAAAATTGTCGATCTCTGCCGGTTTCAGCAGTCCAATATCATCGTAGTGACGCAGCATCCTGATGCTTACTCTGGACAATTTTGAAAACTCGCCTATTTTAAGCATTTGTACCTACCTCCATGGATGGTTTTCTTGAGCTCACTACAATGATAATTCCTCACATAATGTGAGAGTCAATACACTTTTTCGTTTTTTCGATTTGGCACCATGCATAATACATATTTCATAATTCGCACACCATGATATATTCTTCAGCATTCTCATCGACCGTCTTGAACCCGACATTCTTATACATCTTCACGGCATAGTTTGCTTTCTGCACCGCCAGGGATGCCCATTCATATCCCTGCCATTTCAGCAGTTCAAGCATCTTCACCATAAGCTGTGAACCGATTCCCTGATTGCGATAATCCTTGTAAAGCGAAATAGCGAAGGACGGTGTCTCATCGTCCACATGACCATAATCGTCCATAATCCTCGTCCAGACCGCTCCGACTATCTTGCCGCCAAAGTCAGCCACCAGGCAGTTATCACCTTTGCGGGTACCGAAGTCATCCGTGTACACGCGAAGTTCCGGCTTCTCAATAATATCCCGCTCCGGCTGCTCTGCGCCTTTCGGTATGAAGATTGCTTCATATAGGAAGTCCTTCAGCAATTCGATTTCACCCTTACGAAGGCAGCGGATAACATATTTCTTGTGCTTATCGCTCGTCATGTGGAAAATATGCTCGTTACGCAGTTTTCCCAGCATCTCAAGCACCTGCTTGCCAATCCGCTCCGGCTCGTTGTCATTGCCGCCGCAGATTAGCTCCAGCGTATCAGGCGTCCAAATGTATCCATGTGCTTTGTTGTAGAGGTACTGCCGGAATTCCTCGTATTCTTTTTCTTTCAATTGCTTCATTTCTACTTTTTCCTTATCGGATGCCGAATTACAGTCTTCAACTTTTCGGGAGCGACCTTCCTTGCATCGCTGAGATATATTTCATGATGCAGGCGCTTATCCGTA
>CAJOOZ010000130.1 GCA_905236705.1 uncultured Lachnospiraceae bacterium | reverse complement strand
GCCTCGACAATGCCCGCATTGTCTACGTTTTCTTCCTTGCGTTTGAAAAATCATTCTGCGCAAATTGTTCAGTTAATTCTGCTACAGCTCCTTAGCAATGTTGGGGAAACGACAAAACGAGAGAGATAAGCAAAGATGCCAGACAAGAAAAAAGTAATCATTATAGGCGCCGGTCCTGCCGGACTGACGGCAGCCTATGAGCTTCTGAAAAAATCAGATGAATATGATGTGACTGTCCTGGAAGAAAGTGAGGCAATGGGCGGGATCTCCCGCACCGTGGAATACAAGGGCAATCGTATGGATATGGGCGGACACCGTTTTTTCTCCAAGGTTCCCGAGGTCAATGAGTGGTGGGAAGAACTGATGCCTGCCCAGGGAGCAATGGCCTATGATGACAAAAAGCTGGGCAGACAATCGACTCTGTCGGAGGGCGGACCGGATCCCGATAAAACAGACAGGGTGATGCTCATTAGAAAACGTCTGAGCCGGATCTATTTCAAACGGAAATTTTTTGATTATCCCATCAGTCTGAAATGGGATACCCTGAAGAATATGGGGATCGGTACCACGATCCTGGTGGGGCTCAGCTACATCAGGAGCGTTCTTTTCAAGAGGCGGGAAAAGTCGCTGGAGGATTTTTACATCAATCGCTTTGGCAAAAAGCTCTACGGTATGTTTTTTGAGAATTATACGGAGAATCTCTGGGGCAGACATCCTTCGCAGATCTCTCCGGAGTGGGGAGCGCAGAGGGTCAAGGGTTTGTCCGTGCTGACAATCCTGAAGGATATGCTGGGCAAGACCTTTGGAAAAAAGAACCGCAAGGTGGAGACATCTCTCATTGAGGAATTTGCCTATCCCAAGCTGGGACCGGGACAGCTCTGGGAGATTGTGGCAGAGGAAGTGAAAAATAGCGGCGGCAGGATCCTGACTGGAGCCAAAGTGCAGGAGATCTACCGCAAAGAGGATGGAAGTGTGACAGGTGTGGGCTATGTACGGTCTGCCTCATCTGCCGGCGATACGCAGGATCAGAGCCAAGTGGAAGAAATGGCGCAGCTGACGGCGGATTATGTGATCTCATCCATGCCGCTTAAGGATCTGGCCGCGGGGCTGGAGGGGATTCCCCAAAGGGAAAAGGACATTGCCGCCGGACTGCCTTACAGGGATTACGTGACAGTCGGGGTACTGATCGGTAAATGCAAACTGAAAAATGAGACAAAGATACCGACATTGGGCGGAATCGTGCCGGATAACTGGGTATATGTGCATGACAAAGTCGTTCACATGGGCAGGTTCCAGATCTACAACAACTGGTCGCCTTATCTGGTAGCGGATGTGGAGCATACGGTCTGGATGGGACTTGAGTATTTCTGCAACGAAGGCGACAAGATGTGGAATATGTCGGATGAGAAGTTTGCAAAAGCTGCCATTCGGGAAATGGTTAAGATCGGTCTGATCGAATCGCCGGATGATGTGCTGGATCATCATGTGGAACGTGTGAAAAAAGCCTATCCCGCCTATTTTGACACATATGAACAGATAGATGTGCTCAGAGACTATCTGGATACGATCCCGAATCTCTTTTGCGTAGGCAGGAACGGTCAGCACCGCTATAACAACCTGGATCACTCCATGTGTACCTCATTTGAGGCGGTAAAAAATATCATGCAGGGTGTGACGGGCAAGGAAAACATCTGGAATGTGAATACGGAACGTGAATATCATGAGGGGAAGGTGTGAGCCTTCCCTTTAACTTGCCCGGGAACTTCCCCTACCTGATTTTATCAGACGGGACAGCGCTCTGATGAGTTGATGCCACATAAGACCCAGACAGATGGACAGCAGGAAGATTCCGATCCTGAAGGCAGTGCTTTTTTGCTGCAGGATACCGGTGATCTCGCCCCAGTACTTAAAGATGTACAAATGCATCAGAAAGATCTCCAGACTGGCGGAACCTATGGCATTTAAGCAGGCTGTGATCAGTTTTCCAAAGGATGCAGCCCGGGACAGACAGTTGGCCAGTATCAGGCAAAAAGGCAGTGCCATGGGGATCAGGGCGTGCCACCACAGACCGTAGTCCCAGAGCACGTCTGCGCTGCATTTTTTCAGGATGAAAAATTGAATAGTGCCAAACAAAAGCGTGACTGCGGTGCAGATCCAAAGACCGGCATCGGTAAAGGGCATGCAAGCGGAAGCATCGATCCTGTCACAAAGCCTTATCAGGCGACAAGACCGGCCGCTTCTGTCCTGCGCAGCTTCAGGCCGGGAGGAAGCTGAGGCCATATACATTCCGATGAGAAAAGCGGGAATCCTGATAAAAGTGATGAGCAGGTCCCGGTTGCCAAAATAACTGTAGGATGCGATCCACACCACAGCCGTCAGGATGGTACAGGTGATCAGCCTGTGGCGGCTCTCCTTGAAAAAGGAATAGGGGATCGGGGCAATGAGATAGTACAAAAAGATGGTATAGACATACCAGTTGCCTTGATTGCCCAGCCTTGCGGCAAACCCCTGGAAGGAGAGAAAGCCTATGATCTCCTTGAGGGAAAAGGTCAGATGAAAAACGCTGCCGTCCACGATGATGTGGATCAGCAAAAAACTGCACCAGACCGGCATAAGGCGCCCAAGGCGCTTCAGAAAATAGTCTCTTATGCTGTTTTTCTCCAGAGAATGATAGATCCCAAATCCGCTGAGCAGAAAAAAGATGTCCACACTGATATGAGCCGCCAGCTGCAAAAAACGGAAAGGCTCCCGCTCTGCGACCAGTCCCATCAGCATGGCGTGATTATACATGACCCACAATGTAGCCAGTCCCATAAGGGATGTGCGGTGATCGCTGAGCAGTCGGTAAGGGCTTTTTCGGATGCGGCGCATCTTATGATTCTCTGAATGATCCGGATTTTTCAAAATTGGATTCCTCTGTTGTGTAGTAAACGACCAAGCTCTTTTCGCTACATTATAGCAGAGACATCCCGCTTCGTAAAGAAAGCGGGTCGCCGTGGCATTCGAGGTTTACGAAAAAAGGGTTTTTTGATACACTATATACCGAAAAGAGGAAAAAAATGAAATGTATCGTATTGGCCGGAGGATCGGGAGATGCTCTGTGGCCACTTTCAAGGAGAAATTATCCCAAACAGTTCATCCACATGCATGCAGGACGGTCCCCCTTTCAGGAGGCGGTGAACAGGAACCTGCCTTTTTGTGATGAATGCTGGATCCTGACCAATGACAGATATGAACATATCGTGACCAGCCAGCTGGCCAGCTTTCAGGGGCTTTCCTACAGATGTCTGCTGGAGGAAAAAGGAGCACAGACGGCGCCCGTTGTGCTGATGGCGGCGCTTTTGGCAGATCCGGATGAAGAATTGCTGGTCGTTTCCTGCGATCATGTGATCACGGAAGGGGAATACAACAACGCCGTATTGGAGGCGCAGCGCCGGATGCGGCAGGCGGCAGACAGGGGTGAGGATCTGATCGTGGCCCTGGGGTGCGGCTATGATCCTGAGATCCACAGCCGTGAAGGGAACAATTTCTTTGACCTTTTCGATGATGGAAGGATCGAGTATATCCCTGCCGGAAAAGGGCAGGAGGGACATTGCGATGCCGGCCTGGGAGGAAGCCTTCCCGACAGCGGCATGGAAAGGCTCGTGGACAGCGGGATATTTCTGGTGACTGCGGCGTCCTACAGGAGAGCCATTGAAAAAAATGAGCCAAAGCTGTTTGAGGCAGGCTGCAGGATCGTAAAGAGTCTGGACAGAAAGGAACACAGGATCTTACTGACTGCGGAAATGACAGCCGGTATTGAGCCCGTCAGCATCGGAGATGCCGTCTATGCGCCCTGGTCCGAAAGAGGCAAGGTTAAGGTCGTAAAGGCTGCTCTGCACTGGCAGCGGCTTTTGTCCCTTGGGCAGGTGGCGGATATATGGCAGGAAGATACCAATGCCCTGCTCGCAGACAGTGACGGCACCAGGGTAATCAACAATGCGCAGGAAAAGCTGGTGGTTGTGAACGATGCCCCCGGGCTTCTGGTGGTCAATGACAAAGATGCTGTTTACATTACCTCGGCCGGCAGGAGTTCGCAGATCAAGAATATACTGGCGGAGCAGCAAAACGGAAGGCTGGGGTCGTACTTTGACGAGGGTGATATCTTTTATACCCCATGGGGCTGTAAGGAAACGCTGACCAGAAGCGCCGATTATATGGTGAAAAAGCTGACGATCCTGCCGGGGCGTTCCATTTCCATGCACAGACATGAAAAAAGAAGCGAGCACTGGTCTGTGGTCAGCGGTATAGCAACCATCGTGCTGGATGCACAGGAGAGGGAATACCGGCGTAACGAAAGCATTTTTGTGCCCATCGGCTGCTATCATGAGATACGCAATGAATATGCCAGGGATCTGGTGGTCATCGAGGTTAGCGTGGGAGAAAATCTGGCGCAGCCGGGGATGGATATGATCAGGGATGCGGGCAGTGAGCCATACCGTGAGATCGAAAAGACCATGGATCGTCCGGATATGGTAAAGCTGGAACCGGTGTACAAGGATTATATCTGGGGCGGCAACAGGATGCGGTCACTTTTCGGGATGGAGACGGAACTGCCCCGTATTGCGGAGAGCTGGGTTCTGTCGGCTCACAGAGATGGGAAGTGCATTGTACAGGGAAGAGGCGATCAGGTATCGGGTCCTGTCACATTTGACCGCTTTGCAGGGGAATTGGGCAGTGAAGGACTGGGCTGGAAGTCCCAGCCGTATGAGAGATTCCCGATCCTGGTCAAATTTATCGATGCAGAGAGAGCCCTGTCGATACAGGTTCATCCGGCGGATGCCTACGCACTGGAACACGAAAATGATTATGGTAAAAATGAGATGTGGTATGTACTGGATGCGGGAGAAGACGCCTTTGTCTATCTTGGATTCGAAAGAGAGACCACGCCTGAGGAGGTACAGGAGAGGATTCGCAACGGAACCCTTACCGATATCCTTCATAAAGTCAGCGTCAAAGCCGGAGATTCCGTCATGGTGCCGGCAGGCTGCGTGCATGCCATCGGTGACGGCCTCCTGGTACTGGAGGTACAGCAGAGTTCCAATGCCACATACCGTCTTTATGATTATGACCGAAGGGATGACAGCGGCAATCCAAGACCCCTCCACCTGAAAAAAGCCCTTGCCAATATGGATTACGGAAAGTGCCGGCTGCAGGCCAAACCGCTAGGGGGATGGGAAGAACTGAAGGGATATCGCAGGATCCTGCTGCAGCAGTGCAAATATTTTTCCGTTACCAGACTGGAGGTGGATGGTGTCGCGGAGCTGGTCATGGATGAATCATCCTTTGTATCACTGGTATGCGTGGCGGGCAGCGGACAGATCGGGACGGAAAAAAAGAGCGGTGAAACTGTGAATACCCAACAAACAGTCTTTGAGTTTCGCAAGGGAGACAGCTATTTCCTGCCGGCAGGCTCCCGGATCATCAGGATCACGGGGGAAAGCAGCTGGATCTACAGCAATATATAATATGAGCGATCCGTATAGACTCTGTAAAAAGTGAGGAGCAAAACATGAACGTAATCTTATTGTCGGGCGGCTCCGGCAGAAGGCTCTGGCCTCTGTCGGATGATATCCGTTCCAAACAATTCCTGCCCGTATTCAGACGTGAAGACGGAGCTTATGAATCCATGGTGCAGAGAATGTTCAGAGGCATCAGACAGGTGGACGAAAACGCACAGATCACCGTGGCAACCGCAGACTTTCAGGTTCCTTTGCTAAAGCAGCAACTGGGGGAGGAAGTGAGTATTTCCATCGAGCCCTGCAGAAGAGATACCTTTCCGGCGATTGCCCTGGCTACAATGTATCTTAGGGATATCCGCGGGATCAGCGAGGATGAGGCAGTGGTGGTATGCCCCGTGGATCCTTTTGTGGAAAGGGATTATTTTGAAACACTGCAAAAACTATCCGAAAGGGCAGCCATGGGAGATGCCAACCTGGTACTCATGGGAATGGAGCCCGATCACCCCTCCGAAAAGTTCGGCTATGTGATCCCCGAAACGGGAGATGAGATCAGCAGTGTTTCCGCTTTTAAAGAAAAACCCGACACGAAAACGGCAGAGGATTATATCCAAAAAGGCGCCCTCTGGAACGGCGGTGTTTTTGCATACAGGATCGGCTACGTCTGCGAAAAGGCCCGGGAGCTGACGGGCTACGCCAATTATGATGAAATGTTTGAAAACTATGAAAAGATGAAAAAGATCAGTTTTGACTATGCCGTGGCCGAGCAGGAGAAAAAGATAGAGATCCTTCGATTCGGCGGAGTCTGGAAGGATTTGGGAACCTTTAACGCACTGACAGAGGTGCTGCCCGCCATTGCGCTGGGGCAGGCCATGACAGACGGATGCGAGAATGTGCACGTACTGAATGAAACGCAGCTTCCGGTGCTGGTGATGGGTCTCAAGGACGTGGTAGTGGCACTCTCAAAGGATGGTCTTCTTGTGGCGGATAAAGAAGCCAGTGCAGGGATCAAACCCTTTGTGGACCGGATCATGGATGAGAAAGGAGAGCAGAAATGAAGTGTTTTGTAACAGGCGTCGGCGGACAGCTGGGCAGAGATGTGATGAATGAACTGGCAGCACGGGGGATCGAGGGTATCGGAAGCGATATCGCACCGTCTTTTGCAGGAATCGATGATGGATCTGCCGTGACTAAGATGCCTTATGTGCAGCTGGATATCACGGATGAAGAGGCAGTGAAAAAGACGATCGGAGAGATCAGGCCGGATGCTGTCATTCACTGTGCGGCATGGACCGCCGTGGATGCGGCACAGGATGAGGAGAACAGGGAAAAGGTAATGCGTATCAACGCAGGCGGGACAAAATACATCGCCGAAGCAGCGGCAGAGGCCGGTGCAAAGATGATGTATATCAGTACCGACTATGTCTTTGACGGACAGGGTCAAAAGCCCTGGGAGCCGGACTGTGACAGATTCGCACCCCTGAACGTATACGGAGAGAGCAAACTCGGAGGGGAAAAGGCGGTCAGGGAGGCACTGGAAAGATTCTTTATCGTAAGGATCGCCTGGGTCTTCGGACAGAACGGCAGCAATTTTATTAAAACGATGCTGAAAGTTGGGAAAAATCACGATGAAGTCAGAGTGGTGAATGACCAGATCGGAACCCCTACTTATACACTGGATCTGGCAAGACTTCTGGTGGATATGATACAGACGGATCGGTATGGCTATTATCATGCCACCAATGAAGGAGACTACATTTCCTGGTACGATTTTACCTGTGAGATCTACAAACAGGCAGGATACACCACCAGGGTAATCCCGGTGACCACGGCTGAGTACGGACTGTCCAAAGCCGCCAGACCCTTTAACAGCAGACTGGATCGGAGCAAGCTGACTGCCTCCGGCTTTGAGCCCCTGCCGGACTGGAAGGATGCACTCGCCAGATACCTGCATGTGATACAGGAATAAAAAAGGAGAATCCTATGTACGATTATATCGTAGTGGGCAGCGGCCTCTACGGCGCCGTTTTTGCCAATACCGTAAAGGCAGCCGGGAAATCGGTTCTGGTGCTTGAAAAAAGAAACCATATCGGAGGTAATATTTATACCGAGGAGCAGGCGGGGATACAGGTGCACAAATACGGTGCCCATATTTTTCACACCAATGATAAAAGCATCTGGGAATACGTCAACCGGTTTGCCGAGTTCAACCGTTACACCAATTCGCCGGTGGCAAATTACAAAGGCAGGCTTTATTCGCTGCCCTTCAATATGTATACCTTTCATCAGATGTGGGGCGTGGTCACACCCGAAGAGGCAGCCCAAAAGATAGAAGCGCAGAGGAAAGCGGCGGGGATTACCGAACCGCAGAATCTGGAGGAGCAGGCCATCAGTCTGGTGGGAACGGATATTTATGAGAAGCTGGTCAAGGGCTATACCGAAAAACAGTGGGGACGGGACTGCAGTCAGCTGCCGGCTTTTATCATCAAGCGGCTGCCGGTACGACTGACCTTCGACAACAATTATTTTGATGCACTTTATCAGGGAATCCCTGTCATGGGTTACACCCGGCTCATTGAGCGCCTTCTGGAAGGGATCGAGGTCAGGACGGGAGTGGATTACCTGAAGCCTTCCGTTAAAACCGAAATGGATCAGAAGGCGAAGAGGATCATTTTTACGGGGCCCATTGATGCTTATTTCGGTCAAAAGCTGGGAGCGCTGGAATACAGGACGGTGCGCTTCGAGACGGAGCTTTTGCATGAGGCAAATTTCCAGGGAAATGCCGTGGTTAACTATACTGACCGGGAGACGCCGTATACCCGCATCATCGAGCACAAATGGTTCACCTTTGGCAGGGATGCCGGGGGGAATGATCTGCCGGATACCGTCATCAGCAGGGAGTATTCCACAGAGTGGAAGAATGGGGATGAACCGTATTATCCTGTCAATGACGAAAAGAACAACAGTCTGTATGAGGCTTACAGGAGCCTGGCGCAGCAGGAAGAAAAGGTGCGTTTCGGCGGCAGACTGGGCCAATACAGATATTATGATATGGACAAGGTCATTGAGGCTGCATTGCAGGCGGCCGGTGAGGAACTGGGCTGAGGATCTGTCAATTTGACAGATTTCCGTCAAAAATCTCCTTTTTTAGATTGATTTTTCCCGCAGAGTATGACAAAATAGAAACAGTTGACATAAAACAAAGTGAAAATCACCGGAATCAAAGAGAGGAAAATGTATGTTTCATGGTATATCGGGTAACGGAAGCAGCCTGAGGGGGCATGTCGGAAGGGGCGTGTCTCTACTGACTGCTTTTATCATGGCCGCACAGCTGCCGGCAGCAGCTTTGCCGGTTTATGCAAATGAGGTCACAGAAGAGGTC
>CAJOOZ010000129.1 GCA_905236705.1 uncultured Lachnospiraceae bacterium | reverse complement strand
GGTGAACGCAATAAAAAAGCCCCGCAAAGCTTATCTTTACGGGGTTTTGTAAGAGCGCGAGACGGGACTCGAACCCGCGGCCTCGACCTTGGCAAGGTCGCGCTCCACCAACTGAGCCACTCGCGCCTATGTCATCGTTCCCGACGACAAGAGTTAGTATACAAGAAATCCATCTATTTGTCAATTACTTTTTTGTTGAAGTATATCTTTCTTTTCAAGTCGCATATACAGATAGGAAATTCCAATGGCCAGAACTCCCACAACAAAGGTCAGGATCACCTTGTCTGCCGCTGCCGCTCCCGTAAAATCCATAAATAACAGCTTGGCGCAGACAAACATTGCCAGTACCAGACCGTACAGTCTGATCGGCTTCTGGCTCATGGCAAAACCGGTCCCGACACAGATCAGGGCGAGCACCATCAGCAGAATACTGGTCACAATGGGCTTTTCCACCCGGAAAATAACAACCATATATGTGGTAAAGAACGCAAGTGTCAGATTTCGGATGTGTTGTGCATTTTTCCCGCAGAGCGCAAAAACCCTTCCGAACAGCAGGAAAATGATCACCAGTCCGATTACCAGCGTCAGACTCATGAATATGTATCTGTATTTTTCAAAAGACGCCGCGCCTAATATGAGCAGCGCACTCGTCACAGCCGCGCAGACGGAAACCCCTTTGAAATGGTCATCCCTGAGATATTCAAATACGCTCAGCATGATCATAAGAAGCAGCAGCAGAAAGAGAGCGAGTACGATCCCGACCTCACTTTCAAAGCTCAGCAGTGAATAACCCTCCAGCATCGCCATCAGCAGGATCTGATGTGCCGTTTTGAAATATTTTGTAAAAAACACAGCCGTAACCGCCACAGCCAGAATCAGATACTGCATATTGGAGGTGTCTTTGACCCCTAATAAAAACACGATCGCCGCCAGTACACTGACGATCATCCCCGAAACCTTCAGCTGCTCAAAACCGCCCAGCAGCTTGTAAATTGCCAAAAGAACCGCCACTGCGATCATGAATCCGCCGCCTTTGGAACCGATCATTCCTCCAAGCAGAAGAATACTGAACACATACAGATGCACCCATCTGAGTTTTGGGTCTTTTCTCTCCACGAAAAAGCAGACTAAAAGCCCCGCTGCCGCGATTCCCAGAGCCGGTATCTTATTCTGCGCTCCTGCCAGCTGCATGAGCAGCAGTGCCCCGATCACCGCTTCGCAGATCACACAAAAGATGTCCATTGCTTTTTGCTGTCCGCCCGCCTTAATGACACAATTGATGACCAGCATACCGGTCAGAAACAGGGTGATGGGAAGCAGCGCATCTGTCCGCACATCCTTTGCGGACAGAACCAGAACCACGGAAAAATAAATGCTCACCAGCACGTTCGCAACCACATGCGCAACGGAAACAGCCCTGTTATAGGTTTTGTTGGGCAGCATCAGATACAGACCGTTAACGATCAGAAGGATCCCGCAAAGGATCATGACCGTGGTTGCTGTTTCAAAAGTATCCAGCGGCAAAAAGGAAGCATAACATCCCAGGATTCCGATGACCCTCAAAAATCCGGAATCCTTGTGTCTGGCATACAAAAGCGTCGCCACCGATATTACCAGCGTGATCTCTATGGCCAGAGGAGCGCGCATGGTCTTCAAATAGAGATAATTCAGTATTGTTGCCGTATACAGGATGCCCAGACCGGTACCGCTGATCACCATCGAGAAATTTTCCAGATGTTTTCTCAGCACCAGCTCGGAGAAAATGATCACCACCAGTCCCAAAACATACAGCGCAACACCCTGGGCAAAGGAGTCCATAAATGATCTTCCGAAATTGATCAGGGACAGGATGATGAAAACTGCGCCGATCACTGACAGTACCACGCCGCCGATGTTGAATTCCACGGAATGTTTCTTCCTGTCCGGCTTACTGCTTTCGGTGCCGTCTGCCGATCTGTTGGTATTGTCCGCACGATATGGCATTTCATTTTGAACAGCTATGCCATGTGCCGCCTCATCTTGAATGCTTCCGATGCCTGTCACTTCGTTTGCATCGGCTAACATATCCATATCGTCATGACGCGCCCCGATATACCCGTCCTCTTCAGCCTGCACATCAAAGTCGGCTTTCGCCACGTTCAAAACAGGGCGGTCTGCAGGTGCCATGCTCCAATGCGGCTCTTCCGCCTTCTGCGTCAGGTTCTTCAGATATACCTCGTGATTCTTTTCCAGATTCAGACGCATCTCGTCCAGCTTCTTTTGCTCTGCAAGGAGCCTGGTCTCCATTCGTTCCAGATACGACCGGTAATCCTGATCCCTGCATTCTTTCTTTTGTTTATACACAAATGAGAGCATATCCTGTAACGGATTGCCCTCACCTGTCTGCTCTGACTCAGTATGCTCCGAAAAATGCCTCTCCAGGCTCTTAACTGCCGCCTCCAGCCTGTCCAGTCTTTCGATCAGTTCCTGTTGCTCTCCCATATTCTGTCAATTCACCTTTGTATGATATGATATCGAATTCATCCTTACTCTACGGAATAGTTCGGCGCTTCCTTTGTGATATGGATATCGTGAGGATGGCTTTCCTTGAGCGCCGCAGGGGAAATCTTGACAAATTTGCCGTTATCCTGCAATGCTTTAATATTCTCGCAGCCGCAATATCCCATGCCGGAGCGTATGCCGCCCACAAGCTGGAATACTGTATCTTCCACCGTACCCTTGTAAGCCACGCGTCCTTCAACGCCTTCCGGTACCAGTTTTTTGGCATCCGACTGGAAATATCTGTCCTTGCTGCCGTTTTCCATGGCAGCGATAGATCCCATACCACGGTAAACCTTGTATTTTCTGCCCTGGAAGAGCTCAAAATCGCCGGGCGCTTCATCACAGCCCGCAAACAAAGAACCCATCATGCAGACATTACCGCCTGCCGCAAGAGCCTTGGTCATATCTCCGGAATACTTGATACCGCCGTCGGCTATGATGGGAATGCCATACTCTTTGGCAACCTTATAAGAATCCATAATGGCCGAGACCTGAGGAACGCCGATACCGGATACGATACGCGTCGTACAGATGGAGCCCGGTCCGATCCCTACCTTGACCGCGTCCGCCCCGGCCTCGATCAGTGCCCTGGTGCCCTCGGCAGTCGCCACATTACCGGCAATGACCGGCAGATCGGGATAGCTTTCCTTGATCATGCGCAGACATCTGAGTACGTTTTCGGAATGTCCGTGGGCCGAATCGAGCACCACCACATCCACCTTGCTCTCTACCAGTGCAGCCACTCTCTCAAGAACATTTGCCGTAATACCGACTCCGGCGCCGCATAAAAGACGACCCTGTGCATCCTTGGCTGCCAGCGGGTATTTGATGGCTTTTTCAATATCCTTAATGGTGATCAGTCCCTTTAAGTTGTAGTCATCATCCACGATGGGCAGTTTTTCCTTACGGGCCCTTGCCAGCACTTCCTTGGCATCCTCCAGGGTGATACCCTCTTTTGCCGTGATCAGCCCTTCGCTGGTCATGGATTCTTTTATCTTTTTGGAAAAGTCTGTTTCAAATTTCAGATCACGGTTGGTGATGATACCTACCAGTTTTTTGCCCTCGGTCACAGGCACACCGGAAATCCTGAATTTACCCATGAGTTCATCCGCATCCTTCAGTGTATGCTCCGGAGAAAGAGAAAAGGGATCGGTAATAACGCCATTCTCGGAGCGTTTTACCTGATCCACCTCTTCTGCCTGTTGCCTGATCGTCATATTTTTATGGATGATACCGATACCACCCTGTCTGGCCATAGCAATTGCCATACGGTGCTCGGTGACAGTATCCATCCCTGCACTCATCATGGGAATATTTAATCTGATATTCTTTGTCAGATTTGTGGACAGATCCACCTGATTGGGGATTACCTGAGAATATCCGGGTACCAGTAATACGTCATCAAATGTGATTCCTTCGCCAATAATCTGAGCCATGATTTCCTCCTTTTCCATAAAAGCTTTTTAGTGTTTGTCAAACAATACTAGCAGAGCCGCCCGTCTTTGTCAATGATATTTTTGCTCCCCGACGGGGGTCTTTAATCTTTGAATACCTTGCCCGGCGCCCCTGTCCGTATCTGATCGTACAGCCTGTCGCTAGCCTCCAGAAGCACTCTGATGAGCTTGCCGCCTTCACGCACGATCATGGCATAGGGCTCCGATTCCTCTTCTCCGGAAGAAAAATCCACCGTTTTCATCTTTTCAGAGCCGCTGTAATTGTCCAGCCTGTGAGAAGATGCCGGTGCAAAGAGTTCCACGCTTCCCATGTTGTATTCAGCCATCTTTTTTCTTGAAGAGCGGTTACTGATCCTGTCAATGGTAAGTGTCTTGTCCAGATACAGGTATTCATATTCGATATAGATTTTTTTGTTGCACAGCCATGCCAGCACAAACAGGATAATGGCTGCCGGTACCAATATGATGAAAAGACTCGAAAAAAGCCCCAGGATAAACGACACTGCCCCCAGACCGACCAGGATATTTCTGCCGATCAGAAAACCGGAGCCCGTTTTTCGCTCTACCAGAACCTCCAAATACGAATCGCCCATTCTTCTTTCCTCCCGAAATCAAAATACAGACAATTTATAGTTTACACCTTTTTTCAAAATGAAACAATCAAAACAGGTGTAATAAAATAATAGTAAGCGAAATTACAAATTCCGCTTACTATCATTACCAATATGTTTTTTGTAACAGTTCCTTAGGAACTGTAGCAGAATTAACTGAACAATTTGCGCAGAATGATTTTTCAAACGCAAGGAAGAAAACGGAGACAATGCGGGCATTGTCGAGGCTTTCTGACGCTGCATTTGGGAAATCAGGCAAGTAAATTGTTCAAGTTATTTCGCTACAGTTCCTTACATCTGTTTGATCCGTTCCACGGCCGCTTCCGTATTCTCACGGCTGCCGAAAGCCGTCAGTCTGAAGTATCCTTCGCCGCTGGGGCCAAAGCCTGAGCCCGGCGTTCCTACCACGTTTGCTTTCTCAAGAAGCCGGTCAAAGAAGTCCCAGCTTGTCATTCCGGCCGGTGTCTTCAACCAGATATAAGGCGCATCCACGCCGCCATACACTTCATATCCCGCGCTTTTCAGCCCTTCCAGGATAATCTTCGCATTATTCATATAGTAGCCCACCTGATCCCTGAGCTGCGCTTTTCCCTCCGGACTGTAGACAGCCTCTCCGGCTCTCTGGACGATATAGGGTGCTCCGTTAAACTTGGTGCCGTGTCTTCTGGCCCAGAGACTGTGAAGCGTCACATCATTCACCTTCAGCTTTTTGGGAATCACCGTGAATCCGAGCCGAAGTCCGGTAAAGCCGGCATTTTTGGAAAAGGAACGGATTTCTATGGCACAGCTGTCTGCGCCCTCACACTCATAAATGCTGTGAGGCACTTCCGGCCGGCTGATATAAGCTTCATAAGCCGCATCATAGATGATCACGCTATGATGCTCGCATGCATAATCCACCCATTTCTGCAGTTCTTCCTTTGTGATCGTAGTACCCGTCGGGTTGTTGGGATAGCACAGATAGATGATATCCGCCTCGCGGGGCAGTGCAGGCACAAAGGCATTCTCAGCCGTACACGGCATATAGACCACGTCGGAAAACATCCCGCTGCCCTCGTTATAGGTGCCGGCTCTTCCTGCCATCACATTGGTGTCCACATACACAGGATACACCGGATCACAAACGGCGATCCTGTTGTCCGCTCCGAAGATCTCCTGAATATTGCCGCTGTCGGACTTGGCGCCGTCGGAGATAAAGATCTCATCCGGCGAGATCTCACAGCCTCTTGCCTTATAATCCTGCTCCGCTATGACCTTGCGCAGAAATTCATATCCCAGATCCGGCGCATATCCCCTGAAGGTATCGGCCTGTCCCATCTCATCCACGGCTTTGTGAAGCGCCTCAATGATGGCGGGCGCCAAAGGCTGGGTCACATCTCCGATCCCCAGACGGATCACCTGCTTATCGGGATTGGCCTCTGTGAAGGCTGCCACCTTTTTGGCTATGGTAGAAAAAAGATAGCTGCCCGGTAATTTCTGATAATTTTCATTAATGGAATACATCTTCTCCTCCTTTGGTTTGATCCACTATTTTACTGTAAAAAATCCTCCGTATCGACCTCTCCGTCAAAGACCGTAGCGGCCGGACCGGTCATATAGATTACATTACTGCTTATGTCCCACTCGATCTCAAGCTCTCCTCCGAGAACCTCTACCGACAGCTTTCGATCGGTTTTGCCGGCAAGGATGCAGGCCACGGCGGTTGCGCAGCAGCCGGTTCCGCAGGCCAGAGTCTCTCCGCTGCCTCTTTCCCAGACCCGCATTTTTACGCGGGAACGGTCCACGATCTCGACAAACTCCGTATTGACTCTGTTCGGAAAACATTTATGATTCTCAAAGGCAGGTCCTATCGCATCCAGCGACAGCTCCGAAACCGGCGTATCTATCATGATGACTGCATGGGGATTACCCATGGAAACACAGGTCATCTCACAGGTCATGCCACCTGCTTCGATGGGCTGTGCGATCACGGCATCTTCCGAAAGCATGGGAAAGCTCTTCCTAAGTTCTGTCAGATCCGCACTGCTTTTCCCATTGCTGCCCGTCCGATCGGGCAGGACAGGTATCATTGCAGCCGGAAATATGGGACTGCCCATATCCACTCTGACCTTTTGCACCTTGCCGTTCTGCGTAAAAAGCGTAAGGTGCTTAACAGCGCCGTAGCTTTCCACTGAGATCTGCTGCGACTGTGTCAGTCCGTAGTCATAAACATATTTGCCGACGCAACGGATACCGTTGCCGCACATTTCTCCGCGGCTTCCGTCAGCATTGTACATTTCCATTTCAAAATCCGCTTTGTCGGATGGATTGATCAGGATCAGTCCGTCTGCTCCGATTCCGAAATGCCGGTGGGATAAAGTTTGCGCCAGCTTACTTTTTTCTTCTCCGGTCAGGCTGTGTGTGAATCCGTTCACATAGATGTAATCGTTGCCGCAGCCATGCATTTTCGTAAATTTCATCGTTTCACCCCTTTTTGCATCATGACGCGCTTATAACCTTACACCGAAATCACCTCATCGTCAATATCATCTGCGCTGTTTCCACAAAACTCCTGCTGGCATCCATACTGCATTTCTGGATATATCTGTGAGCCTCTTCCTCACTCATATTGTTACGGGTCATGAGCAGTGCCTTTGCCTCGGTGATGAGAGCCTGTTCCTGCGGGCTTCTCCTTCCCTTGGGTCCTTTGGGCTTCTTTCTTGAATAGGTGACACTGCCCAGCATCAGCTCTACGGTGGATACCAGATCCCCTACCTTGAACGGCATGACCAGGGACATGATATCTTCATCCATCCGCTCCGCCAGATGGCGTCCGTTCGCCAGCAACAGAAGACGGAAATCCGGCGGGAGATTCTCTGCCAGTTCAGTATACATCATATCAGCCAGTTTAAAACCACTGATCACGATCCCCGCCTCAAGATCATCGACTCTGGCGATGACCTGGGAACCCGAGGAACAGGTAAATACTTCCGAAAAACCGTTTTGTACCAGCAGGTTTTTGATCATCTTCGCCTCATTGAGCGACGGCAGGACTACCACGATACTTGCCAAGCTGCGTCACCTCCTTTCTGATTCGTAATAAGGAACGGCGGTTCCATAGCACCCGCTTATGGGAACTGTATCAATATGTGCAATCCAATACACAATATCGATAAACCGCTCATCAATATCTGTACAGATAGTTGTTTAATTCCCACTCCGTTATCTGTTTCCTGTATTCCTCCGCCTCTGCGCGTTTGGCAGACAGATATTTGGTCATGCAGCGTTCTCCCAGGATCTTTACCACCAGCGGATCCTTTTCCATCTCATCCAGCGCTTCGGAAAGGGAGGTGGGGAGCATGGAAACGTCTGCCATATGTCCTTTCTCCGGCATCTGTTGTTTTTCCAGTCCCTCCAGTCCGGCTGTCAATATGGCCGCCAGCGCCAGATAGGGATTGGCTGCGGAGTCAGGACTTCTGAGTTCGATACAGGTATCGGCTCCTTTTCTTGAAAGCACCCTGATCAGCGGGCTGTCCTTGACTTCGTCATTAAAATCCGCATAGACCGGTGCATCAAAGCCCGGCATCAGACGTTTGTATGAATTGACAATGGGATTCGTCAGGGCCGAGATCCCCCTGATATGAGACAAAAGCCCCTTGATGAAATAATGTCCTTCCCGGGAGAGTGCTGACGGATCATCGGGATCGGCAAAAATGTTTTTCCCGTCTTTGAGCAGCATAAGCTTCAGATGCATGCCGCTGCCCGCCGCATCCTGTTTGGGTTTTGGCATGAAAGTTGCATGCAGACCGTGCCGCTTGGCCATCGTCCTGACCACCATCTTAAATGTCATGATATTATCTGCCGTTTCCAATGCACTGCCTTTGGCAAAATCCACCTCATGCTGTGCAGGCGCAGTCTCATGGTGAGAGGCAAGAACATCAAATCCCATATCCTCCAATGTCAGGACGATATCCCGTCTTGCATTTTCTCCCAGATCCAGCGGTCCCAGATCCAGATATCCGGCCTGTTCATGGGTCAGGGTGGTGGGAAGTCCGTTTTCATCCGTATGGAACAGGAAAAACTCACATTCAGGCTCTACCATCAGCTCCAGTCCCTTCTCGGCTGCCGCCGCAACTGCTTTTTTGAGAATATACCGCGGATCATCGGAAAACGGTTCTCCGTCACTGGTATGCACATCGCAAAGGAGTCTGGCTACCTTGCCGTGCTGCGGCCGCCAGGGAAAGATCTCAAAGCTGGAATAATCCGGATACAGATACATATCGGCTTTTTCAATGGCTGAGAATCCCTTGATGGAATATCCGTCGAACATAAATTCATTGTCCAGCGCCTTCTGCAGCTGCGAGGATGTAATAGCCATATTTTTCTGATGGCCCAGAAGATCGGTAAACTGAAGGCGGATAAACTCCACATCCTGATCCTGAACCTCTTTGATCACTTCTTCTCTGGTCATTTCTTTTTTCATAACTTGTCCTTTCCGCTTTGCGCGATCTTTGTTTTTATCTACAAAGAAGGGCGTTCTTATCCAATATAAGAACGCCCTTGTTCAAACTGTGTATATTTTACACTCTCCTGCCGGCTTTGGCAAGTATTTTAATTCACGTAATAGTTCGGGTTCATGTGTGATTCTCCGCCCAGATAAAAGAAATCCCTGCGGGTATTATCCTTGTCATGAAGGTTATTGTACTGCAGGCAGTGATACTTCACAAGCAGGTCATAATACGGCGAATCCCGATCTTCCACGTCGTACAGATTTCCGTTCCGATCCAGATATCCATAGTAGCTGAGAGTCGGAATCTGCTCAAAGAAATCAAGCTGGAATTTCTGATAGCCTGTCAGCGGTGCGCCGATCTCCTTCATCAAAAGGGTGCCGAGGAAATTCGGACTGATACATTCATAATGCTCCTCTTCAATATCGTAATTGGCCCATATCTTGAACGGCACGATATATTTCCCCAACGGCATCGTCCCTTCATTCGGCGCATTGATGGACGGCTGATGATCGCCGAACATCACGATGATCACATCTTCCTGCTGTTTTTCAAAATATTCGATCAGGTTTTGGTATGCCTTGTCCGTCTCATGGATCAGATTTTCATAGACCTGATAATCCGTACCCGTACATCCTTCGGTCAGAACCTTGATGGGATACTCCATATTGTCAAAGTATTCATCAAACGGCAGGTGATTCTGCATCGTCACGTTAAACAGAAACATGGGGGCCTTGCCTTCTTTTCTGTTCTGTTCAAAATATCTGATCAGCTCATCAAAATCACACTGATCCGAAATAAAGTCCCGCAGATATTGGGGATCCTCAATACTCTTTTCGGACATAAAGCAGTCAAACCCCAGATTTTCATAAGCCTGGACGCGGTTATATCCCTTGGTGTTGTAGGGATGAAATGCTATCATATCTCCGTAACCGATGGCCTTCAGATCATGTACCAGGGAAATGTGTTCCTCTTCCTTCTTCATATAGGACTGATAGGGCGCCACGCCTCCCGATACAAAGGCTTTACTGTTGCCCGTCAAAAATTCATACTCGGTGTTGGCCGTCTGCCCGCCCCTGATGGATACCGCCATATTGCCGTCGATCACATTTTCCTTCAGGGATCTGAAATACGGCATTGCATCCTGGGTATTTTCCAGGCCGAACACACCCTCCAGATCACTGTAGGCTTCATTCATGATCGCTATGATGGTGGGGGCTTTTTTTACATCAAATCCTTCTGGATCATCCGACGGATACTCTGCGATAATATCATCCACCGTCTGCGGCGAATAGCCTTCGGGCTTGTCGATCATCAGAACCTTTCCGCTTCTGACCAGGGTCAGCGCCGTACCATATTTGCGGTAGCTTCTCTGTGGCAGATACTGCACCTTTTTGATATCGAAATAATTACGGGTGAAAGCATCGTTTAAAGTGGTATTGACAGCAAAAACAGACAGGATCATCAAACAGATCCTGACAGATGGCTTTTTGGCATATTTCATCTCCTTTAGCTTGAATACCGCCATAAAGAAAACGAGAGCGCAGATCAGAATCAGACAGTTTCTGGTCGTGATTTTGAACTTAAAACTGTCAGCCACCTGCAGTGCAGACTTCCAGAGGATCAGATCGGAAATCACGATGGAGGTTCCCCTGATACTCCTGATATAGATATTCATGACCGAAAAGACCAGCCAGAAACAATACGGGATCAGCATCGTTGCCCGAAAACTGTTGGTAAAAGCCAGGCAGACAAACATACAGGTATACAGAATCAGCAGATTACCGAAGGTGATCAGGATCTTGAACTTGGTAAACCCGGAATAGAAATTCAATTCCAAAAGAAGATAAAGAAAGACCGGAGACAGGTATGTGATCAGCCACATCAGGCATCTTTGCGTCTTTTCCGAAAATTTCGGCTTCCAGAAACAGAACCATGCC
>CAJOOZ010000128.1 GCA_905236705.1 uncultured Lachnospiraceae bacterium | reverse complement strand
GCCATTTCCAGAGAAGCCATCACGGACTCCAGATGCTCCTTGCCGGCTCTGGTCTCTTCTACCAGTACGGTCAGGTTTTCATAGGTCCTCTTCAGCTTGCCGTACCGTTCAAAGTAGCGTGCCGCATTTTCCATTGCCGTTTTGTCGGGATCCAGCGGGATCGTCACATCTTTTCCCGTATGATAGTCCGGCACCGTCAGGGACTTCTCTCCTCCCTTTGCCTGATAACCATAGGTGTGCAAAAGCTCTCCCCAGATCCTGATCTGTTCTCTTTTTTCGGTATCTTCAAGCTGCACACGCTGCAGATCGTATTTCTTGCTCTGCCGCTCCAGCGCCACGGACACGATATGCCTCAGGTCTGCGCTCTTTTGCCGGATACGGCACTGACGCGCCCTGCTGCCATAATAATCGGACAACAGCATAGATACACTGTCATACTCCGTCTGCCGCCCGGATCTGTATATTTCATAGGGAAATACGCCAAATTCCAGTGTCTCCCCCGTTTCGGCATCGGACACCAGGCAGGGAGAAAAGTTACCCTCTGCTAACTTTTTCAAAAGGCTGTATATTGCCTCCAAAAGCGCATCTTTCTCTGCCTCTGCAGCAGCCTCCCATGGCCTGTCGGCATCGACTCCTGCCCTGTAACAGAGCTCCTGCGCCATGACGGGGGAAATGCCGGTAAAGGTCTGATAAATGCTTTTGGCTGCCGGCTGTGGTTTCATGTACAGCTTCTCCTCCAGTATTCTTCCGAGCCGCTGCCGAAAAAGTACATCGCCGCCTACATCTTCCAAAAGTAAAGCATCCGACAATTCCGTTAACAGATCTGTCTTGTCCACGGTCTGCACCCGAAAATATTCTCTGCCCGGCAGCACCTCCCTGACGGAGGATACCAGTCCGGAGATATGCTTGATGGCATCCAGTATCATTCCTTTCTCATCACAGAAAATAATATTGCTGTGCTTGCCCATCAGCTCGACGATCAGGCGTTTATGACAAAGATCACCCATCTCATCAAGATGCTCCACCGTGATCTCAATGATCCTCTCCATACCGGGCTGCCTGACGGAAACGATCCGGCCGCCGGCGATATGTTTCCTGAGCAGCATACAAAAACCCGGCGCCGTCATGGGCGCCTTCTTGTTTTCATTTGTCAGCACTGCCAGCGGCAGGGATGCATCCGCCGACAAAAGCAGGCGCACCTGTCCCTCCCTGGGCTTGATGGTCAAAAGCAGCTCATCCTTTTCCGGCTGAATGATTTTGGCGATTCTGCCTCCCACAAGCTGATCGGACAGCTCCTTTGTCAATGCGGCTATGGTAATTCCGTCAAATGCCATCTTTTTAACTCCGTAACCAAACTTAAACGGCAGTAAAAGAGCCGTCCCTTCCATGCAACTACAGGGATAGCTCTTTTCATCTCATCCGTATATTATTTTCACCCTATCAGCCAGTCATACATCTCCTGGTATTTTGCAGCAGATACATTCCAGGAGAAATCGGCTGCCATGGCACGATCCACCATTTTGTTCCATTCGCGTTTTCTCTGATAGAAAACATATTTGGCATAGCGGATGGTGGCCAGCATCTCATACGCATTGTAATTGGTAAAAGAAAATCCTGTGCCCGTGCTTTCAAATTCATTGTAGGGCTCCACCGTATCTTTCAGGCCGCCCGTCTCTCTGACAATAGGCAGCGTACCATAATGCAGCGCCATCAGCTGCGAGAGTCCGCAGGGCTCAAAAAGCGACGGCATCAGGAAGGCATCCGATGCGGCATAAATCTTGTGGGACAACTCCTCCGAATAATAGATATTGGCCGATACCTTGTTGTTATATTTCCAGTCAAAGTGTCGGAACATATTCTCATACCGCTCTTCGCCGGTTCCCAGTACAACGATCTGTACCTCTTCCTGACACAGCTCGTCCATGACATAGGCAATCAGATCAAATCCCTTCTGGTCAGTCAGACGGGAGACGATACCGATCATCATCTTCTTGTCATCCTGCTCCAGTCCCAGTTTTTGCTGAAGTGCCCGTTTGTTCTTGACCTTTTCCTTACGGAAATTGGCCGCATTGTAGCGGACCTCGATATCCCTGTCCGTCGCCGGATTAAAGTACTCATAATCGATACCGTTGACGATACCTCTCAGGGAATTGCTGCGGGCATTCAAAAGGCCATCCAGTCCCTCTCCGTAGAACTGCGTCTTGATCTCCTCCGCATACGTCTGTGATACCGTGGTCACCGCATCGGCATAGACAATGCCACCCTTCAGGAGATTGGCATCCCTGTAGCACTCCAGCTTGTCAGGCGTAAAGTAATAATCCGGCAGACCCGTGATCTCCTTGACATCCCGCACATTCCAACGCCCCTGGAACTTCAGGTTGTGTATCGTCATGATGGATTTGATCCCCTGGAAAAACTCACCGCCCGCAAAACGCTCTTTGAGGTAAACCGGTATCAGACCGGTCTGCCAGTCGTGACAGTGAATGATGTCGGGACGAAATCCCGTCAGCGGCAGGGCGGAAAGTGCCGCCTTGCAGAAAAAGCTGAATTTCCTGATCTCATCCAGTACATTATCGGAATAAATGTGGAAACCGGAGAAGTAGGACTCATTGTCAATGAAATAATAGGTGATCCCATCCACCTTGGCCTCCAACACGCCCACGTACTCGCTGCGCCAGTTGAAGTCAATATAAAAATGGGTCTTATACTTCATCAGATCCTTGAGTTCCTGTCTGATACAAGTGTATTTCGGCAGCATGACTCTGACATCGAAATACCTCTTGTCAAGACACTTCGGCAGGGAGCCAACCACATCCGCAAGGCCTCCGGTTTTGATAAAAGGCACGCCTTCGGATGCAATGAACAGAATATTTTTCATCTTAAGATTTCCTCCAATGCGATTACATATACCCTCTTCACATTATACTACAATCCCCTGCAATTTAAAAGCGTAAATTGTTCCGCCTTATCCTTCAGTTCAGTGGCATTCGCCAATGCGCTTTCACTGATCTCGTCGCTTCCGAGAAGTCTTGCCACTTCCTGTATCATCCCGTCCCGGTCCAACCTGGTGATGGCGGTTCTGGCAGCTTGATCGGTCTCGGTCTTTTCGATTTTGAAATGACTGTCCGCCATAGCGGCGATCTGTGGCAGATGGGTGATACAGATCAGTTGATGCTGTCTGCCGATCACTGCCATCTTCTCGGATACCTTCCATGCCGTCTGACCGCTGATCCCCGCATCCACCTCATCAAAGATCACGGTTGGGATGTGGTCTTTGTCAGCCATAACGGATTTGACTGCCAGCATGATCCGGGACAGCTCTCCACCACTTGCCACTTCTGTCAGCGGTTTTTTCTTCTGGCCGGCATTTAAGGAGATCAGAAAGCTTACATGATCGTCTCCGTCCGCGCCCAGACACGACTCCTTTCTGAGCACCTCGATTTCGAAATCCGCATGGACAAAGCCCAGATCCAGAAGGGACGTTGCCAGCTCCTTTGCAAATCTCCCCGCTCCCTTTACCCTGAGATCATGTGCCCTGGCGCAGAGCTGATCCAGCTCGTTTTTGCTCTCTACAATCCGCTGACCAAGATCCTCCAGGTACTGTTCAAAATCCTCAAGCTCTGAAAGCTCCTGCCGTCTCTTCTCAGCGTAGGCTGTAATCTCCGTTATGGTATTGCCGTATTTTTTCTTCAGGCGGTTGATCAGATCCAGCCGGCTTCCCACTTGCTGCAGGCGCCCTTCATCCGGCTGAGCCGACTCCAGATACCGCGACAATTCCCTTGCGCTCTCCCTGACCTGTTCCTCTGCCGCCAGCAGCGCTCCCGTAACGGACGAAAAATCATCATAGCGCTGTGCCTCCTTCAGTCTTGCCAGGGCATTGCCGATCATCTCCAGCGCGCCGCTCTCATAACCATCCAGGCTGTTTTGCGCCTCTCCCACTGCTTCACTGATCTGAAGGGCACCTGACAGGCGCCTGAATTCCGCCTCCAGCTCTTCATCTTCCCCCTCTTTAAGCGCCGCCTCTTCGATCTCATTCACCTCATAGGCCGCAAGATCCATTTCACGCTGCCGCCCCGACTCTCTCTGCTTTGATTCCTCCAGCTTTTTCTTCAGGGTCATATACTCATTGTAAACAGCTGCTAACTTTTCCAGAACCGTGGTCAGCTCCCTGCCGCAGTACAGATCCAGTATCTCCTGATGCTTTTTCTCTTTCAAAAGAGAGACATTTTCCTGCTGTCCGTGAATATCGATCAGGAGCGAGGCTGCCTGGGCAAGCACTTTGTTATTGCTCACCTCTCCGTTGATCCGGCAGGTACTTCTTCCGTTCTCAAGCCTCCTGGTCAGGATCAGCCGCCCGTCTTCCGGCTCTGCGCCCACCTTTTGCAGCTCCTCCTTCAGATAGTCCGGAACCGAAAATACCAGCTCCACATAAGCATGATCCGCCCCCTGCCTGATCATTCCCTTGTCCGCCCTTGCTCCGAGAGCCAGATGGATGGAATCGATCAGGATCGATTTACCCGCGCCCGTCTCTCCGGTCAGAACATTCAGTCCCTCTCCGAGCAATAGCTCTGCTTCATGGATCAATGCCACGTTTTTTACTCTGATTGCTTCTAACATATCTTTTCCGTATTCTTCAAAAGCGCCCGTGCCGGGGCGCTGTCATCTTTTTTATTCGATGCTCTCTTTCAGTCTGTCTCTCAGTTCCAATGCCGCCTCTTCACTCTTTATGGCGATCATGATCGTATCATCTCCCGCTATGGAGCCTACCACCTGCTCAAATTCCATGGCATCAATGGCGGCTGCCACAGCCATGGCCATGCCCGCGACGGTTTTTACCACGAGGATATTGCCTGCGGTATCCGCGCTCTGAAATCCCTCTCTGAGCACGTTGATGTAACGTTCTCTTTCGCCGCTCCCCTGCCTGGCGTGGACATAACAGGAAACGCCTCCCACAGATGCCTTGGTCAGCCCCAGTCTTCGGATATCCCTGGAGACCGTGGCCTGCGTGACCTGATAGCCCTCCTGCTGCAATAGCGTTGCCAGTTGCTGCTGCGTTTCCACTTTATGCTCACGGATCAGCCTGAGCACGGTCTGCTGTCTGTCCGATCTCATGTCTATGCCTCTCCCATCTTGGTATGCAGTGTCCTCAAAAAGCTGATGGAGTTCAGACGGATCAGTCTGACCGTCCTGTGTGAACGGCGGATCAGGAGGCCTTCTCCTGCCCGCACGCTCTTGATCAGAGCCCCGTCAAAATACACCTCGGCTTCCGCCAGTGCATCTTTATCGCCCTTTTTGTCTGCTATCATGATCTCCACCTCATCGGACGACGAGAGCACAATACTGCGGGTATTCATGGTATGGGGACAGATGGGCGTGATGACCATAAGCTGCGCACTGGGACTGACGATGGGGCCACCGGCAGACAGATTATAACCCGTGGACCCTGTAGGCGTGGACAGGATGATACCGTCTGCACTGTAAAACGCAAGCTCCTGACCGTTTACCTTGACCGCATAGGGCACCACCATGAGAGGTCCCTTGCGGCTGATCACAATATCATTGAGAGCGTGGGCGGTCTTTTCCTTTTCGCCATCCTGATAGATACCGCTCAGAAGCATTCTCTCCTCAACCTCATACTCATCGGCCAGCAGATGATCCAGTGCTTCATCGATGCCGCTCTTTTCAACCTCTGCCAGAAAACCCAGCGTGCCGAGGTTGACTCCCAAAAGCGGAATATTCAGCCGCAGCGTATCCCTGGCGGCCTGCAGCAGCGTTCCGTCGCCTCCCAGCACCAGGATACAATCCGTCTGTTCGGGAATCAAAAGGGGGCTCTTTTCCCCCGTCTCATACAACTGCTGCTTGCTGATGGCATCCCGTATCAGCACATTGGCCGTTGCACCTCTCTGGCGCAGATAAGAAGCGATATATTCCGTTGTCTTCTGTTGCGGATCTTTGACCAGATTCGTAACGATGAAAAAACGTTTCATTCCAGTTCCTCTCGCGCCGCATTGACCACGGCCATGATCTGCTGCTCTGTGTATACCGGCTGCTGCGGGCCCTTTTCCCTGCTCAGCCAGAGCAGAAATTCCACGTTTCCCTCGGGTCCTTTGATCGGGGAATAGTCAAGTCCCAGAGCCAGAAACCCCGCCGCTGCCGCAAAATTGCAGATCTTTTGTATCACACCGGCTCTCACATCCGGATCGGTAACGACACCTTTTTTGCCCACCTTGTCTCTGCCGGCTTCAAACTGCGGTTTGATCAGGGCGACCATCTGGCCGCCTTCTTTCAGGATTTCGTAAGCCGGCACTAACATTTTCTCCAGAGAGATAAAAGACACATCGCTTGTGGCAAAGTCAACTCTCTCGGGCAGATCAGACGCAGTCATGTAACGGAAATTGGTCTTTTCCATGCAGACAACCCGTTCATCCTCCCTGAGTTTGTAATCCAGCTGTCCGTGGCCCACATCCACTGCATAAACCCTGGCTGCTCCGTTTTTCAGCATACAGTCCGTGAATCCTCCTGTGGAGGCACCGATATCCAGACATATCTTGTCCTTCAGTTCGATGGGAAATACCTTCAGCGCTTTCTCCAGCTTGAGACCGCCGCGGCTCACATACGCCAGTGTCTTTCCCCTGACCTCAATGGTTACCCTGGATTCATCAAAGGTGCTGCCCGCCTTGTCTTCCTTCTGTCCGTTCACGTAAACGATCCCGCTCATCAGGATCGCTTTTGCCTTTTCCCTTGAAGGAGCAAGTCCCTGTCTGACCAGCAGAACATCCAGTCTCTCCTTCATGGCCTTTGCTCCTCTTGATACACCTTTCTGATGGCTGACAGGATGCTCTCCTCATCCAGCCCCATCTCTTCTTTCAGCAGATTCACGTTGCCGTGCTCCACATAGGTGTCCGGCAGTGCAACGGAAAGTACCCTTGGTGGCTTTTCCATTCGGGATATCCGATCCGCGATCCTCTGTCCGATGCCTCCCTCATAGATATTTTCTTCCATTGTCACGATCAGCGAATGTGTCTCTGCTGCCTTCAGTACCGCCTCTGTATCAAGAGGCTTGGCAAAACGCAGATTCAGCAGGGAGACATCCTTTATTCCTTCTTCCAGCAGACGGGCGCGGACATTGACGGCAGTTTCCACCATGCTGCCAAAAGCCAGCAGCGCAATACTGCCTCTGCCGCCCCCGGGTTCACAGATCCACTCCGCCCGGCCTTTTTCGATGGGACTGCGCCACTCCTTCAGTTCGTCATACGCAGTTCCCCTCGGATACCGGATTGCCACCGGCTCTCCCAGCGAAACCGCAAACTTCAGCATATCCGAAAGCTCCCACTTGTTCTTGGGACTCATCAATGTCATATTGGGGATCATGGATAAGAACGAAATATCAAAGATACCCTGATGGGTTTCTCCGTCCGCTCCTACCAGGCCTGCCCTGTCTACCGCAAAGACCACCGGCAGCTCCTGCAGGCAGACATCATGGATGATCTGATCAAAGCCTCTCTGCAGAAAAGACGAATAGATTGCTACCACGGGCTTCAGACCTCCTGCCGCAAGTCCGGCAGCAAAGGTCACGGCATGCTCCTCTGCGATACCCACGTCAAAAAAGCGATCCGGAAATCTGTTTTTGAAACGTTTCAGACCGGTTCCGTCAGGCATGGCTGCCGTAATCGCCACCACCTTGTCATCCCGCTCTCCGAGTTTGTTGATCACCGTGCCGAATACATCTGTCCAGTCTGCCTTGGTCTGCGGTCTGGCCGGCAGACCTGTTTCAATGTCAAAAGGCACAGCTCCGTGGAATCTGGCAGGATGCCTCTCCGCAGGCGCATATCCTTTGCCTTTGTGCGTCATCACATGAACCACAACGGCTCCCTTGACGCGCTTTGCCTCCTGCAGCACTTTTGTGACAGCCTGGATATCATGTCCGTCCACGGGTCCTAAATAGGTCACGCCCATATTTTCAAAAAGCATCCCGGGGATCACAAGCTGCTTCAGACCGTTTTTGGTTCGCTGTATCATTTTGGCAAGAGGTTGTCCGTATTTTTCATTATCGATCAGACGATAATAAATACTGTCCTTCAGATCCAGATACTTGGAATCTGTTCTGATGGAGTTCAGATATTGGGAAACCCCACCCACATTTTCGGAGATCGACATATT
>CAJOOZ010000127.1 GCA_905236705.1 uncultured Lachnospiraceae bacterium | reverse complement strand
CCTTACCCCGCTGCCCGCTTCGTGAACCGTTTTTTCGATATACATATCCGCCGTCTGCTGCTCTTTTGTATAGACTACTTCTATATTGTGGTAGCGCTGTCTGTGCTCCCTGCCGCCGGTGATCCTGTAGGCATCAAATACCACCACCAGCTTGCCGTCTCTCGTACCCTGAAAATCACTGAGAATGTCTAAAAGACTGTCCCTGGCCGCATCCAGGTTCTGACCTGCCAGGGTCGCAAGCTCGGGGTCTGCATGCATCACATTATAACCGTCCACCAGCAGGATCTCTTCCTTTACGGGGTTTTTCTTCTGTTTTTGTCTGTATTTCTCATCTCCCTGCCCCCGCTGCCCTGCAACAGGCAGAGAACTGTTTTTCCCAAACAAAGGAGCATTTTCATCCTCGGGGCGCCTGCCGTCCCAACTGCTCTTAAAGGTCCTTTCGAAGATCTCTTTTAATTCATCCTCCCCCGCAGGCCCCACGCTTGTTCTCTCGGCTTTCCCGAAAACAGCACCGGCATCCGTCTTTTGGACCGCCTCTGCCGGCGGCAGATGCATATGTGAAAAAACCTCATCCCAGGGTACGATCACGCTGCTGCCGTGCATGCAGAAAACAGAATCCGAACGGTTCCTAAGATCATGCTCCGGCTCATAGCCTTTTGCGGCGATCACCTCTTCGGGGTTGTGGCACAGATCATAGCCATCGAATCTGAGCTGAAGTCGTCCCCTGCCCCTGGTAAAAGCGGCCAGCTCTCCTGCATAATTGCGAATGGTAGCCACCGGCGCCCTGCCTGTGATAACGGAATTCTCTTCTCCGATGGTCAAAGGAGCGCCGCTGCCGGACATACTCTCCAGATCCGTCAGCACCCTGCCGATCATGGTCGTAGGCAGGGTGACTGTGACGCTGTAATACGGTTCCAACAGGATATTTTCAGCCTGCATCAGCCCCTGCCGCACCGCCCGGTACGTGGCCTGCCTGAAATCTCCTCCCTCGGTGTGCTTCGGATGGGCCCGTCCCGCCACCAGTGTGATCCTGACATCCGTAAGCGGTGCTCCCGTCAGAACGCCCCTGTGCTGCTTCTCTGTAAGATGCTGCAGGATCAGTCGCTTCCAGTTCGTTGCCAGCAGATCGGAGGAAACCCTGCTCTTAAAGCTCAGCCCGCTGCCGCGCTCTGCCGGCTCCAATAAAAGATGTACCTCCGCATAGTGCCGCAGGGGTTCAAAATGACCGACCCCTTCCACCCGTCCGACGATGGTCTCGCGATAAATGACCTCCCCCTCATCCAGGGTGACGGGTATTCCAAAGCGTTCCTCCATCCGGCTTTTTACCACCTCTGTCTGCACCTGCCCCATCAACTGGATGTAGATCTCGCTCTTTTCCTCCTCAAAGCGCACAGAAAGCTCCGGATTTTCCTCCTCCAGAATGCGCAGCTTTTCCAAAAGCTCCGACACGGTAACAGAACCCGGTCCCTGCAGTCTGTACGACAAAACAGGCACCATCTGGGGCGGCAGATCCGCCTGCTCATAACCGATGCCTTCACCGGACAGACCGCCGCTGAGCCCGCATACCACTGCGATCTGTCCCGCATCTATCTCACTGACGGTCCTGTATCTGCTGCCGGAATAAAGCCTGAGCTGCGTTATCTTTTCTTCTCCTGCCTTTTCCTGCTGCCTTTGACCTCCGGACAATGAGACCGTGTCCCTGACTGACAGCCTGCCGCCGGTCAGCCTCAGATGCAGAAGTCTCTGACCCTTGTCGTCTCTGCTGATCCTGTAGATCCTGGCGCCGAACTCATCCGGAAAGCTGCGTGGCATGACCAGGGCTAAAACCTCCTGCCAGAATTCCTCTATCCCTTTATCTTTCAGTGCGCTGCCAAAATAACAGGGAAATACCCTGCGGCTTTTGACCAGTTCTCCCATTGTCCGTGGCTTTAAGCTGTCGCCGAAATGCTCCTGTTCTTCATCATGAGCCTTTAGAAAATCATCCAGCAGATCTTCCCTCGTCATGGCGATCTCTTCCCAGAAATCACGCCCCCTGCAGTCATATGGCAGGGAAAAATCCAATATTTCCGCAGATAGCTTTTTTTGCAAAAGCTTCAGTATCTCATCTTTTTTATCCGTATCAAACCCCTGCCCGTCGTCAGCGGCAAACTGATCCATCTTGTTGACAAAGACAAACACGGGAATCTGCCTTTCCAAAAGCAGCTTCCAAAGCACTTCCGTATGAGCGCTCAGACCATCCGCCGCATTAACAAGCAGGATCGCATAGTCCATGACGGACAGTGTTCTCTCCATTTCGGCTGAAAAATCCACATGCCCCGGTGTATCCAGCAGGATCAGCTCCTTATCCCCCGCCATCAGCCTGGCTTCTTTGGAAAAAATCGTGATCCCCCTGCTTTTTTCCATATCATCGGTATCCAGAAAGCTGTCGCCGTGATCCACACGACCCACGCTTTGCAACACTCCCGCATGATACAAAAGCTGTTCCGAGAGGGTGGTCTTTCCCGCGTCCACGTGAGCCAGTATTCCTATGGTGATATGATCGCATCTGTTTTCCATCTGCTTACCCTTTTTTATCTGTCCCGTAAAACTACCGATCCCTGCTGCTCAGGGTCAGCAAAGCCCCGGCCGAAGTCGGGGCTTTTGAATCGAATCCTTGCAAAGCAAACGCCTAAGGAAGTCCGGTCGTTTATTAACCTTCGATCTGTGAAGTACAGTGAGGGCATCTGGTGGCTTCCTTTGAGATCTCGCTCTTGCAATAAGGGCAGATCTTAGTTGCCGGCGCCTCATCGGCCGCCTTCTTTTTGCCAACCTCCATCAGCTTGTTGATGGCTTTCACCAGGCAAAACAGGATCAGCGCCATGATCACGAAATTGATCACTGCCGTTATAAATGTACCATAGTCCAGTGCCTGACCGCTATTGCCAAGGGGAATGGTGCCGTGTACTTCGGTTCCGCCGATCAATGCGATCAATGGCTGGATGAAGCATTCGGTCAAGGCATTAACGATATCACCGAAGGCCGCACCGATGATCACACCGATGGCCATGTCCATCACATTTCCCTTTAACGCAAATGCCTTAAACTCTTCCAAAAACTTTTTCATTTTCTGTTTTCCTCTGCTTTCCTTTTTCTCTGTTGCCTGTCACCTATTTTGTATTATTATCTTCGCTTTCGAGATAGCGATAAACCAGTGCTGCCAGCGCCGCACCCACTAAAGGGCCGATGATGAATACCCATACACAGGTAATGGGAGTCGTATTGCCGCTGACGGCTGCCACGATAGCCGGACCGATGGATCTGGCCGGATTGACACTGGTACCGGTCAGACCGATGCCCAGAATGTGAACCACTACCAGAGTCCAGCCGATGATCAGACCGCCGAAAGAACCATGGTTTGCCTTTTTGCTGGTCACGCCCAGGATCACCATCACAAAGATAAAGGTCAGTACGATCTCTACCAAAAGCCCTGCCAGCGCGCTGCCGTTCACCCCTGCCAGACCGTTGCTGCCAAAGCCGCCGGTTTTGTCAGTCACACCGCCCAGACCAAAGATGGCAGCCAGAAGTCCCGAGCCTGCAAAAGCACCCAGACACTGAGCTACTACATAACCTACAAAATCGGATGCCGTCATCCCGCCGGTCATCAGCACGCCCAGAGAAACAGCCGGATTGATATGACAGCCGGAGATATTACCGACTGCATAAGCCATTCCCACAATGGTCAGGCCAAAAGCCAGTGCAGTCAACAAATACCCCGTTCCCTGCTCTGCACTGCTGCCTACCAGCATTGCCGTGCCGCAACCGAGAACCACCAGCGTCATGGTTCCGATAAATTCCGCAATGTACTTTTTCATTTCTCTACCTCCGTTAACCCTGCGGTTACATTACCGAGTTCATGTTGCTTCGCTACAATTTCTTAGTATAACAAAAAACAGGGGATAGTACAAGGTGTCCATCGCCAACTGATGACAATGGTCAGAGTATTAGTTTCCTGTCACCACCTGAAGCTGTCTCTCTCCCAGCAGCTCCTGCGGAAAAAGCGCCTCTGCCAGCTCTCTTGCATTGGCATTTGCCTGCTCTTTGACCCCCTCAATGTTGGCATGAAGCTCGGCATCCTCCTGTGCTTTCTGCAGCGCCAGCTGTGTATCCTCATGATCCGTGGGATTAAAAAGCGCTTTCTGTTCATCAAAGAACTGCAGGGAATCCGGCAGCACATTGACCTGATCGAGCATTTTGGCTTCCGGAAGACGGATGATAACACTTTCATCCGTGATTTCATAGGTGATGTCAGCGGCCTCGATCCCCACATTGATCTTGGCCTGATATGTCATATTAAAATGTTTTCTGGTCAATAAAGGAATATCGCCGTCTGTATAACGGATCATTCCCGCATAGGTCATCTCGGCGGTGGTCAGTTTGGAAACCTGCTCGATCCTTGTCTCGATCATGTCCGCCGTCAGCTCAGGCTGGGCAGGCTTTCGGCTGAGCAGAAAAAGAGCGCCTGCTATCCCCCCTATCAAAAGGGCCAGAATGATCGCTCCCACAAAGATCAGGCCCCGTTTGACAGAACTGATGGCCCCTGTTTTTTTCTGTTTTTTCTCGCGATTCATCACGCTGCCTCCTATATCGGACGATGTCACCTGGCTCTGGAGAGCCTGAAACACTTGTCACACAGATTGTAGGGATAATTCCAGGGTACCTGGCAGCCGCAGCGGGAGCATTTTCTCACCGGCAGATGCTGCTGGTTCAGGATCTTGATGATCCGCTCCGAGATCAGTCTCTTATTCTCCGTAATACGGTCCAGATAGTCCGGATGGTCAAATTTTTTGGCATATCTAAACAGCAGATCGCAGGTTGAATACAGGCGCTCGAGTTCTTCGAGGGATGCCTCGTCATAGGTTCCTTCCGCCATATAGAGGATCATGATATCCGACAGATCATCCCTGCGGCCGGTTTCAATCATGGTCAGGATCTGCAAAAGCTCCGTCAGCATGTCATTTTTGCTGTCATAGGGCGTTGTCACCATCCCGTAGATGATCTCCTTGTCATCCGTCAGCTGCTCCAGCTTGCGGGCCAGCAACATCTGTTCTTTAATATCTTCCTTTTTGTAATACTCCTGATCAGGCAGTTCCACCCAGCGTTCAAGGATCTCGGAAATAGGTTTATCAATGGAAGTGATACTTTCGGGAATCCCCAGCCTCACCTTGTCGATCTGTTCCAGCTCCGACTCCACGCCCATACGGATCAGCTTGCGTGAGTATTCGGAGGTATAGTAGCCTTTTTCAAAAATGCCCCTCCGTCCGGCTCTTCCCGCAATCTGCCTGATCTCCGAAGGCTGCAGATTCCGGCTCCTGATACCGTCAAACTTTTCCGTTTCCAGAAAAACGATCCTGCGGATCGGCAGGTTCAGTCCCATACCGATGGCATCTGTGGAGACCACCACCGTGGTCTCGCCGGAGGTGAACTTTCTGACCTCGTTCATTCTGACATCATAGGGAAGTTTGCCGTAGATAACGCTGGCGCTGATCTTGCGTCTTTGCAGCTCTGCAGCCACGGCCAGCACCGAGCGCTTTGAAAATACGATCAGTGCGTCTTTTTCCTGAATACCGCCGGGGAACTTGAAATCCTTTTTGTCAAATACCAGCGGTACACTGCGTTCATGGGTCACGATCTCATAATCATCACCGCAGTCGGTGATCATCTGTGTGACGATATTCCTGCAGGAATTGTCGCAGCAGATATGGATCTCGGGTGCACAGACTCCCAAAACAGCCCTGGTCCATGCTCCGCCTCTCTGGGAATCGGCGATCATCTGGCACTCATCGATCACGGCCACATCATAGCTTTTGTAAATATCAAGCGTCTCGATGGTCGATGAAGTATGCGTAGACCCCGGCACCTGGATCTCCTCCTCGCCGGTGATCATCTCGCAGATCACGCCGTCATGATTGAGTCTGTCAAACACCTCATAGGCAAGCAGTCTGAGGGGCGAAAGGTAGATCCCCGTATCAGCCTGTTTGAGCCTCTCCAATGCCTGATAGGTCTTACCGGAATTGGTGGGACCGATATGCAGGATAAAATGTCGTTTGAGTTCTCTTGCAAGAGGATAGAGGTCCGGAATCTTTTCCGGAATCTCCTTCAGGATCATGCGGCGCAGTCTGTCTCTTTCCTTTTTCTCCTGTTTATGGCTGCGCTCCTTTTTCTGGACTTCATTTCTAAGATGCTTGTAGGTGACGGTCTGCTGCAACAGCTCCATGATACAGGACAGACACACAGGATTGTCAAAATTGATCTTCTCCCTGGCGATCTGCTCACTGATCTTGACCAGCATGGTGGGGCTTTTCTTTTTCAGCTCCCTGGCCTGCTCACTGCGATCCAGCAGAACCGTCTTCATAAAGCTGTAAATACTCTTGTTGTCCACCGGTTTGAACAGGTCGTTGATCACTGCATATTCCGGTCTGACTCCGACGAGCTTCAGCAGCAGGTAATCCTCCAGCGTTATGTTGGCAGCACCGATTTTCAGGTAATCTTCCGCATCGATGCGGACATTTTTCAGCATCTTGTCCAGCCGTTTTAAAGATACTCTTTCAAAGATCCTGGCGGCGATCCATTCATCTTCACCGATCAGGGCTGCCTCCAGCTCCTTCTTTTTTTCTTCAAAAAGAGCGCCTTCGCGTTTTTCCTCTTCCCGCTTTTGCTGCATAACCGTCAGATTGCGGGCACGTGAAACGCAATAAGCCTCATACTGCTCTCCAAAGGTCTCCGCCAGCTCCTCGGGCGTCATGTCAAAACGCTGCTCTGCAAGCTCCTGCGCCTTTTGGGCCCTGGCTTTGTATTCCTCGCTTTTTTCGTATTCCTGAAGCTTCTTTTGTTTTTTCTTCGCCTTGCCGAGAGAATTCAAAAAGCTGCGCCTGATCTGGTGAAGCCGGCGCTTTTTTTCATTTTTTTTCAAAAGGGCGATATAGTCCTCAAAGGAAAAATCCGCCTGAAATTCTTCTTTGGTCATCCCACATCTTACTCCT
>CAJOOZ010000126.1 GCA_905236705.1 uncultured Lachnospiraceae bacterium | reverse complement strand
TTTCCAAAACCCAACGGCCCCGTGGTCAAGAGGTTAAGACATCGCCCTTTCACGGCGGTAACACGGGTTCAATTCCCGTCGGGGTCATTAAATTTCAAACGAGTATGCAAACACGAATCCCGCGACGGGTGCATCCTTACTAAGTAAGAATGCAGATCCCGACTCCGTCGTGATCAATTGAACGAGTTCGACTCGCGAAATGGGATTTCGCTCGTATCGGTCCCTGAAAAGCGGGACCTCAATTCCCGTCGGGGTCATTATTTTTTATAGTGTATGGTGCTGTAGCCAAGTGGTAAGGCGTGGGACTGCAACTCCCTGATCATCGGTTCAAATCCGTTCAGCACCTCTCATAGACCACATGTTTCCTAGAGAGCATGTGGTCTTTTTGATGAATCCAAAAGAAAAGATAAATGAGCCTTTATTTCCCGATACAGGCGGCTGACGGGTAGACCGACCACGTTGAAATAATCACCCTCGATATGGTCTATATGTTTTGAGAATTGCCCTTGTATACCATAGCTGCCGGCTTTGTCAAAGCAATCGCCGGTATCGATATAAGCCGAAATCTCCTGTTTCGTAAGATCGGATACGAAGACATGAGTTTTTTCGCTAAACGTAAGATTCCGAAGACAGACGGTTTGCACATCCTGTTTTTCCAGTAAAAGCAGTGCAACACCTGTATATACAGAATGTCTTTTTCCGGAAAGAAGCTGAAGCATCTCTATGGCGGATTCTGTATCGGAAGGTTTTCCGAGGACCTTCTCTCCGGCATAGACAATCGTATCCGCACCGATGATCAGAGCAGTGCCTGGGCCGTTTACATTGATGCTGCCATGGCCTGAGTCCGTCTGGCTTTTGAGGCCGAAGCTGGTTTCGGCTACTTCATAGGCCTTTGAAAATGCAAGATCCGAAACATATTGTGAGGGGTTTTTGAAAATGGCGTTTTCTTCTCTTTGGGCGGGTATAATCTCAAAATCCGAAAAAATATGTCCAAGTAATTCTTTTCTTCTCGGCGATGCCGAGGCCAGTATGATTCTCATAAGGTTGATCCAGCCTGTCTAAAATTTTATATCAAAAACAATCATTGTCCAAACATCTGATTTGTACTATACTTTTTATGTACTTATAAGTTTTTTCATTTCATTTTTATCTGCTATAAATTATAGCAAATAAACCACGATAAGTATAGGATGGAAAAAGCAAAGAGGCCGGAATTTGAGGGAAGGAGTGGGCTTATGGATGAAAAGATCATGCAACTGCAGAAAATGATCGATGAGAGTGAAAGGATCGTTTTTTTCGGAGGAGCGGGAGTCTCTACAGAAAGTGGCATTCCTGATTTTCGCAGCAAGGACGGGCTGTATAATAAACCGGATATTAATTTTGCGCAGTATCCGCCGGAATATCTGCTCAGCCATAGCTGTCTGATGCGTAATCCCAAAATCTATTTTGAATTTCACAGACAGAAAATGGATACCAGAAAGAGCGAGCCGAATGAGGCGCATAAATATCTGGCGAAGCTCGAAGAAACAGGCAAACTCATCGGCATCGTAACGCAAAACATTGATGGCCTGCATCAGAAGGCAGGCAGCAGGAAGGTGTTTGAGATCCATGGCAGCGCTCTGCGAAATTACTGTATGAAATGCGGCAGGACATATGATGTGGATTATATTTTTGATTCCAAAGAAGCGATCCCATATTGCGAATGTGGGGGTATGATCAGAGCGGATATCACACTTTACGAAGAGGGGCTGCCCGATCAGGCGGTATCTGATGCAATCGGAGCCATTTCCACGGCTGATATGATGATCATAGGAGGGACATCCTTGACGGTGTATCCGGCTGCCGGATATGTGAACTATTTCAGGGGCAAAAATCTGGTCGTGATCAATCGGGATCCGCTAAATATCAAGATCGGGGAGAATGTTTTAGTGATCCGCGATAAGATCGGTGAGGTATTCTCGCAGCTCAGGGTATAGAGTAATAGCGCTGAAAATAAAGTTTTTTAAAAAAATGCTTGCATAAACTGCTGTTTTTTGGTATAGTTATAGTCCGTGAAATCATAATTCCTTGCTTTTTCCTATGAGAAAAGGCCAGAGACCAAAAGGAGGTAACAAATGAACAAGTATGAATTAGCCATCGCTCTGAGCGTCAAGATCGAAGACGATGAGAGGGCTGCTTTGCTTGACAAGGCAAAGGGCTACATCGAGAGATTCGGCGGCCAGATTACCAATGTGGATGACTGGGGCAAGAAGAGACTTGCTTATGAAGTCGATCACATGAAAGAGGCATTTTACTACTTCATCCAGTTCGATGCAGAGCCTACGGCTCCGATTGAGATCGAGAACCGCATCCGCATCATGGAGAATGTAGTACGTTTCTTGATCGTTCGGGCGGACGAGAAATAAGAGAGGAACTAACATGAATAAAGTGATTCTGATGGGGCGCTTGACGAGAGATCCGGAAGTGCGGTATTCACAAAATGACAATACTATGGCAATTGCCAGGTATTCCCTTGCGGTAGACAGAAGAGTCAGCCGTAATAACCAGGGAAACGGAGATCAGCAGACAGCTGATTTTATCAATTGTGTAGCATTCGGAAGACAAGGTGAGTTTGCGGAGAAGTATCTTCATAAAGGTATGAAGATTGCGATCGAAGGCAGGATTCAGACCGGAAGTTATACCAACAAGGACGGTCAGAAGGTTTACACAACGGATATTGTTGTGGAAAATCATGAATTTTGCGAGAGCAAGAATGCAAACGGCGGTGGTTTTACACCTGCTGATAACAATGTAGCGGCCGCAGCTCCTACACCTGCCGATGACGGTTTTATGAATATACCGGAGAGCGTTGAGGAATTGCCGTTCGGCGGCTGATACCCCTGGACCAAATGAAGGAGGTTTAAAAATGGCTTACACAAAGAGCGAAAAATCAGATTCTCCGATGAAGAGAAGAGGTCCGGTTCGCAGACGTAAAAAAGTATGTGTGTTCTGTGGTAAGGACAATGAGATTGATTACAAGGATGTAAATAAGCTGAAAAGATATGTTTCCGAGCGTGGCAAGATTCTGCCGAGACGTATCACAGGTAACTGCGCAAAGCATCAGAGAGCGTTGACAGTTGCGATCAAGAGAGCACGTCACCTGGCACTGATGCCTTATGTTGCAGAGTGATCTTTTGAAAAGAGACCGGCTTCCGTCTGGAAGTCGGTTTTTTCTTGCACAGCCCCTAAAAGAATGGTAAAATGTATTGTTGTCGGGTTTTCAAGTCAATCATGAGAAAGAGGAGTTTTTATGAGCACAGGTTTGATCATATTTATCGTACTGCTGGTCATTATTGTGGCAGCGATCATTGGATTGTATTTTCTGGGAAAAAAGGCACAGAAAAAGCAGGCGGAACAGCAGGAACAGATTCAGGCTTCCAAGCAGTTTGTTAATATGCTGATCATAGATAAAAAGAAGATGCGCCTCAAAGATGCAGGTCTGCCACAGATGGTGATCGATCAGGCGCCCAAGCTTATGAGAAGGGCAAAGCTTCCCATTGTCAAAGCCAAGATCGGACCGCAGATCATGACATTGGTCTGTGATGACAGGATCTTTGACAAGGTGCCGGTCAAGAAAGAGGTTAAGGCAGCAGTCAGCGGCATTTATATTGTTGAGGTGAAGGGGCTTCATAATATGAAGAGTCAGTCCAGGGAACCTGAAAAGAAAAAGAATTTTTTCCAGCGTGCCTGGGCCGAGGCCAGGAAAAAAGCAGCAGTAGACCCTGTGAAATAGTTTGAGGGATCAAAGGAGTTTAAGGTGAAAAAGAGATCTTTGATTGTAATACTTTGTCTGTCAATAGCGCTGGCTATCTGTAGCTGTGGTAAACAGGATACAGCACAGGAGACGACCGACCTGCAGGAAGGTCAGACAGCAAAAGCGAGCGGCGGCATATCCGCAAAAGATTTTGATGTGGAAAAGTACGTTACCATTGGTGATTATGAAGGGATGGAGGTATCTGTCCCGGTGTACAATTTTACCGATGAAGACGTTGAAAAAGAAATGCAGAGCGAGGTGGAATATTACATCAGCAATTCCGGAGCCTACGATTATAAGCCATTGGATAAAGATACGGTAGAAGACGGAGACATTGTCAATATAGATTATGTTGGCACCAAGGACGGTGTCGCTTTTGATGGCGGTACCGCCTCGGGGGCGCATCTGACCATTGGATCAGGTCAATTTATTAATGGATTTGAGTCTGGGCTGGTGGGACACAAGGTTGGTGAAAAAGTTTCTCTGAACCTGACTTTTCCCGAAAATTACCAAAGCGCTGAATTGGCCGGACAGGCAGTTGTTTTTGATGTAACGATCAATTCCATTGATGAACAGTCTGAGCCCGAGCTGAATGATAATTTTGTGAAGCTGATGGGCACGGGAGCAAATACTGTAGATGAGTTTCGCGAAGAAATCAAAAAATATCTGACGGAACAGTGCGAGCAGCGTAATGAATCCGAAAAAAAGAGTGCGGTTTGGAATGCAGTATTGGAAAAGAGTACCATCAAAGATCCGCCGGAAGAACTTGTGAACGATGTTCTGGCCAGGATTGCCGAGAATCTGACGCAGTATGCTGCGCAGTACGGTGTGAGTGAGGATGAGCTGATCACGCAGTACATGAATACCACAAGAGAACAATATGATATGGACAGCAAGGAGTCTGCCATAGATGCAGCGCAGGAAAAGCTTTTGGCGGCTGCCATCGCCAAGCAGGCGGGTATTACCCTGACGGATGAAGAATTAAGGGAAACGGCGGAAAATGATGCGGCCAGCTATGGTTATGATTCCGCCGATAAAGTGTTGGAGTCTGTCGGTGAAGGAGCATATTATGACTATGCACTCGGGCAGAAGGTGGATGATTATCTTGTCAGTACAGTGAAGATTGTGGAACAGGAACCTGTTTCGATCATGACAACGGTTGAACAAAGCGAGAGCGAGGAGTAGATCGGAATGAAAAAAAATCTTGTTGGACTGGGATTGTCTTTTGTATTGGTGATGACTGCAACGATAAGCGCTTTTGCTGATACAACGATAGACAGTGTGAAAAAGCAACAGGAAAAAACCAGGGATAACCTGAACCAGGTCAGTAAACAGATCGCAGGTTTAGAGTCCAATAAGGAAGAACTTACGGAAGAGATCACAGAGATGAACACTGAGCTTGTGGATATTCTGACCAGTATCAATGTTTGTCAGAGTGAGATCGATAACAAGGAAAAAGAAATCGAAGAGGTCTCCGACAAATTGGATGTGGCCGAACAGGATGAGCAGGATCAGTATGAGAGCATGAAACGTCGTATCCAATTTTTGTATGAAAAAGGGGATAAGGCTTATGTACAGGCTTTGATCGAGTCCAGCGGATATTCGGATCTGGTCAATAAGGCGGATTATGTGGAGAAGCTGTACAGCTATGATCATGATCTGCTGATAAAATATGTGGGGATCAAGCAGGAGGTTTCCGATCTGAAGTATACGCTTGAATGTGAGGAGGCTGCGCTGGAATCCTCTCGTTTCGAGCTGGGGCAGGAACAGGCTGCGCTTGAGACGCTGATCAGTGAAAAAAAGAGAACCGTTGAGAACTTTGATCAGCAGCTTGCGCAGGCCAGATCCGTAGCCGGTGAGATGCAGAAGCAGTTGGAGGCACAGACGCAACAGATCAGAGCGCTTGAAGAAGCGAAAAGGAAACAGAAGGAAGCTGAGCTTAAGAAACAGCAGGAAGAGGCCGCCAAAAAAGCGAAAGCGGAAAAGAATAATCAAAAGGCTGAAAATAACGTTGCCGGTTCATCGGATGAGACCAGCGTTAATTTTGAAACCGGTGCGGTAGAGAGCGGAGAACAAAACGTAGCCGGAGAAGATAACAGCGATTCCGACTATGAAGATGCATCGGATGATTGGAGCGCCGGCGCGGCGGCAGTTGATTCATCAGGTTCTACAACGGGGAAAAAGGTGATTTCCTATGCGAGCCAGTTTGTCGGCAATCCCTATGTGTATGGCGGAACCAGTCTGACAAACGGAACAGATTGCTCTGGCTTTACGCAGTCGGTATATGCGCATTTCGGTATCTCTCTTCCGAGAGATTCGACCAGTCAGAGAAGTGCCGGAGTCAGCGTGACCTACGATCAGGCACAACCGGGAGATCTTGTCTGCTATGCCGGACATGTAGCGCTGTATGCAGGAAACGGAATGATCCTGCATGCCAGTACAGAACGTACCGGTATCACCTACAGCACTGCAACCTATCGAACCATTCTTGCGATCAGAAGAGTGCTTTAAACCATGGCAACATTTGAGAAAAAGTCTTATCTGTATAGTGAAAATATGGGAGTCTGTCAGGTGGAGGATGTAACCAGGCTGGTAACTGCCCGTAAGCAGGAAGTGTATTACTATGTACTCAGGTCGGTTTATCGCAGAGATAAAACGGCATATATTCCGGTTGAGGGACATACGGTTGAGCTGCGGGAGCTGATCAGCACCGAAGAGGCGGAAAAAGGGCTGTTTGAGGATACCATGCTGGAACCGCTTGCCAGAGAGCTGGGCTATCTGGAAACCACCGGGGATGAAGAGACAGACGAAAAAGCGGAACCGGATCTGACCGTTGAAAAGGAAGAAGAAAAGCTGCGGCTTGCATTGCAGTACAAAATGGCAGATACGCTCCCGTTTGAAGAAAGAAGCAGACTGTATCATCGCGGTGAGATAGAATTCGTACTCAGGAAAAGCCGTGAAGGGGACGCCGGGAAAAAGAAGAGAAGGACGAAAGAAAACGGACGAAAAGGAAAAACAGAAGATGGATAGAGAAATGGTGATCGTACTCGATTTTGGTGGCCAGTATAACCAGTTGGTGGCCAGAAGAGTCAGAGAGTGCAATGTATATTGTGAAATCCTGTCATATAAACAGGATATTGGTGAGATCCGAAAAAAGAATCCAAAGGGTATTATCTTAACAGGCGGTCCCAACAGCTGCTATGAAGAAGGGGCGCCGTCTTATACAAATGAATTGTTTGAAATGGGCATCCCTGTTCTCGGACTTTGCTACGGAGCCCAGTTGATGATGCATCAGTTGGGAGGCAAGGTAGAGGCAGCCGAAACCCGTGAGTATGGGAAAAAGAAAGTATATATCAATCCGGAAACAAAGTTGTTTGCCGGTGTCGGAAACAAGGCCGCAGAGATAAGCGGAAGGATCTGGCCTGACCATGATCTTAACTGCAACGAAACCATCTGTTGGATGAGCCATAACGACTACATATCTGTTATGCCGGACGGATTTACGGCAATAGCCCATACAAAGGATTGTCCTGTGGCAGCGGCGCAGGATGAAAGCAGACAACTCTATGCGATTCAGTTCCATCCGGAGGTATTGCATACCATTAGTGGAAAAGAGATGCTTTTCCATTTTGTAAGAGATATATGCGGTTGCAGTGGCAGCTGGAGAATGGACAGTTTTGCCAGAGCGCAGATCGACAGCCTCAGGGAGAAGATCGGAGATGGAAAAGTGCTTTGCGCGCTTTCCGGCGGTGTTGATTCATCCGTGGCTGCCGTGCTTTTATCAAAAGCGGTAGGAAAACAGCTTACCTGTGTTTTTGTGGATCATGGGCTTTTGCGAAAGAATGAAGGGGATGAGGTGGAAACCATATTCGGCCCCGACGGGAACTATGATCTGAATTTCATACGAGTAAATGCCGCCGACCGTTATTATGAGAAGCTGGCCGGAGTGACTGATCCCGAGCGAAAGAGAAAGATCATCGGTGAAGAATTTATTCGTATTTTTGAAGAAGAAGCCAAAAAGATCGGCAAGGTAGATTATCTGGTGCAGGGAACGATTTATCCGGATGTGGTTGAGAGCGGCCTGGGAGGGGAGTCTGTCACTATCAAATCCCATCACAATGTGGGAGGTTTGCCGGAGCATGTGGATTTTCGTGAGATTATAGAACCCCTCAGGGATCTGTTTAAGGATGAGGTACGAAAAGTAGGATTGGAACTGGGAATACCGGAGCAATTGGTATTTCGTCAGCCCTTCCCCGGACCGGGGCTTGGAGTTCGCATCGTCGGAGAGGTGACAGCGGACAAAGTGCGGATCGTACAGGATGCGGATGCGATCTTCAGAGAAGAGATAGCACGCAAGGTTGATATGTGGAGGAATACATCCGAAAATTCCCTGCCGGATTGGATGCCGGATCAATATTTTGCAGCATTGACTGATATGCGTTCTGTGGGAGTCATGGGAGACGAGAGAACCTATGATTATGCCGTTGCCCTCCGTGCTGTGCAGACTATCGACTTTATGACTGCCGAGAGTGCCCAAATCCCTTGGGAAGTCCTTCAGACGGTGATGAATCGTATCATTAATGAGGTGAAGGGAGTCAATCGGGTATTTTTTGATCTGACAAGTAAGCCACCGGGGACGATTGAGATGGAATGAATTAAAAAAATCCCGCAAGCCTTGAAAATATTGGGTTTGCGGGATTATTTTTTGCCTTTTGAGTACAAAATGAGTACAAAATTTATTTTTTCTTCTTTTTTGAACTGTCAAGCAGGGCATTTCGTTTTGCTATACG
>CAJOOZ010000125.1 GCA_905236705.1 uncultured Lachnospiraceae bacterium | reverse complement strand
TATTTTAGTTGATAATGGGAAAAGATACAAGTTTTTTTTATGATACCTGCCGAAGCTTGGTCCGGATGATCCTGGCCACCGACATATCCAGCCTCTCTGCGGTGATCTCTCCGTTTCTCACTGCCTGCAGCATGGCTTCGTAAGCGGACTTGAAATCCGCCGGCATGAGCAGCATATCCGCTCCCGCCGCAAAAGCCCTGACAGCAGCCTGACCTGAAGAATAGTCGTTGACGATGGCTCCCATATTCAGGGCATCCGTGATCACTATGCCATCATAGCCCAGATCATCTCTGAGAATCTCCGTCAGCATCTTCTCCGAAAGGGAACAGGGGATATCCGAGCCCGTAACCGCCGGCGCAGCTATATGCGCCGCCATCACAAAATCGGCTCCGTCCTCCCCGGCCCGCAAAAAGGGCTTTAATTCGCTTTCCTTTAACTGCTCATATGTTTTATCCGTGTATGCATACCCCTGATGGGTATCACCGCTGGTGGCCCCGTGCCCGGGAAAGTGCTTGTAGGTGCTTAAAATCCCCGAATTATGTAAACCATCCGAATATGCCGCCGCCAATCTGCATACCCTGTCAGGGTCAGACCCAAAGGATCTGTCCGATATCACGGTATTTTCGGGATTGGTCAGAACATCCGCCACGGGGGCAAAATCCATATTAAAGCCAAGCTGTTTCAGATATGCCCCGATGGTGCTTCCCGCCTGCCGCGCCTCATCCTCATCCGCCATCTGCTCCATCGGACAGGCCTCCTGCACTCCAAAGGCCGGATTGGAAGCGATCCGGGTCACTCTGCCCCCTTCTTCATCCACGCCCAGAAATACCGGCAGAGACATTCTCTCCTCTGCGATGGCTGCGGTTTTCTCCAGCATTTCCCTGGTCTGCTCCCTGTTTTGGAGATTTGCGGCAAAATATACCAGCCCGCCTACCGGATATTTCTCATAGGCCTCCTGCGTGGCGCTTCCGGCGGCCGTCACCGTATCGACTCCCACGAGCTGCTCCGGCGTGACAAAAAAAAGCTGGCACACTTTTTCTTCAGTGGTCATTCCACTGAGGATCTGTTGCAGCTTTTGCCTGTCATATTCTCCGGACAATTCATCATGATCCATATTGATCGTCCCTGCCTGAGACGAAGATGCCTCATCACCCGTGGTAGCAGCTTCCGAAGCATTGCTCTTTAGCGCATTTCCATTTGCAGCCGCCTCATCCGTGGTAACAGCTTCCGATGCATTGTTCTTCTGCACATTTCCATTTGCAGCCGCCTCATCCGTGGCAACATCCTCATAAGGCCCGGTCTCCGTGACAACGCCCTCAGACAGCTCCCCCTCCAAGACAGGATTCTCTGAAGCAAAACCCTCTCCGTCAGCATCTTTGTCCTGCCCCTGTGCTTTGGGGGGCGAATCGTCCTGCTTGGGGCCTCTGTCACTCCGGCGCCAAATAAGTGCGAGCATCACAAGGATTCCCAGTGATACCACTGCGATCGTGATGCTCCTTCGTTTCCGTGCTCTGTTTCTCTTCATCCGTTTCTTTTCTTAATTCTGCCTGTGATATGTAGGCACAAGGCGCTCCACCATTCTGCGCCCCTCATCGTTGTCTTCATAAGTCACCTGTTTCAGCGTCACAAGTTCCTCAAAGAAACGCTCATCATCAAATTCAATCGGCTTGCCGATGTGGATCAGCTTGTTCTCCGTATCCTGCAATCCTTCCTCTTCCATCAGCATCTCTTCGTAAAGCTTTTCTCCGGGTCTGAGTCCGACATATTCTATCTTGATATCCTCATCCGGCCTAAAGCCGGACAGTTTGATCAGGTTTCTGGCCAGATCGTCGATCTTGACAGGCTCACCCATATCCAGAACAAAGATCTCTCCGCCATGGGCATAAGCGCCCGCCTGCAGAACCAGCGAAACCGCCTCGGGAATGGTCATGAAGTAGCGGATTATGTTCTTATCCGTAACCGTGACAGGTCCTCCCTCTTCGATCTGTTTTCTGAACAGCGGAATAACGGACCCGTTGGAGCCGAGCACATTTCCGAATCTGACCGCCACAAATTCCGTTCCCGCCGTGGTTCTGGACATGGCCTGAATGATCATCTCGCAGATCCGCTTGGTGGCTCCCATGATATTCGTCGGATTCACCGCTTTGTCCGTGGAGATCAGCACAAATTTCCGGGTATGATATTTATCTGCACTGCGTGCACAGTTCAGTGTTCCGAATACATTGTTTTTGATCGCCTCATTGGGACTGGCCTCCATCAGCGGTACGTGCTTATGCGCCGCCGCATGAAAGACAACCTCAGGCTGATATTTGCCGAAAACCTCATCTACTCTGTGGGTGTTTCTGACAGAACCGATGAGCACAACCAGATTCAGATCCGGATATTCCCGCTTCAGCTCCTGCTGCAGATCATAGGTGGTATTTTCATAAATATCAAAAATGATAAGCTGGGCCGGACCGTATGCGGCAATCTGTCTGCAAAGTTCGGAACCGATGGAACCGCCTCCGCCTGTCACAAGAATTCTTTTCCCTTCTACATATCCCATGACCAGATCCAGATTGGTTTCCACAGGCTCTCTGCCGAGCAGATCCTCGATCTCCACGTCTCTGAGCTTCTTGACGCTGACCTCATCATTCACAAGCTGATACACACCCGGCAGGATCTTGATGCTGCAGCCCGTCTCCTTGCAGATATCCAGAATCTCTTTCTGTTCCAGCCTGGAAACAGACGGCATAGCCAGCACGATCTGATCTACATTGTACTCCTCCACAAAAGCCGGAATGTCCTGTCTGCCACCCACAATGGGCACGCCCCGCAGGAATGTTCCTCTTTTCTGGGGATCGTCGTCGATCACGCAGACCACCCTGCTATCCATATATTTGCTGTGATTGGATTCATTGATCAGCATCCTGCCGGCATCACCGGCACCGATCAACATGATATTTTTGGCATCTTCTCTGTTACGCACGTGATAAAATTGTCTGAGCATACGCAGAAAACGATAAAAGAACCTGCCGATCAGGGCAAAGGTAACAAAGAAAAACGGAAAGATCACATAGTAAGACCTGGGCATATCGATATGTGGCGACATGATCATGGTCAGATCCTGCAGAAAACTGACCAGCCCGGCTCCCATAACCGTACTGAAAATCTCTCTCTCACTGGCATAAAGCCACAAGCTTGTATATAAATGCAACATCGTATAGATGACCAGCATGATCACAACCGTTACCGGCATGAACTTAAGTGCCTGCTCCAGATAACGGATATCGATACTCGACATCCTGAAATCAAAGCGGACAAACATGGTCAGAAAATCCGACATTGCAATTGCAGCCACATCATATAAAAACAACAAAAATGCCCTGAACATCATCGGGCGGTCACGGAAAAGATCCCTCTTCTTCATTTTCATCTCCTGACAAATCTATCCCTGTCATGAAACAACACCTCGCCATTTTCGACGAGGTGCGTCTCCAGAGACTTTAAATCCTATATGCACAAACAATCAATGTAAGAAAAAAATATTTTTTTGTTCTCAGCCCCCATGGGGGGCAGAGACTGCAAACCCTCTAAAAAAATAATTCAGAGATTATTTTTTAGCAGGCTTGTAGCCCCATTTTTTAAGCTTAGCAGCATATGTCTTGTAGTTCTTAGCACTAAGAACGATCTTGCAGCCCTTCTTCAGACCTGCGAGGTTCTTCTTGGTAAGCTTAACAGTGGTAACCTTCTTCAGGTTAAGAGTTTTAATCTTAGAACCCTTGAAAGCGTTGTTAGCGATTGTAAGCTTTTTGATCTTCTTGTTTACGGTAACCTTTGTGGTCTTCTTACCAAAAGCCTTCGCACCAATCTTGGTAACTTTGTAGTTAACGCCACCAACATTTACGGAAGAACCGATAGTAACAGAAGCCTTGTTTGCAACTGAAGTAATGGTAGCATTACCAGCTGCGGTTGTGGTAACTTTCTTTACACTTGCAGCGCCGTCAGCATCAACAGTAGCTTTTGACTGATCAATAGCTACAGCTGCCTTAGAAGGGCTCTCTGCTGCAAATGCAGATACAGCTGTACTGATAGCAAGTACGGATGCCAGAGCAACAGCTGTTAACTTTTTGCTAATTTTCATTGGAATCCTCCTCCTCTCCTACATTTTTATAATGTTTGTGCAATATATGTGCAAGCGCGCTAGCACGCTAAACACCAACTCCATCGCTCTACGGTCAAGCGTTATCACTGTAATAATATTTGTCACTGTAGCCGTAGCCATAGCCATAATGACTGCCGTAGCGCTTGTAATAATAGCCGCCCTTCGAGCCCTTAACACGGTTGAGGACAATACCCAGAAGCGGGCATCCGCACCTTTCGAGCATCTGAATGGAACTTCTGACAGCTTTTTTGGACGTATCGCCGCCTCTTACCACCAGAACGGCTCCGTCACACATACTTCCGATCCGCTCACCGTCCGATACCAGGTTCAGCGGCGGCGCATCAACGAATACATACCTGTAATTATCCGCCATATAATCCAGCATTTCCTTGAATCTGCTTCCCTCCAGAAGCATGGACGGATTCACAACATTCTCCACATTCGGCAGCATATCCCCGCCTTCGTAATCCGTATGCAGGATGGCATCCTCAATCTTTTTCGTTCCCGCAAGGTACTGGGATGTTCCTTCCAGTTTGCCCTTGCCTTCGGTTTCTATCCCATATTTTTTGATCGTAATGGATTTACGAAGATCGGCATCCAGATAAATTGCCGATGTTCCCGTTTTAACCATCTGTTCCCACAAATGTAAAGCGATAAAGCTCTTTCCTTCATTCGGAAAAGTGCTGATGACCAGGATCTTTTTGATATCATTTCCCAGAAAACCTATATTGATACGCAGCCTGTTCATCGCTTCTTCCATCGCATACGGAAGTTCAGTCATATTTTTGATGGAAATCTTTTTCAACGTTCTGTCTCCTTACTGTTCATCACCCTATTCTCAGCTTGTCTTCTTTGCATCACCGGTTTTTTTACTTGATTTTCTCCGATGTTTTTTCTGCTTTTTCTCATTTTCCTCACTGAGGACACCGATATCGCTCTCCGGAACTACGGTCAGAGGCGTTATGCCAAAGGCTTTTTCCACATCATCGGAAGAATCCAGTGTGTCATTCATTACAAAGATCAGCGTCAGTACGCCAAGTACAAGGATCATTCCAACCAGGCCGCAGATCAGCATATTCTTGGTATAACTCGGCGAACTCCTGTGATCCGGTATGATAGCCGCTTCGGCAATGTGCGGCTCCGGCGTATCCATGACAGCCGGCAGACGGTTAACCGCCTCATCCGCTATGGCATTGGCAATATCTCTGGCCTCTTCCGGATCTATGCTGGTAACCTTCAGTACCAGAATACGGGTATTGGATATCGTGGACACATCCAGCATATCCAGCATCTCCTCATATGAATAGGGCAGTTCAAGCTTCTCCGATACAGCATCCAGAACCGGTCTGGTCGTGATCAGCTGCTCATAGTCCGAGGAGAGCGATGTTCCTATATTCAGATCCGAAATATCCACCACCGAGTCCTTGGACGAAGAAACCATATACAACTTGGACTGCGCCGTGTATAGCGGTGTAATGAAAAAATATGTTACAATCCCTGCAACAACCACTCCTATCACAAGTCCGGCTATGATATAGCCTGCCTTGGACATAAAATAATAAAACAGCTCCAGCAGATCTATCTCAACCACATCCGCGGTGGCATTGTCACGCGACAGATTCTGCACTCCTTTTTCCTTGTCATTCATCCTCTTTCAAAATCCTTTTCTATTTCCTTTTTTTCATTCGTCGCTGTCATCAGCGACATCCTCCTCAGAGTCCTCATCGTCTTCGGAATCCTCCTCATCATCCTCGGAATCTTCCTCATCCTCCTCAGAGTCCTCTTCGTCCTCGGAATCTTCCTCATCCTCCTCGTCGGACTCGGCTCTCGCTCCCTTTTCCAGATTGTACATCTGCGTCAGAACCTGCACCACAGAGGCTTCATCCGGATAGAACTCGGTTCTCATGACTCCGTCCGCTAAAGACGGTCCAAGCTTGTTCTCCCCTTCGATATTGAGGACCCCAAGCCCTTCGTAGCTCATCAGACCGTTGGTAATCCTGGAAACGTCATTGCCGCTTAAATTGGTGGATGCAATATCCATCATATCCTTATACAGGGAATTGACAAAACCGGGATCTTCCCTGAGTCTTGCCTTGACCCTGTCATAAAAGGCTGTCATATAAACGCGCTGTCTGCGCATCCTTGAGGTGTTCTCCCCGTCCCCGACAGACATCCTGCCCCTGACAAAGGACACCGCCTGCTCATCCGTCAGATGGATCGTCTCCCCCTGTACCAGACTGGGATCTTCCCTGGAGAAATCATCCTCTATCAAAACATCCACGCCATCAACCGCTGCATTGATCCGGTCGATATGATCCATATTCAGCGTGTAGTACCCGTCAATCTTCAGACCGCCGAGAAGCTCCGACACACAGTTAACAGTATTTTGGTCGCTCATGTCCACATTGCCGCCATAGGCGTGGGCAATACACAACTGCTGAAAACCGGAAGCGTATGCGGTTCCGTCCGCGTTCATCATGGGAATATCCATCATGGTATTCCTGTCAATCTGCAGAGCCGTGTAGGTCTTGTTCCTGTGATCAACAGCCAGCAGTACGAGAAAATCCGCCATATCTCCGGTATATTCTTCCGGATCTTCGGAATCATTACCGCTGCCGTCAGTCCCGATCAGAAGATAGGATTCTATATTGCGGTCATACTGATAATAATAATCCCCGATCCTGATCCTGATGGGCGGAGCATCCAGCTGGACATCGGTTTTTTCTTCTTGTGCTTCCTTTTCTTTTGCGATGCGGATCTTTTCATCCACGGCATTGTTTTCCGCCCTGGAGATCAGATAAATTCCGCCGCCGATCAAAGCTGCCAGTACAACGACTACGATGATCGTTATGAGCCGTTTTCTATTTCTGTCATTCATATCTCTAATAGCTTACAGCTTCTCCCGGCTTGATCAAAAGCTCCAATCCTCTGCTGTCGATCGCATCCAGCTGCTTGTCACCCAGTTTTTGCCGGATCACTTCCCGCCCCTCATCCATATTGGGACATCTGGACGTCATATTGTGGCAGTCCGTACCCAGAAGCACGGTGCCGTATTTTTGAGCCAGCTTCAGGCACAGTCTTTTTTTCTTGTGTAAAAATGCTCCCGTGTTCATCTGCGGGATCACCGGCAGCTCGAAGATCTCATTCCAGATATTTTTCTTTTTCTGGAATTCGTAAAACCTCTCTATGTGTGCCAGCATGACCCGAAGCTTCTGTTTCTCGATGATCGCTTCAACATCCTCCAGGACATCTTCCGTCCACTGCGCAAAAGGCATTTCCAGAAGCAGGATATCCGTTCCTCTGTAGCAAAGCTCTTTTAATCTGTCGGCTCTGCCCATGCCCGGAAAGTAATAGACCTCTGCGCCCACAAAAAGCTGCGGCACGTTCTCCCACTTTTCCTTTTCGGAGAGCACCTTTTTAAGTGCATGCTCCCGCTTTTCAAGGAAGCGGTCAAAGGACTCCTGCTGTGCGTAAAAATGAGGCGTGGCAGCCAGATGCGTTACGCCGCGCCTGGCGCTCTCTTCCAGCAGTTCTCTGCTCACTTCGACTGATTTGCTCCCGTCATCTATTCCCGGCAGGACATGCGTGTGAAAATCGATCAAACAATCCCTCCAACATAAAAAAACTGACACATCCATTATACACAAATTCTTCATATTTGCAAGTCATATCCGAAACACAAGCCGCTGTACCTAATTGTGTACAATATCACATCCGTTGTTTTCTCCGGCCACCCGCCAGCGGAAGACCCAGGATCATAAACAATCCTGCCGCTGCCAGAAAGATCTCCAGCACCGTCAGAAGCGGCGCATGATCCCCCGTATCCGGTGTCTCATCCTGATTGTGCATCTGCGCAGTCTGTTCGGCTATCATGACTGCCGTATCTCCGATGCCGGCATAAATGCCATAAGGCGAAAAATGATTGGTGGTAAAGGTAAAATAATTCTGCCCTTCGCTCTCGGACTTGGTTCCGAAATGTGTCTGCAGGGAACCGTCGGAGGCAAGAGAAACGGCACAGATCTGCTGATCCGCTACTGTTTCGGACACAGGCACGCTGATGCTGACCCTCTCTCTTCCGAAATGGGTGATCGGAACATTGGTGGCGTTCTCCACCATCTGAAGGGTGAAGGTTGTAAGCTGCCCGTTTACCGGCGCCCCGTAGGCCTGCGTTACAGCCTCATTCAGCGCCGCTTCTTCGTCATCATTGCGGGATACGAACAATCTGTAATGGGCATCATCATCCACCGGATCTGCCTTGATCAGCGCCGCTAAGGGATAGCCGGAATCCAGATCCACGGTTTCCACATAGGAGGTTCCCTCTGCCCCGGGCTCTACATCTTTTTCGCCGCTCTGCACCGCCCCTTCATCCCCGCTTTCCGGGGATGATGCATCTTCGCCGCCGGGGGCTGCGGCCTGTTCTTGCGTATCCCGGGCGTCGAGGGCATCCAGATCCAGCGCAAGCTCCGGCACATAGTCCCCGATACTGCCCAGTGCTGCCGGCAGCAGGATCGCATTGATTCTCTCTGTATCATATCCCGAAAAGGCCGAAGATGCGGCACTTTTCAGCGGATATTTTATTCCGTCCACGGTCACGCTGTCAGGGATCCTGACCACTTTATTCTGCGCGGGGAGAGAGCTTTTCAGAAGCACAGCGCCCTTGCCCTCTCCCATTCCATCCGGCATGGTGACAACAAGCCCCCGAAAGCCCAGATAATTTTCATCCAGTACCGTATCCTTCAGCTCGGAAACCGTCCCCGCTACCACTGCGGTCTGCACGTCCCCAAAAGCCAAATTGCGCAGATCGTCATTGGAAAGCCTTGTAGACGTCTGCTCATAAGAAAGGGCAGGCAGATACGTCCCCGTTTCAAATACAACAGCCGGAGAAACCGCTCCCGCAAAAGCGCCCAGACCGACCCCACGCATATTCGCCGGTATCTTTATCCTTTCCAGCGGGCATCCCGCAAAAGCCCTGTCGGCTATCTTTTCAAGTCCGCTGCCGCCTTCTGTCTCTGCAAGGGAGCCGCAGTTTTCAAAAGCGCCCTCTCCGATCTCGGTCAGGTTGCCGCCGAAGGTCACTTTTTGAAGCTCGTTATGATCGCGAAATGCCCCGCCTGCTATTTTTTTGACCTCATCGGGTATCCTGATGGATGAACCGCTGCCTCTGTATGCCAGCAGAACGCCGTCTCCCACGATCAGATAGTCGTCACCCCTGCCGTTTTTCCAGTTTTCCAGAAAAGGAGTGTGATCAAAGGCCTCAGGACTGATATCGGTCACGGAATCAGGTATCCTGACTTTTTCCAGGTCGTCGCAGTGGTAAAAAGCCCCATAGCCGATCTGTGTCAGGCCGTCCGGCAGGATCATGCTCGTCAGGGAGCTTCTGGCAAAGGCCAGATCCCCGACCCTCAGCGTATTGTTGGCAAGGGCGGCTGACGACAGGGTTTCATCCTGATAATAGGCGCGTCTTGGAATATTGCCGGAGGCATCCGGCGAGATCACGCGCTCGGCCTTGGGATACTCCTCAAGGGGGAGACGCGCGGGATTCACGGTATCATACACGGCGGTATTGCCGGAAACAGAGCCTCCGGCCGGCTGAGCGCTGAAATCCCCGGGCAGGATCACGGCCTGATTGCCCACCACCCTGGTCTGTCCCATGGCAGCATCTTCACCGGAATAGTCTTCCCATACGTCAGCCTTGCTCACATCCGCCGGTCTGGATGGATCAAATTTTTCTGACATAGCGGACGGATCCGCCGCTTTTTCTTTGGTTTCGGGATTTGTCTTACCAACGCTGACGGGATAGGATGCGCCGATGGTATCTTCTTCCTCATCATCCTCATAGGCCATCAGCGCAGACTGGGACCTGTCAAAATTGCTGAAGAACTCGTAAGCCGCCGTTCCCTCATCGGAAATGATGTTCAGATTGCGGCATCCGTCAAAAGCGGTATCATGAATATCGCTCACTCCCGCAGGCACCCTGATATCTCCAAGGGAAACGCAGTCCTCAAAGGCCTTGGCGCCGATATTTCTCACAGACAGGGGAATGGTAACATTCGTCAGATTTTCACAGTTGGAAAAAGCAAACTCAGGAATCTCATACAGATTGGGGGAAAGCTGTACCTCCCTCAGATTGTCGCATCCCCAAAAGGCATAACGATCAATCTCCTGTACGGATTCCGGAACCTGAAATTCATATCCCACCCTGCCGGACAGCACGCAGTAAAGCTTGCTCATATCGGCATTGTATAAAGCCCCGTCCTTAAAGACAAAATTGGGATTTTTGCCAAGACTCAGGGACGAAAGATTCATATCTCCGGAAAAAACGCCGCTGCCTAAGGTTTCCAACGAATCGTCAAATCTGAAGGATCTCAGATTTTCGCATTTTGCAAAAGCACCGCTCTCAAGGGTGGTGAGATTGGCGGGAAGAACAACATCCGTCAGGGAATTGCAGCTTCGAAACGCTCCGTTTCCGATCTCCTCCAGCGTGGAAGGAAAATTCACGACAGTAAGCCCGCTCCGGTTGGAAAAGGCTTCGGAATCGATCCTCTTGATGCCCCCGGGAACAGACACGACCGAAGCCGTGCCGTTGTAGGCATATATGGTATTATCATCTCTGTCAAAATCCCCCGATGAAGCAACGGCCCGCACCAGCGGCGCCGGTATCTGCCACAGGGCGATGGACAGTGCGATCAGCACAGCGCCGATGGCACGCCAAAGCTTTTTACCCATTCCTGTCTCCTGTTTTCAAACCGGTAAAACGTCATTATGCGATCACTTTGACCACCTTTTTGGAAGGACGCAGCGCAAACATCAGAATAGAAGCCAGCGCCAGCCCGATTGCCAGAAACCACTTGGGATGAATGGGATCGCCGGTTTTGGGCGATGCATCCGAAAGCCCCGCATTAGCCTGGAGATTGTCCGTCTCCACATAGAACGCATAAGGCGAAAAGTGGGGCGCCACAAAGCTCACACTGGGCACGTTGTCAATGGTGATCAGTCTGGCATTGACTCTCTCCAGATTGCCGGCGGCATCCACCGTCGCGATCTTGTTATTGCCCGCATAGCCCGCCATGGCATCGGGAATCGGAAGTGTCACGGTTACGGACAATCCGTTGGTATTCAGGATCTTGGTAGTGCCGGTGGAATCATACAGGCTGATATCCATGGCAAAATATTTCAGGTTGTCAAGTGAGCCGTAAGCATTCAAAAATGCCTGTTCCATCTTGCTTCTGGCCTCGTCGCTGTCCGTCACCTTGACCATAAAATTGTCATTGGAGCCGCTGACCGAGGCAGACGCCAGACCTTTATTGGAGATCCCCGATTTGGTGACATTGATCCTGGTATTGGAACTGCCCTTCGCTTTGGCGGAATTACCGCTGACCGACGAGCCCTTTGGCGCCACATAATTGGGGTCCTTTTGGTAGGTCGCGCGGACGATCAGATCCGAGGTAAGCTCTATGGACGCATAGTTGGAGGGCGACCAGGATACGAACTTATATCCTTTTCTGCTGGGCACATAAGGGAAATTGCCCGCCTTCTGTCCCTTGGCCACGATCTGCGTACTGAGCACGCTTCCGTCATAATCTACAAAGGTCACGGTAAAAGGTCCCTTGGCGGAAGAGGACGTACCGGATGAGCTGCTGCTACTGCTGCTGCTCTTTTTGCCGGATGACCCTGAGCCGGAGGTGCTGCCCCCTGAGGAGGCTCCGTCGCCGTCCACGCCGGATGCCGTATTGTCCCTCTCAAAGATAGAGAGCACCGAGGTATTGCTGTAAACCGGCGTTGTTGCATAGTTATCCGGACTCCAGCCTATAAATTTATAACCGCTGCGGGAAGGCTTAAGCGTCATCTCGCCGGGGGCATCCCCTTCATAGACCTCTCTGGTCACAAAGACGTCTTTATTGTAATCCAGAAAGCTGACGGTATATTTGGTCTTCGGCGTGGTTGACCCGCCCGAGCCGTCGTCCGACCCTTGGTTCGAGCCGTCGCCTGAGTCATCGGCCTTGATCTCCTCCGTAGTCTCCGTGAACTTCACAAGGATCTCGATGGACTTGGGGTCCGTGGGCTTGAAGGCCTGTCCCTGCATATAGGTGTAGGTTTTGTCTATGCCCTGATAGGTATAATCAGTCCGGATGTTTCCCGATACCTTGGACTGTTTGGTGGGATAATCGCCGCCGTTAAGTCCTTTGAGGATCTCTTCGAAATCGCCGCAGACATCATCATCAAAGTATCTGAAGGAACCATAGCTCTCTCCCTCTTCATCCTTAAAGATCAGCCTGTGTTCTCCTTCCACCATCAGTTCCTCGATCTGGGCCGTTGCCACGATATCCGTCGTCACATTCTCCAGATCGGCAGTTTTGGGCTCTACTGTCCATTCCTTCAATACGTAATTGCCGCCCACCTTGTCCATGATGATCCTGGTGGCGGAATTGAAGCTGGCTGCGGCGCCGTGGGTAACGGTTTCGGAATAGATCATCTCTCCGTTGTAATAATACTGCACCGTATACTGGCGGTCATTCAGCTCCCTGAAATGCAGGGTGGGATATTCACTGCTGTCTCCCACATACTGTGCCGAACTGCCTTCATAGCCATACAGCATGACATAGGGCAGATACTCGATCCCGTTGTACAACGTACCGCCATCCTGTGTAAAAGCGCTGGTGGGGTTCAGATTACAATTGGGATTTCTGACCTCCACATCACCGATGGCAGTATTTTTGAAGCACTCTTTGCCCAAAGAGCCGCAGGTCTCAGGCAATGAAACCTTGTGCAGATTCACCGCATTGAGAAAACAATGCTCCGGTATCTCACCTACTTGGGATGCGGACAGATCCACACCGGTCACGCTCTTGCAGTCCTCAAAGGCATTGGGTCTGATGGAAGACAATCCCGCCAGCTCGGCCGCCTCTACGCTGCTGCTGCCAAAGCCATCAAGGACATTGCCTCTGAGCTCCAGGCACTCGATCAGTTCTTTGGGAGAATTATCTTCATTCAACTCCATAAGGAGTCCCTGGCGGCAACCGAAATAAGTGCCGTCATCTCCCGTACCGCCTGCCGCATCGATAAAGCTGACTGCCTTCAGCGCAGTATCGTTTTCAAAAGGCAGATCGCCGATGGCGACCGTTGAAGCCGGCAGTACCGCGGAAACAAGCGACGGACAGTCCTTGAAGGCGCTGTCGCCGATGGTCTCGCCGCCCTCCGGCGTTGCATACATCTGAACGGTTTCCAGTGCGCTGCATCCTTCAAACTCCTGAGCGGGGATCTCTTTTACCGAATGAAGCACGATGCTCTGCATATGCTCGTTGGCACTCGTTACATTGCCGTCCGTGTCTTTGGTATTGAAAAGGTCCGGCGCCAGATACTCGATCCCTTCGGATATCTCGGGAGTCAGGATGGCACGAATGACATTCTGCTCCTCTTCTTTTAATGCGCTAAGATCCTCCCTGGGCTCTATAAAATATCTGTTATATGCATTGGCCGCGATCCGCATTTCATTGAAAAACGAATGCTCATAGCCGTCGTTCATCCCGATCTCATCGCTGTAATAGCGGCTGAGAGGATACAGATCCGCCGCATCATCCATCACGTTTTTCAAAAGCCCCTTAAAGGTATCAAAGGTTTCCGGTAAGATATTCCCGTTCTCATCCACATAACCGGCCAGACCCGCATAGGCCTCTGCCGTCGCTTTGAGCTTGTCATAAGTGGGGATGCTCACCAGCGTCGGCTTGCCGTCCTCAAGCTCCACCTCAAGATTGCGGGGGAACTCACTGCAGTAATTGATATAGTCCGTGGGCGCACTGGGATTGTTGTAGGTATTCCCCTCCGTCATGGCATAGCTGTAAGGCGTCTTGGGATAGCTGCCCGCTGCCGTATCGGGGGCGGGGTCCACATCTCCGAAAAATCTCAGTCCGCCGTCCTGCACCACTGCGTTGCTTCCGTTGGTCTTGAAAGCATTTTCTCCCAGAAGCACGCCCTGGGCATTTTCAAAATAGACATTGCGAAGCTCCGAGCACTGGGTAAAGGCATTGGCCGCAATGCTGTTGATGGATGACGGGATATACAGATACTCTATCGCCACCGGATTGGCAAAGGCCGAGGACTCTATACTGTTAATCTGGCAGGGTCCGATGATCTCGGGTATGATCACATTGGTGCCCGGATTGGCTGCATTGAGCGGTTTGCACTCGATCAGCGTGGCGGATGGGTCACTGACCATATTGGCATAGTAGACATACCCGTCCGAAAGCTTGCAGTACTGATCCGCTCTCTCTCCGTTGAGATAGTGGAATGCCAGTTTGTGACGGATCGCATAATCATAAACGGAGGAAGTTGTGTTACCTTCCAGATAGAAATTGTCCGGAAACGTATAATCATCATTGCCGGCGCCCAGATTGGCAGGGCCGAAGGTCTCTTCCTCCGATTCAAACGAATCGCAGGGCATGGATCCGGCCGAACCCGGACACTCAAACTCCATCGCATTGTTGGTGCAGGTCACTCTTCTTAAGCTGTTGCAGCCTGTGACATTGTCATACCTGAAGGTCTGACCCACCCTGTCAAACTCCGGCAATACCAGATCCCTGAGCTGGTCGCATCCATAAAAGAGCAGATGAACATCATTATCCGGCGAATTGGCGCCGCTATAACCGGAAAGGCGCACCTTGGCCGGCAGCGCCAGCTGCGTCAGTCCTTCACAGCCGTAAAACAGACCGTGGCCGATGGTGGTAAGCTGCGACGAGCCGTCCGCATCCAGCTCAACGGCCGAAAGACGCCTGCAATTGTAAAAACAGAAATTACCCAGACTTCTGACAGAGTTGGGCAGTGTCAGACTGCCCAATGAACTGCAGCCGGAAAAGGCCTCATTACCGATCTCTTCCAGCTGGGAAACGCCCTCGCCGGAGCCGTCCAGTTCCACAGCGGCCAGAGAAGCGCAATCCTTGAAGGCTTCATTGCCGATGGTCACGATCCCTCTGCCAAAGGTAACATTGTTCAGATTGTAACTGTTGTAAAAAGCCCTGTCCCCCACGACGCGCATGGTCTGCGGCACGGAAACGGCAGACAGACTCGACCCCTCAAAGATCCCCCTGGGAGAATCCTTGATGGAGGAATAATCTCCGTCCGGATGATACTGTGTTAAAGATGAAGGGTTGTTTTCATAGGAGATATTATATTGATACTCCGGACTGCCGATATATTTGATCCTGACCGAAAACTGCTCTGAAGTCACTCCTTCCGTAAAAGGAAGGGTATCGCCGGTACTGTTGCCCGATACGGTGTTCCTGTAATAGATCTTTTTCAGATTGTAGGAAGATGCATCCGTAGCCAGACCGTTGCCGTAATCCGATGCATAAAGAGCTCTGCCGCTCCAGATCTGTTCACTGTCATAGCTGCACAGCTGCGCGGTATAATCGCCGTTTTCATCCGGATCCGTCATATAATACAGAAACCTGCCGTCCTCATTGACCGCCGCGTAGGCCGTGCTGTCAAAATAACGGTAAGCCGGCATATTTTCGGGGATATCCAGACTCGAACCTGCCAGGCCGGACACTTCATTGTAGGCCACGATAACGCCGCTGTTGCCGAGTACACCGTCATAACAGTTGGCGACCCTGAGCCTTCCGTCTCCGCTGGCATAGATCATACAGTTATCCTTATTCTGGACATAATCCGGTATCTGTGTGCCGAGGGCAATATCCACCGTGGCGGCATCAATGACATCGCCGTTTCCGATATACTCCTCATATTTATCCGCATTCATCAGAGCTTGTGCCTTGGGCACGGGAATCAGCGCCACGATCACGGCCGTCATCATCAGCAGCACGGACATTGTGCCCATAACGGATCTGCGCATCTGCCGACCGCCTGCCTGTCCGGCTTTTTTGGTGCTCTTCTTTTTCGTTTTCGCCATTCTTTTCTCCTTTTCAGCCGCTCTTTCGTGCAACTACCACAAACCGGCTGTCATCTTCCAGGTAATCACAGGTCGAAAGGGTTAAGAGCCTGTCGCCGTAAACGGCCTTTACGCCGGTGTCATACAACGACATTTCCTCCATCGACCGCATATTGGAGTCAAATTCTTCCTCCGATGAAGCATCGATAAACTGATAATATTTAAAAACGATCTCATCCTGAGAATACACCCGCGAATTGAACACATACATCACTTCGTAGACACCCTTTTCATAGATCGTGTCAAACAGAATCTCGGAATGCTTTTTGCAATAATCCTCGGATTTGTATTTGACAAGGGAGCCGAACATATTGCCGGAGCGCATATTGTGTCCGTAAATGATCAGATTCTGGCTGGGCGCCAGCACATCGCAGGCGCAGTCCAGAAACAGCGAGCCGTTCTTATCCTCTTTTTTGTTGATGTCATGATCCAGATAAAAAGTGTTGTCCGTGGTCTGCATGACAGGATGATCAATATTTGTATCGGCTATTTTCAGCCAGCCTATTAGGTTTTTATTCTGCGCATACAGACTTTTATATTCATCGAGGATCGCAGGCTTCACTCTCCCTGTTTCGTCCTCCTCATCGCCAAGGTCCCTGTCCGCATACATCTTCTGCACATCTTTATTATCTTTTCTTCTGGCTGCCCGCTCACTGAGCTGTGCCGACCGGTGGGCATCTATGGCATAGGATACGAAATAGGCAATGCAGCCGAGCATGATGACAAAAAGAGTTGCCAGCAGTATGCGGCGAACCTTCATTTCCTTTTGCGTCAAAACGATCACGTTTGATTTTTTGATCTTTTGCCTGTTTTTTTGTTTCTTTTTATCTTTATTCCCGGCGGGATCGGCAGCACCCTCGATCTGCTTTTTCAGCCGGTCCTGTTTGACCTTCATTGCCAGCTCATAGACCTCATCGTCAAAAGCTCTCCCCGCGGGGCTGCTGAGGTCAAACTCTCCGTTCTGAAGTCTGGCATACAGGTTTAGGATATCCTTTTCTTTGGTCAGATCATATTCTTTTCGGAGTCTGTCTATCTCGTTTTTTTCCATGACACTTTATTGTATACCAAATATGGGCATATTTGCAAGCCTTTGGAGCACATCTTGTACATTTCAGGTTGCGATTCAGCATCAAGGCATTCGACATCAAGAAACGACCCCGCCTGCAAAAACTGCAAACGAGGCCGCATCATGAAACCTATGACTGTTTTTTGACCAGCACCTTAAAGCTTTTGGACTTACCGTTCTGCGCTATGGCATAGATCAGTGCCTTTCCGGCCTTTTTACATTTCACTATGCCGTTCTTGTCCACCGTTGCCACCTTGGGATTGCTGCTTTCATAGCGCACACCCACCAGCGTTTTGCCATCGCCGCTCATGACTGCGTCTGCCTTCACATACAGCGTTTCTCCCGGAGATGCCACACAGGATTTTTCATTGTTCGTAAACATGACGCTCTTTACGTCGCTGAGTCTGGAGTCAGCCGTCGCCGCATACACCGTTTCCGATGTGGTAAGAACGGATTTGGCATCATACTTGCTGACATATTTGTATGCCACCACAACGTATTTATAATAGGTGTCACTCTTCAGACCGCTCTTTGTCCAGCTGCGCTTTTTCTTGCCTACGGTGCCCAGCAGTTTCATTTTCGAGCCGTATTCCGCGCCGTAGATCAGATAGCCGCTGGCTTTTTTCACCTTTTTCCAGCTGAGCTTCACCCCGTTCTTCTGCCCCACTGCCTTGAGCTTTAATTTGGCATAGGAAGCGCCGCCGACATTGGCAGAATCCGTTTTGGTCTTTTTGATCTTTTTCGTGATCTCGGCCTCTGTGGTGTTTTTCTTATCCCAGGCCTTGTAAGCTGCGTTGTATTTCTTTTTCTGATCGGCCTCCTCCAGATCCTCATAGGTCTTTTCGGCACTTTTCAGCTTTTCCACCAGCACCACACTGACCATGGCCTTCTGGTCGCTGGTCAGGGAATCGTAAGTCTTTCTGGCATCCTCGATCAGGGCCTTGTCACTGTCTGTCAGGCTCACCGTTGACGGCACCAGATTCAGCTTGGTTTCCGCTCCTGTCGCCGCTTTGGTATCAACCGAATACTGCGTCGCAAGATTCTGATAGGTCTTTTTCGCCTGATTCAGCCTGTCTACGGCTGTTGAAGGGAGCAGCGTTTTCTGTTTGTCGGTCAGTTTCTCATAGGCAGCAGCCGCCGCATCTATGGCCGCTTTGTCCTTCTGCGAAAGGCTCACGCTGTCGCCGATGGCCTGGATCGCGGATAATGCAGCCGCCGCAGCTGCCGCATCCTTCTGCGCCTGCTCCGCCAGAGACTTGTATTCCTGCTCTTTGGCCTGCAGCACTTCTCCGGCATTTGCAACCTTCCCATCAAGGAGCTTTTTGACCGCATTGATATCTTTATATTTATCATATTCGGCTCTGGCTTCATCGATTCCGTCCTTGCAGGTATCCGTGAGGGTCACGGTGCCGATGGATGTGATCAGCTCTCCGATCCGGTCCGCGGTGGTGCGGGTCTTGGAATCAAATTTTTCCCGTGCCGCAATGAGCCTGTCCAGATCCACCAGATCGTCGGAATCTATTCCTACCCTGGTCTTGTACCAGGATTTGTCATAGGCATCAATGGCCGTGTTCAGCCTGGATTCAAACTCCCTGGTCAGTGTGAAATCGTTCTGATCATTCATCAGCTGCACCAGATTCTGGATCGCAGCATTAATCCTGACCTTCTGGGTATAGAGGGAATCGGTATAGGTATTGTTGATCGTCCAGCGCGCATAGACTGTCACGCCGCTGACATAGGTACCCTTGCGGATGATCTCAATCTTTTTATCAGGGTCCCATCCGGTCAGCTCCCAGGACGGAGTTTCTGCATATCCGTCGGGAACCTGGGTATACCAGCCTGCAAACTCCAGATCCGGTCTTTTGTTCGCCTCAGGGATCAAAAGCCTGATATCGGCGGTTTCCACGGTAAAATCCGTCGCCACTCCCGCACTCCATTGCTGCCGCGAAAAGTCTCCGACAGGCAGCTTATTTTCATCCACGCCGAACTGATAGTCCAGATTGTAGGTATTGACGGTCCAGACTGCCTTGATCACGATATTCTCATGCATATAAACAAATTT
>CAJOOZ010000124.1 GCA_905236705.1 uncultured Lachnospiraceae bacterium | reverse complement strand
TGAAATAGATGATTACTATAAACATATATTATACCGGGATTAATGGTGCTGCGAGGAAGTTTGCAGAAGAGATGGTCGCAAATGGAGTTGTAGATCACATACGTAGGGAGCCTGGAAATATAAAATATGAGTATTTCTATCCAATGGATGATCCTGAAACGATTTTGCTGATTGACAGTTGGGAGGATCAGGCTGCTATAGACCGACACCATGCATCACCTATGATGGGAGAGATAACAAAGCTACGTGAGAAATATGATCTTCACATGAAGGTGGATAGGTTTATATCAGATGAAGGTATTCCGGAATCAGATCAGGCGTTCATAAAGGAATAAAAACATAAGGATATACTCCGATAGCAGATAACAGAAATGATAAATGAGATCAGAACCAGAGAAGACCTGGTAGGGGTGGTTAATGAGATAGGTTTTCTGCCTTTCTTTACCTGCAGGATAGAAGGCTTCTCTTTGGAAGAAAATATTTCATATGATGCTTGGTATCAGGGCAGGTGGAGCGGTAAGATCCATTGGGATGCCTGGGATTGGAAAGGACAGGTGCTTCAGAATAAGGAGCTTGTTTACGGAAAGTTCTTTGAGAAGAAGGCAGGCTTTATAAGCCTCAAGCTGTGGCCGGACTTCTGTAATTACAGGCGGGATGGATACGATTTTGATGCCAGATTTGATGATGGACTCGCTTCCTATAAGGATAAGGGAGTGGTGGATTATCTTGCCGGATCCGGAGCAATGCTGACAAGGGACATCAAGGATGGCCTGAATTACAAGAAGGATGGCAATAAAGGCTTTGAAACAGTTATCACAAGGCTTCAGATGCAGACCTATGTTGTACCGGTGAATTATGAATACAGCAAACGGAAGAACGGCAATGAATATGGCTGGGGTAACTGCCGGTATGATATTGCAGAGAATTTCTGGGGAGATAAGCTGTGTCGGTCAGCATATAAGAGAAGCCCGGAGGAGTCTTTGAGAAGGATAATAAAGCATATCAAAAAGGCTCTGCCGAAGATGGATGAAGAGGAACTGAGATTATTACTTAAAGCATAAGGGGCAGGGGAAAATCCCCTGCCCGCATTGTTCAGTCTGCCTATGTTGTCATTCGCGTTTTTCAGACAGGGAAGGTTGCGCCGAATACTGTGGCGAAATGCCTGCCGCTGTTTACTATGGAGACGTTCTCGATCCACTTATTGAAAAGCCTGCGGGGTTCCTCCCTTCTTTCTGTCTTTATCTGCTCGTTTTTCCTTGTGTCCTGGACATCGTTAAATCTCATTTTTCCTTCCTCCGTATGTAGGCTGCTTTGCTTCCTGCCTCCCAAGTGCTGCAGCGGTTTGTTATCGTTTCTGATTATGTTATACAGCTATCCGGGGAATTAAAAAATCAAATCCGTTGGTTTTTATATCTTTTCATTGGGAAGCAGCTTGTGTTATGATCTGTAGCGGAACTCTTTATCCGGACCCCAGGAGGAAAACGCTATGCACGACACAGATGAGACATTTAAGAAAATGGACAGGTGCCTTGAAAATTATCTTTTTATGCAGAGGGAGGAGAGCTTCGTACATGCGACCCTCAATGAGGAGCTTTCGGGAATGCGGTGCGTAAGCCTTGGGGATATTGAGGGCACTAAGAAATACATAAAAAGCGCTAAAGAAGCCAGATATCCGTCCCTGTCGGACGATCCGGTGCAGAGTGAAAAATACCTGTTTGTGGCATCCATTACCACCTGCTGCAGGATGTGCATAGAAAAAGGAATGCCCTCAGATGAATCCTATGGATTATCCGACCTTTATATAAGAAAGGCTGATAAGCTTACTGATGCTGCCGCTGTTGAGGCACTTAAAGGTACAATGCTCCTTGACTATGCCATGCGTATGAAGGACTACAGAAAAGAGTACCGGGAGTATTCCCCGAAGATCATAGCAGCCATGAATTACATATCGAATCATCTTCATGACAGGATAACAGTGCGTATGGTGGCGGATGAGCTTGAAATGAATGCTTCATGGCTTTCCACCTGCTTCGCGAAGGAAACAGGGCTTCCATTGTCCGAATATATCAGGAACCGGAAGCTTGAAGCGGCGAAATACCTCCTTGCTTTCAATGATTACAGCTGCACCGACATAGCCGAATATCTTGGCTTTTCGGGTGAGAGCCACTTTTCCTCATTATTCACCGCTTATGAGGGGTGTTCTCCCAGGGAATACAAAAAGAAAAACTACCGGAAACAGATATCGCAGATGGAAGCAAATCCAGATGTCAAAAAGAACCGGCCCTTTTGACATCCGATGATAGAGAATCGCCAGAAGAATGGAATGAGAGAATGAAAAGGTATCGTTCTATGTCTGAGCAGGAGCTTGAAAAACTTCGCAAAGAAGAAACTGCGCCGAAAAAAGAAAAGGATGCGGTTGAGTTTTATATCTAAATTCACACTCTCGCGCAAAATAAACCATATCATTTACGGAGCGGATGCGGCGGCCGACGGTATTATCCATATGCCTACACAGACCGAGCCCGGGTCGAATGGTGTATGCCGGAATCATAAAAGATCTACAAAAGATTGAATGGAACCAGCAGGACTCGAACCTGTGACCCTCTCCACGTCAAGAAGATGCTCTCCCAGCTGAGCTATGGTTCCGTATCTACCCGCTGTCCCACAGATCACCGCGCAGCCACTCGCCGTGGTGGCATCCCGTACTTTGTACGGGATAGACCCTCGCAATGAAAAAAAGTGTCGTGGGCAATACGACAAAAGCCGCACTCATAATTATGAACGGGTAACTGAGGATATTGTAACACATATTCCCGATATATAAAGTAAACTTTTTCTTTGACATTTACACGGTACCGTGTTATTGTCAAACCGGAGGCGTTACGGATGTTGGATTATTATACGGTAACAGAATACGCAAAGCTTAACAGTAAGGATCCGGGAAATATCCGACGTATGCTTATAAATGGTGTTATTGCCGGAGAGAAATTGGGAAAACAGTGGGTAATCCCCAAGGATACCCAATATCCTGACGATGGCAGGGTCAGATCCGGCAATTACAGGAACTGGAGAAGGAAAATGCAAATCAATCATGATCATCCTCTGCTTATGAAATCCCTGGAAAGGATGAGTGAACAGATTCATGATATTTATGGCGCCACACTCGATAAAGTTATCCTCTACGGTTCATATGCAAGAGGTGACCAGACACCGGAATCGGATGTAGATATAGCCATAGTCGTTAGGGAGGGGAATACTGAGACGATGCATAATGCCCTTCTGGATCTCGTTGTCGATTATGAGCTGGATTTGGCTGTGACATTGTCGGTTGTGCCGATAGAATATGAGAATTACGTTGAATGGAGCAGAATTTTGCCGTTTTACAGAAATATAGGTAAAGAGGGAATTGTACTATGGAATGCAGCGTAAATGAATTGTCAAGATATAGATTCGAGACGAGCCTTGAAGATCTTGATACCGCACTTGACGGTTTTGACAGCAGCAAACACAGTGGAATAATTTCTTTTTTTAACCAGAATTATACAGATCGCCGTATGAATAAAAGAGGGTTTTAGCATGGGATTTTGTGGATGGGCTGCTAAAGTAAAGTGCACGAATTAAATTTGTGCACTTTGTGTCGATATTATCTCCAAACCTATGGAAAAGCTCTTCTGATTCGTATATAATTACTAGAATGAGGAGTTTTAGTTAGTAGGCGAAATTAGCGAATCCGTTCACTTACCATAATTACTTCGCTGGGGTACGCTGTTTGTGCTTGTACAACACGCGAACCTGAAAGCGGAAACGCTTTCATTGCTGTTTGTACCGCCGGTTGGGCGACGGAAAGGAGATTGACATGAAAAAACAAGAAAAGAAACTGTTCCAAAGCGCAAAAACCAATCTGATATTGGTCGTATCACTGCTTGTGGCGGTACCGCTGATCTGTTCGGTACTCATCAATCTTGTTCATTCGACAAGTACGGGAAATGAACAGATGGAAAAATATAACGACTACCAGTCACAGGTGGTAGAGGCTGATTTTTTCCAGATCGTCGCCACAAATTATGCTGTATTACAGACGGTGGCAAATTCTTCCGAAGCCCGCGAGATGCTCATGGGAAATCTTGATACGGATTATGTCACCGGCTGGCTTGAAAAAGTAGACGGAGTACTTAATGATGGCAGCGCTTTGGCGATCGTTGACGCAAACGGCATGCAGGTGATCAATATGGGCGGAGTTCTTGCGGATGTTTCAGATTCAGAGTTCTTTCAGACGGCTAGGGATACAAAGAACTTTTTTGCCTCTGATCTGATCTACATAGATGACTTGAAGAAAAATGTATGTGTCTTTGTCTACCCCATTCTTGATGATGATCAGAATTTCATCGGTATGGTTGAGAGAGACTACGATCTGACAACACTTTCCCAAACCGTCCGGTCTTTGGTCACGGAGGAAAAGCAGGATATCTTTGTAGTGGATAACAGCGGCAATGTAATCGGACACAGTTCCATCGATCTGACCGAATCTCCAGTAAATCTGGCAGACCAGCCGTGGTTTGGTGCAAGCAGGGTAGACCGTGCTTCTACGGACAGTTTTGAGTACGAATATGAGGGCACGAAGCAGATGGTCTCCTATCGTCGCGAACCCCTTACGGGATGGACTACGGTTGTTACCAGGGATGTGGATGTGACACTTGCGCCCACCAGAAGGGTATTGCTCATCACGGGTATCATCGGGATATTGATGCTTGGTGTCGCGATCTTTATCACCTATCTTCTGGCGAATTCCTTTACAAAGCCTGTTTTTGCACTGGATAAGTCCATTTCGAGAATAACCGAGGGCTATTTTGAACCCATTGATGATGAGAAAATGACAAAAAGAAAAGATGAATTCGGCGATATGATCAATAACACAAATACCGTGATCGAATCCCTTAAGCAGCTTATCGGTGAGATCAAGGGCGGTGCAGACAGGATCACAACATCATCTGAGGATTTGTCGGACATGGCAAATCAAATCTCCGGAACTGCAGCGGATGTATCCAATGCAGTACAGGAAATTGCCACCGGAGCCACCCAGCAGGCTAACGAAATCCAAAGCGCTTCCGAAAACGTCGGATTTATCGGAGATGCGGTATCGGATGTCCAGGACTCTACGGTAAGTCTCGAGGAGCTTGCGGGCAAGATGAAGGAGGCGTCCGAGGTTTCCGGACGGTCACTGTCCGGGCTGCAGGCTTCTTCTGCCGATATGACATGTAAGATCGATGATATTTCAGCCATGATTCTGGCGACCAGAGATGCGGTTTCCGATATATCGGAAAAGGTTGAGGGCATCACATCCATTGCCACCCAGACCAACCTTCTATCACTCAACGCTTCCATAGAGGCAGCGAGAGCCGGAGAGGCGGGCAGGGGCTTTGCGGTTGTTGCCGAGGAGATAGGAAAGCTGGCGGATGACTCCAAACGTATGGCAGATGATATCAAGCAGGAGATGGAGGTGCTGCTGCGTGAGTCCGGATCTGCGGTTTCTGCGGCGGACGAGGTAAAGAGTGCAAATCTTGAGCAGCAGACATCCTTAAGTGAGACGATTGACGCGATCAATGGCATGATCGAGGACATTAACGTAACTGTCGGAGGCGTACAGAGTATTTCCCGTGGTGCCGAACAGTGCAATACTTCAAGAAATGTTGTTGTGGATAACATGAATGCGCTTTCCGCGATTTCCCAGGAGAATGCGGCATCCTCCGAAGAAACCGGTGCTTCCATGCAGGAGCTTTCCGCTACCGTCACGACGCTTGCCGGTTCGGCAAGTGATTTGAAGGATGTTGCCGAGAAGCTCAACAAGAGCGTTGCCTTCTTCAAGGTATGATGATGCGCACAGCGGTGTTAAAAGGGACGGTTCTTACTGACACCATAGGGAAAGCTGTCAAAAAGAACCGTCCCTTTTGACATATTGAGAGAGATGGTGGAGAAGTCAATGAAGAAATACTTATGTCTGATTCTTATTCTTGCCTTGGTATTTGCCATATCGGGATGC
>CAJOOZ010000123.1 GCA_905236705.1 uncultured Lachnospiraceae bacterium | reverse complement strand
TTCATGATCTCCTTGCTGATACCGGTCTGGGTAAACAGTTTGTGCCATTTATTATCCAGCGTCAAAATCGGTATGTTTTTCCCGTCCAGCGCGGGTATATAAACTTCCTCTTTTCTTGACATCTCATCTATCCTCCGTGGGACTTACTCTCTCATGGCATAGGAGAGCTTCATCAGACTGTCGGACAGATGCACGCTCTCAACCCTGACCTCTCCATCCAGTTCCAGGTCCACATGGGCAAAATTCCAGATTGCCCTGATGCCGCAGTCCACCAGTCTTTGACTTACTTCTTTTGCGGATGTTTTCGGAATCGTCAATACCCCGATATCAATATTGTTCTGCCGCACAAACTCCTCAATCCTGTCCATGGACATGACCTCGATCCCGCGGATCTTCTGTCCCACCAGCTTTTCATCGGCATCAAACATTCCTCTGATGATAAATCCGCGTCTCTCAAAATTGGCATAGTTGGCCAGAGCCTGTCCCAGATGACCGGCGCCGATGACAATGAGCCTGTGGGTCTGATCCAGCCCCAGGATCTTGCCGATCTCATCATACAGATATTCCACGTTGTAACCGTATCCCTGCTGTCCGAAGCCGCCGAAATTGTTGAAGTCCTGTCTGATCTGGGATGCCGTTACCCGCATCAGCTCCGAGAGCTCCCTGGAGGATATCCTCTCCACGCCCTTATCCTTCAGTTCTCCAAGGTATCTGAAATACCGGGGCAGGCGTCCGATGACAGCCTGGGAAATTTCCTTTTCTTCCACCATATCCCTCCTTGCGCCGGATTTGAAATCACAGGTGCCTGCAAGCCTCCTGTTTATGAATCGTTTCGTTCCGGCATGGATGGCTATATTATAAGCCCCATCCTCATGCATGTCAAAGTCAAATACATGTCGGATAACTTGCATTCCTTTCCCGTTTCCACTATATTATAGTAAGCGAAATATGTAATTTCGCTTACTATAATGCTCCGCAAGGATGCGCACGGATTGTGTTGAAATAATGTAAAGGAGAACCCTCATGCTTCTGTCATGTCAGAATATACACAAAAGTTACCCCCAGCAAACTCTGTTCAGCGGTGCTTCCCTGCTGCTGGATGCCGGTGAAAAAGCCGCCATCGTAGGAAGCAACGGCACGGGCAAGACCACTCTTCTGAAAATGCTGGTCGGTCTGGAAAGCGCCGATATGGGCGAGGTTACGGTGGCCAGGGGCGCATCCGTCGGTTATCTGGCGCAGGAAAATGACAGCGATCCGGAGCTTACGATCTATGAGATGATGCTGCAGTCCCGACCCGAAGTGATACAGCTGGAACATGAGATTGAGCTTCTGAGTGAGCAGATCCACAGCCTTCAGCTCTCATTTTCGGCCTCAGCGAATGCATCATCAAAGGCAGATGAGGGAGATCCTGAGCAAAGCAGGCTCAAGGATCTGGCCGAGGAGCTTTCTGAAAAACAAAGCGCTTTTGAGGCAGCCGGAGGATACAGCTACAAAAGCCTGCTCACCGGTGTACTCAAAGGACTGGGCTTTCGGGAAAACGAATTTGACAAGCCCTTTCATACGCTTTCCGGCGGGCAGAAGACCCGTGCGCATCTGGCCGCTCTTTTGTTTCAAAACCCCGATCTGATCATTCTGGATGAGCCTACCAACCATTTGGATATCAGTTCCCTTGAATGGCTGGAGGGTTTTTTGAAGAATTACAAGGGCGCTGTTCTGCTGGTGTCCCATGACAGATATTTTCTGGATCATGTGGTAAGCAAAATCTTTGCAATCGAGGATAAAAACATCCGCACCTACAAGGGCAACTATTCCGCATACGCCCAAAAATCTGCAGCGCTTTACGAGGCCAGACTGGCGGCTTATTACAAACAGGAGGCCGAGATCGCCCATCAGGAGGAGGTCATCCGCAAGCTAAAATCCTTTAACCGCGAAAAATCCATCCGGCGTGCGGAAAGCCGCGAAAAAAAGCTGGACAAAACAGAGCGGCTTGAAAAGCCGGAGACGCCGGCGGATAGGATGCATCTGTCTTTAGAGCCCGCCACACAAAGCGGCAGGGACGTTCTCGCCATCACCGATCTGGCCAAGGGCTACCACGGTCAAACCCTGTTTGAGAACACCTCTTTTGGGATCAGACGCAGTGAGCGGGTAGCCGTCATCGGCGGAAACGGCACCGGTAAAACCACTCTCCTGAAGCTGATCACCGGACTGGAGACTCCGGATGAAGGACAGATCCGTTTTGGCTCCAAGGTACAGGTAGGCTATTATGACCAGGAGCATCAGGAGCTTGACGGCAGCAAAACCCTGTTCGAAGAGATATCGGATGCCTATCCTGCGCTTGATAACACCAAAATCCGCAATACGCTGGCCGCTTTTCTGTTTACCGGAGATGATGTATTCAAACAGGTCTCCATGCTTTCAGGCGGCGAAAAGGGCCGGCTGTCCCTGGCCAAGCTCATGTTGTCCGGTGCTAACTTTCTGATCCTTGACGAGCCTACCAATCACCTGGACATCGCCTCCAAGGAGATCCTGGAGGAAGCCATCAGGGATTACACGGGAACGCTTCTGTATGTCAGCCACGACCGTTATTTTGTCAATCGTACCGCCACCCGCATCCTGCATCTTAACAACCGGCATTTCCATGAGTATCCGGGCAATTATGATTATTATCTGGAGAAAAAGGAAGATGTGGAAAAGGCATACGCTCCTATGGCGCAGACCCTTCCCGAAGACAGTGACAAAAAACAGAACACTTCTGCCGGCAGCCGCGAGGAATGGGAAAAGAACAAATCAGAGCAGGCAAAGCTGCGCAGGCAAAAGCAGGCGCTTGAAAAATGTGAGGCCGAGATCGCCTCTCTGGAGGCAGATTTAGGCACAATAAAGGAGCAGTTGTCCGATCCCAAAAACGGAACCGATCTGCCCCTGTTATCAGACCTTACGCGCAGGCAGGATGAGGTGAGCCTCAGGCTTGAAACTCTTTATGAAACCTGGGAGGAGCTGCAAAGCTGAGTCTTTCACTCCCCTCCCACCGCATGAAAGATAATGCAGTTGGGACTTTCGATCTTCATCTCTTTGCCATTCATGACGATCAAACCTTTTTTCAGATCCGTCGTAAAGAAGGTCATGGTGCCGGATTCATGATTCAGTGAAACCAGATGTCTGTTGTCCGGAAAAAGTGCCACATCCTTGGGATAATCACCGCTCACGGGCAGACAGAACAGCTTGTTCAATTCTCCCGATCTGTGGTCGATCTCAAATACTGCCGCCGAATTATCTCCCGCATTGGAGCTGACCATATATTTTTCATCCATGGAGAAATTCAGTGCGCTGGCAGCCGAACCGCCGGCATGGTAATCATTCAGCGTGGAAACGCTCTGCAGCTTGTTAAAAACCGGATTACCGTTCTTCAGAGAATATTCATATACATCGATCTGGCATTTCATTTCATGAACGATATAGACAAACCTTCCGTCCTTCGTCATTTTGATATGCCTGGGCGCGGAATCGATCTCGGAACGGATCACATCGATCAGCTTGAGTTTGCCCGTAGCATGATCCAGACGGTAAACATCCACATGATCCATGCCGATATCCGCTGCCATGAGATATTGATTGTCCCTGGTCATCTTGACACAACTGGCATGAGGACGGAAATTCCTATCGGTCACCGTACCCATTCCCTTCAGATATATCTCATCCGTAATATCTCCCACACTTCCGTCTCCGTGAAGTCTGAGGACCGTAATCTTGCCGTCGTGATACCCTGCCACAAAGAGAAATTTCTCTTCATAATCCGTAGACAGATAGCATCCCCGCATACCGTTGATGGAGGCGTGATTCATAAACTCAAGTCCGCCATCCGCCAGTATCCTGTAGGACTCCACGCCGAAGTCCGTAATGGAATACAGAAACTCCTCATCATGGGAAATGGTCACATAAGACGAATTGGAGATCTCCACCTGATCCTTTTCCTTAAAACATCCGTTTTTCACGTCCACATCATAAATCTTGATACCATGCTGATCTCCCATGGTATAGGTCGAAACGTATGCTACATATTTCTTTTTTGAAGCCATTGCAAACTCCTTATCGTAGATTGGGATGGTTTTTGTTATCCGGCCGCTTTCAGGTCCCGCCGCGCCTGCTTCAGCGTTCTTCGAAAGGCTCGTCTGACCGCCACCTTTACTCTGCGCTCCCTGATCCTGCGTGGCAGGGGTTTCTTTTTCAGGATATGCTCTCTGATATAGGCAAAGGTCCTCTCTTCTCCATATCTGGCCAGCATCATCAGCATAAATTCCAGAAGAGCCTCCGTTTTGGGATGCAGAAATCCCATGCCTTTGCCCTTTGAAAAATAGGTCAGGGGATCGGAATCCTTGTAGGCTGCTCCGTTGTATACCTTGGAGGCTGCGATCCGGTCCATGAACATCTCTACCACATACCGTCTGGGCATCTGCGCCGGCGTAAAACCGCCCTTGATCTCATGTGCGCTGTAATCGATCCAGTATTCATAATGATGCTTGTTGCGTCCCTTATGATGGAGCCATGCAGAGGAATATCCCTTTACCTCACGTTCGGCATTATTGGGACTCCTGTTGCCCTGATAATATCTGGCTCCCACCATAAATTCCGGTAAAGAATACTTGGACAGATCATGCGTCAACCCCTGATAATAGAGCCCAACCGCAAAACAGCCTTTTGCCACCAGATATCTGTGATACGTTATCGTTTTAAAATGCTGCCACATCTTCCACATATTCAGCCTCTCTTAACCCTTTTCTTTTTTCCGGCTATTTTTGCGCCTGTCATTTTGCGTCATTTTCCCAACTAGCACGATGATGCTTCGGGGTCTGACGGTAACGATCCTGCTGTTTGCACTATCTTCATTCTTTTTGGCTATGGCAGTACCCTTTCTGGTCTTCTCTGCCTCCTTTGCTGCTTCTTCCAGGAGCCTGCCCCGGGGATAAAATGCCGACTCACAATCTTCCTGCCCAAAATCCAGGGTATCGCAGACCAGTTTCCAGTCATATCCCGCCGGCAGATCCGGCAGCGCAAAATCATGATCGATCCAATGCATATTCATGGCTATGTATACGAAATCATCCGTCCTGCCCTGTCCCGTGCTCTCATAGAGTCCGCAGAGCATGATGCCAAGATGCCTGTTATAATTCTCCATCTGCGCATACCAGGCATTCTGACCATGATAGGACAGATCAGGATAGCCGCAGGAAATAGTGTCCATGATCCGCATGGGTTCCTTTCTGTGAAGGATCGGATGAGATTGCCTGAAGGCGATCAGTTCCCTGGTAAATGCCAGAAGCCTTCTGCCGGTCTGATCCGTTCTCCAGATGATCCAGTTGAGCTCATTGTCCTGACAATAGGGGTTATTATTTCCGCCCGCCGTATGTCCCATCTCGTCTCCTGCCTGCAGGAAAGGTACTCCCTGGGACAAAAACAAAAACAGGAGCGCATTTTTCCGCTGTGAAAGACGCATACGCTGGATGCTCTTTTTGCGGGAGCTGCCTTCCACACCGCAGTTCCAGCTGTAATTGTAGTCGCTTCCGTCGCGGTTATCCTCGCCATTGGGCTCGTTGTGTTTCCGATCGTAGGACACCAGATCCAGCAATGTAAAGCCTCTGTAATCGGCGATATGATGCACCGTCGCCTCGTTTGGACCGTTCCGGCGCATATGCTCCGCCATGGAGCGCAGCATATCTTCATCACCCTTGAGATATTTGCGGGCATCACATCTGAAATCATCCTTGTAAGATGCAAGATTCCTGAACATGGGAGTCCGTCTGCTCTCGCCGTAGATCCTCTCTCCGTCCGGCTCTTCCAGAATGATCTTGGTCCTTGCCAGAAGCGGGTCAAGTGCCAGCAGCGCCCGGGGGATCTTCATGCCCAGCAGGTGAAATCCGTCCACATGATATTTGTTCACCCAGTGATGCACCACCCTCTGGATATAGCACGGGTCACAGCGCTGGGGAAAATAGATCTGCATGATCATCTCAATGCCCGCCCGATGGAGCGATCTTACCAGCCGTTTAAAGGAAAATTCGGGATCTCCCACGGCAGAATAGGAAGCCTTGGGAGCAAAGTAATAATTGCCCTTATCGGCAAAGCCCCAGTAATTAATCCTGTACTGCCAGTTGCCCGATGCAACATCTCCTCCATAGAGCTCTTTCTTTTTTTCGGTGGCTTCATACGCC
>CAJOOZ010000122.1 GCA_905236705.1 uncultured Lachnospiraceae bacterium | reverse complement strand
CTGTCTTGCCCTGTTGATCGTAAAATACTTTCCGTTATCCACAAGCTGCTCTATGGCTTTCACTCTCTCGGAGAGATCAACCATATAGTGCTTTGTCGGAATACATACGGCTGTCGTATTAAATTCTTTCACGGTCTGACTCCCCTTTCCGTTCTTATACCTATTTAGCGCCCTTCCCGAACAAGACCACTCCCACGGTCTGAAGCAGGATCTTGAAATCCAGATACAGTGACCAGTTGTCGATATATTCCAAATCATATCTGACCACATCCTCAAAATCCGTTACCACGCCTCTGCCCTTGACCTGCCACATTCCCGTAAGTCCAGGGGTGATGCTCATCCGCCTGCGGTAGTAGTTGTTGTACTGTTCAAACTCCTCCTCTGTCGGCGGTCTGGTACCCACCAGGGACATATCCCCCTTGAGAACGTTGAAAAACTGGGGAAATTCATCCAGGCTGGTCTTGCGAAGCAATTTACCCACATGGGTGATCCTTGGGTCGTTTTCCATCTTGAACATAAGATTATCACCCATCTCATTTTGATCCTGCAGTTCTTTTTTTCTTTCTTCCGCATCGATATACATGGAACGGAATTTATAGATCCTGAAGCGTCTGCCGTTTTTGCCGATCCTGACCTGCGAAAAAAATACCGGCCCTCTCGATTCGAGCTTGATCGCCAGCGCCAGAAAAGGCGTCAGAATGATGGTAAAGACGCTACCCAACAAACCGCCGATGAGATCTATAAACCGTTTGATCAACATACGGCGATAGTCCATATATTGAAGGGAAAAAGTCATCACGGAGTAGTCCGCAAAGCTGCCTGCCGTTTTACCGCTCAGATTCAGCTCCCTGAGTTCCACATTGTAATGAACGACCACTCCCATGGTCTCAAAATCCACGATATACTCCCTGATCTCATCCACCGATGCATGGGGCAGATACATAAACACCTGATCCAGTGGCATCTGACGGGATACTTCAAACAAGGTCTCTTTATTTCCCGTCACGGGTACTCCCCGTATCTCACTGCCGGTAGCATCCGTGTCCATCACGACCACGGAGGATATCCGGTAATTCCAGTCTTTTGAAGATTTGATCTTTTTGATGATCTCATCGGCATACGCTTCCTCAGTCACGATCATAAGTTGATCCGCATTTCTGGAATGATTATAGTAACCGGACATGAACCACTTGAAAGCGCTCTGCAGCAGATACGTATAGATGAAATTGGCAATGGTAAAATAGCCGAAGGTCAGACGGGAATAATCGCCGCCCTGCTGTGTAATATAAAGGATCACCAGAATGGCCAGCATCATGAGAAAATCATATTTGGCCACAGCCACAGCCTCACGATATTTGCCCCTTTTGAAGATCCCCCTGTTCCAGTCCATCATCACACCGTACAGAACACACAGCAGCATCAGATAGAGCCCCACCGTATAGTGGAGGGGATTGGACAGAGATGCTTCGATACTCTGAAAACGCAAAACCAGCGCTGTGACGTAGGCCGCCGCAACGCAGATTAAGTCAATGAGTATTAAGCTGTATGTCTCTATCAGTCTTCCCTTACGGTTGATCGCATGCATGGGATTATATATTCACCTCATATTTGTCAGTTTAGACAGAATACACTTTGTACCCTGAATGATTAATCCGTCGTGCGAAGCTTCTTCCTCTGGACAGCCTCAGCCTCGGACATGTATTTCACGCCGTCGCCCAGAGCATCGTATACTGCATTGATGCGTTTGCACAGCATATCCATGGCATGCACTTCCAGACTGGCCTTCTGGTCGGAGCCCCACATCTCATGGGAGAGGGTCACATGGCGCTCGATGGCGCAGGCACCCAGTACCACAGCGGCAATGGTGGGCTCAAGGTTGGCTTCGTGTCCGCTGTAGCCAACAAGGCAGTCAAAGCGCTTTTTCAAAGTCTCGATCATCCGCAGGTTCAGATCTCCCACAGGTGCCGGATAGGCACTGTTGGTGTGCATCAGGATGTAATCGCCGTTGCCGTATTTTTCAAGAATCTCCACAGCATGGTCGATCTCTTCCATCTCGGTCATGCCGGTGGACATGATGACGGGTACTTTACTCTCCGCCGCTGCCCTGAGCATGCTGTCCCGACCGTTGGAGGCGCTGGCAATCTTAATGTACGGGATATCATATTTCAGAAGAAATTCCAGGCTCGGCAGATCCCAGGGGGATGCGCTCCACGCCATGCCTTTGTCTCTGCAATAGGCATCAATGATGTCATATTCGGGCTTTTCGAATTCCACCCGGTATTTGTATTCCAGATAGGTCATATCACCCCAGGGAGTGGATTTGGGCTGGCTCTTCTGTGCCTCGGGCACTGCCAGCTCGGGGGTTCTCTTTTGGAACTTGACACTGTGCCAGCCTGTGGCATTTGCCGCATCCATCAGACGCTTGGCGATGTCTACGTCGCCGTTGTGGTTAATACCGATCTCTGCGATCATGTAAGGGCGGCTGTTTTCCGTGATCTCATAGCCGCCGATGTTGATTTTTTTGTTTGCCATGTTTTCTTACTCCTCTTTGTTCTTCCTGATCTCATCAATCAAAAACGGCGGGCGGTTGCGTGAGGCATCCAGCGCACGCCAGACATATTCGCCGAGCATTCCCATCATCAGCATCATCACGCCGAAGGAAAAAAGCACCACGCACATCAGCGATGCCCAGCCCAGGATCGGGGTTCCGACAGTGAATTTTTCGATGATCACCTCGATCATCATCAGCACGGCCAGAATAAAAAAAGCAACGCCCACGCCGGACATAAACCTAATGGGGGCATAGGAAAAGCTCATCATGGAATCCATTGCCAGCTTCACCTTCTTGGACAGGGTCCAGCGGGACTTGCCCACCTCTCTGTCCTTGCGGTGGAAGTAGATGGAATCCGTCTTGAAGCCGGCCCACAGCACCTGCAGTGTCAGGGAGGAGTTCTTCTCATCGAGCCTTTCCAGCACTTCGATCACCTGTCTGTCAATGAGATAGCAGTCGCATCCGCCGACGGGCATTTTTTCCTGCACGAACCTGTGAATAATGACATAATACAGGTGGGCAAAAAACTTCTTGACCGGGTTTTCGTCCCGCTCCCTGCGGACGGCGAGTACGACCTTGTTGCCCTTTTTCCAGCTCTCATACATCTCGAGGATGATCTCGGAATCCTCCTGCAGATCTGCCTGCTTGGTCACGGCGCAGTCGCCGGTGCAGACGGACAGTCCCGCCAGCAGGGCGGCATGCTCTCCAAAATTTCTCGAAAGTCTGACACACTGAACATTTCCGTCTGGTTCCTTCTGTCGGATCTGATTCATGATCTCCCAGGATTCATCACCGGAGCCGTCATCCACAAAGACCAGCTCATAGTCACCCAGCTTATGGAGGATCTTTTCTTTCATATCCTCGTATAACATCATCAGGGTGTCGGCATTGTAATACACCGGCACCACGATCGAGATTTTACTCATCCTCTGACCTCTTTCAGGTATGCATCATAGTCGCGGATATATTCCGATTCATCAAAATGGGTGTTGGTCAGTACCAGCAGTACGGAATCCGCAGAGAAATCGTACATATCCTTCCACATCATGGTGGGTATGTACAGGCCCATTCTGGGTTTGTTCAGCTCGATCACATCGGTCTCGTAGCCGTTGTCTACCTTGACGCGGCTGGTGCCGCTGACATTGATCAGCACAAATTCGGATTCCCGGTTGGCGTGATGTCCGCGCTCTACCGTGGCATCGGAGCCGTACATATAGAATACGCGTTTGATCTGAAAGGGGATGTCCATGCCGTCGCCTTCGGCTACCACGAGGTTTCCTCTCTCGTCGCCGAATTCACCGAATTCCAGAATTTTGTACTGCTCTTTAATATTAGGTCTGTTTATGCTCATACTGATCTTCTCTTATTCTCGTTTTTGTTGAAACCAAAAGGTCATAACGGGACAAACGCGTTCAGCGCGTCGATCACATACTCCTGCTCTTTAAGCGTCATGCCGTTATACATCGGAAGGCTCAGCACTCTGTCCGCAAAACTCTCGGCCTTTGCAAAGCTCCCTTTGGTATATCCCAGATATCCGTAGGCCTCCGATAAATGAGGCGGAATGGGATAATGGATAATGGTGCCGATCTCCCTGTCTTTCAGATAGCCGATCAGGCTTTCTCTCGTCTGCTTATCCCTGACCCTGATCACGTACTGGTGATAGACATGGGTGGCGCCCTCTCTTTTCAGCGGTTTTTCAAATGCCCCGCCCACCGGCTGCAGCAGCCTGTCGTAAAGAGCCGCGATCCGCTGTCTCTCTTTGGTGATCTCATCCATATGGGACAGCCGCACAGACAAAAGCCCCGCCTGCATCTCATCCAGGCGGGAATTAACGCCTACCTCTTCGTTGTAATAGCGTTTGCGGCTGCCGTAATTGCGCAGCATTCTGATCTGCTCAGCCAGAGCCTCGTCATCCGTGGTCACTGCCCCGCCGTCTCCGAAGGCCCCCAGATTCTTGGAAGGGTAAAAGGAAAAGCATCCGATATCTCCAAAGCTTCCGGTATTCTGCCCGCCATAGGAACTGCCGTGAGACTGGGCGCAATCCTCCACCAGCTTCAGGCCGTGACGCCTCGTCACCTTCTGCACGCCTGCCATATCGCAGGGCTGTCCATACAGGTGCACAACCAGCACTGCCCTGGTGCGCTCCGTCACCGCCGCCTCTATCGCATCCGCATCGATCCCGTAGTATTCGTCAGGCTCCACAAACACCGGCGTGGCGCCGTTCATGGTAATGCCCATCACGGAGGCGATATAGGTATTGGCCTGGACGATCACCTCGTCTCCCTCTCCGATGCCGAGCGCTCTGAAAGCCAGATACAGAGCATCCAGTCCGCTGGCCACGCCTACGCAATATCCGGTGCCCACAAAATCCGCAAAATCCTTTTCGAAGGTCTCCACCTCTTTGCCCAGCACATACCAGCCGCTGCGCAGTACCTGAAGTGCTTTTTCTTCGAATTCGTCCTGATACTTGAAAAAGCCGCGATCCATGCGGCCGGCCATGACTTTCATTTCTTCCTGTCCTCTGTCATCCCGGATACACTCTCTCCGGCCCTCTCCATATTACTGTTCCGACACAGGCCGCTCCTTTGTGTCATTTGCCGACTATGTCCGCCTGCCTGCAATTCAAAATCATACAAAGTATAGCATAAACATCGCTTATTTTCAATCCTAACGCAAACCGGGGGGCCGCCTAAAAAGATAAAGTTGACAGAAAAGAAAAAAAAGATAAAAATAAAAAGAGCAAAAAGAAAGACAACTGATACCATGTGCAAAAATACTTCTGAAAGCAGAAATAAATACAATCCTCCGTCCCGCATTCTGGGTATCGCATCGACGCCCTATCATCTGATGGTGTTCCTCTTTATCCGGGACGCATTTTTTAAGGACCTTCCCACAGACATCCTGCTGACAGACAAGACCGCCTGTCTGAAGGATCTGTATACTTCCCCAAAACTCTCATCCTGCTTTGACGATGCGTTTTTCGCAGACGGCAGGCAGATCAGAAATCCCTACAAAAAAGGCCCCGCCATGCTGTACGAGAGTCTGATCCGAAATCCGGAATTTCCGCGGCTTTTCACGGACGGTCACAAGCCGGATATGAAGCAGTATTCCCATGTCTTTTTCGCTTCTCCGGGCCTGCCGGATGAGATCAGCAAGGAGATCGTCAAGGAAGCGATCCTGCAAAACCGCCATGTCAGGCTTCACAGGTTCGAGGACGGATTTGCCAGCTACACCAGGCCTCCCGTCTCATCTGTTTCCACCCGGGCGGGACGCCTTGTCTACAGAGCCGGCAAAGGGTTTAATATCAAAAAAGCAGAGAACAGGCTTTACCTCTTTGAACCCGCTCTGGCCGAACCCGCCGTGGCCGATCACAAAAGCACCGGCTTCCATCTGAAAAAGATTCCCAACAGCCCCGACCGTATCAAACGGATCTCCCGCCGGCTTGGGGAGCTGTTCGGATTCACTCCCCCCGCCATTGATGCAGAATACATCTTTCTCGGGCAGGGCACGGCAAATATCACGCAAAATCCTGACAGCTATGCCTCTCTGATCCGTGAGATCGCCCAAAAGACAGGCTATGACCGGTTTTGCATGAAGCCGCATCCCAGGGGCGTCCATGACAGATTTGACCAACAGATGACCCTCTACGAAGATGGCGCTCCCTTTGAGCTGGCTTTTGCCGGCGGCTATATGGAGCACAAAACGCTGCTGTCCTACTACTCCACGGCCTGTGTCTCGGGCAAACTCCTGTTTCACTCCGGATGCCGGATCATTTTTCTGTATCCGCTGGCAGGGGACTCTTTTAATGAAAAATGTGACTATGAGCTGTATTTTTCCAAATTAAAAAAGCTCTATGAGAATGTCGAGATCGCAAGAAGCAAAGAAGAGCTGTGGGAGCTGCTGCAGCCGGATCGCGGGTAGGAACGCTCTTTTGTCTGCTTTTGCAGACAATCACCTGTGCCTGATTACCCGCGCCTGATGCGTTTCAGAAATCCGAGAAGTGTCTGTGTCAGCACTTCTCTTTCTTTTTGTTCAAATAATAAAAGATAATTCATCGCGCTGCCGATGATGCCGCAAACGAGCACACTGAGACCGATGAGAAGCCATGAACCGGAGGGCATGACGCGCCCGAGGGCGAAAAAAGCAATGCCCATCAGGCAGGTCACCAGGATATATCTGAATATGGTGGGATAGAATACCTTTTTGGGCAGTTTCAGGCAATGCGCCGCATAGAGGGGCGTGAATGTCAGATTTTTGATGATCCCCAGCACGGAAGAGACGCCGGCCACAAAATAAATCCCGTAAGGACGCAGGGATTCAAACTGCAGCAGGATAAATACGATGGCAGCATTCATCACACCCATCAGAAGCGTCACGATGGAATTCCATTTCAGCCTGTTCACGACAGTATACACATTGAACAAAGGACTGATGGCGCCCCCCACCAGCGTTCCCATCATGATCAGGACCGTCAGCGCATAATATACGGGAATCACGGAAGCTTCGGAGGGGAGCCAGAGCCTGTAAAATGCAACGCCGAAGCCGATAATATAGCAGAGCGGTATATTGGCAAAAAAGCCTGTCAGCCGCATTGCGGATTTCAGATCCTGCGTCAGCTCATCTTTATTGTTTTTGGCAAAGCTAATGGTCAGGGACGGAGTAAAGACCGCCGATACGGTCTCATACAGCAGGTTCACATTGGTCACGATCATGGTGGATGTGCCGATATATCCGCTTTCGGTGGCACCGATCCACAGATTGGTGATCAGGGTATCCAGTTGATTGGTCAGAACCTGCCCTGTACGCATTACCGTATTCCAGATGCCGGCGGACAGGATCTCCAGAACGGTCGGCATGGAAAAATACTTCCGGCTGACCCTGATGCCCGGCAGCAGTTTTTTCGTATAATGAATATAGCTGATGAACAGGTAGCAGTTGGCCGCCAGGGTGGCAATGCCCAGATAGCATACCCTGACAGGAAGCAGCCCAAAGAGCAGGATGAGGATCGCAGCCCTGATCAGCTGGGATTCGATGGTGCGAAGTGCCTGCAGATCCAGCCGGTTGGCCGCAAAGGTGGCTGTGGAAAAGGTGGTCGAAATGATGGTCACGAAGAAATTGACAAACATCAGCGCAAACAGAAGCTTGACATCCGTGACCAGCGCAGGTGAGATATTAACCAGCCTGTCAAGCCGGATCACGATGGCTGCGGACGGCAGCACCAGTGCCGCAACGATCACCAGATTGGCATACATCACGGAATTAAAATAACGGTTAGCCCCCTCTTCGTCTCCCTGTGCGATGCGCACGGTAATAAAACGCCCTGCCATGGAATTGAGTGCCATCGCCGCGATAGCAGCATAATTCACAAAATTGGCAGCCATGGTATTGAAGCCCTGTGCCTCTGCTCCCAGCCTGTCGATGATCGGCGGCGTGATAAAAAAGCTGATGCCAAGAGACACAGCCGTGGACAGGAGCGAAGCTAACATATTCAGGATCAGTTGTCTGTTTTTCGCGGGTTGTTGTGCCATAAGCTGTATTATAGCACGCCAAAGCCCACGGGGCAAACCGCATTCTATACCTTGAATCTTGCCCCCTTTTCCGCTACAATGTATCTGTTATGATATTACTATTACTTCTCCCACTGGGGTATTATCTGATATGTCAAAAACTGTATGTCCGGATCGCCCAAAGACCCATCCGCCTGGTCAGTGCACTTCTGGTCTTTGAGTCTCTGATCCTGCTCAGTGTCAATCTGCTGAGCCTTGTCCCGGCGCTCACTTCCCTGTCCGTGACCATGTTCTGGCTCCTGACAGATCTTCTTTTGCTGACCCTTCCGCGCAAGGAGGAGGATAAAGGCATCCTTCTGCCTTCGCTGAAGCGCTTTTTTTCCGCCCTGCGGGCAGATCTGAAAAAGATCCCCCGCCGGCTGAAAGACCTTTGGCAATCCTGCTCTTTGGCTGAAAGACTGCTTTTGTCCGCCTGTGCTCTTCTGAGCCTGTATCTTCTGGTAATCTCCTGTTTTACCACAGCTTACAACTATGACTCCATGACATATCACCTGGCCAGGATCGGTCACTGGACAGACAACTGCAGTGTGAACTATTATCTGACCAATATAAACAGGCAGCTCTATTCCCCCGTGCTGGCGGAATACAATCTGCTGACCATGTATCTTATCTCCGGCACGGATGCTCTTCTGGCGCTCCATCAATATGCTTCCATGCTGCTAACGGCTTATCTGTTTTATGCGCTTCTGATGCATCTTGGGGTATCGCGCCCCTTTTCCCTGTTCGGTGCGCTTATGTTCCTGACCATGCCGCTGACCATCTCCCAGGCGGTCACAACGCAGAATGATCTGTCGGCCACCCTCTGGTATGCCGTATTTCTCACCTTTTTATTTTATTTTACGGATCTGCCCGCAATTCAGCCAAAACCGTCCGGGCAGGCATTCCTGCTCAGCATCTGTCTGGGACTGAGTGTCGGCTTTGCTTTTTTGATGAAGACCAGTGTCTGCGTCTCCCTGGTGATGTTCCTGCCCTGGGTGCTGGTTTGCTGCATCCGGCGCAAAGACTCGGCAGCCGGTCTGTTCAAACTGGGCTTATCGGCTCTTGCCGCTCTTTTGTTGACATCGGCTGAGACCCTGATCAGGACCTACCGCTCCACCGGCGCTCTGATCAGCTCCGCCACCGGTGACGATATCATGGTTGCTACCAAAAACGTATCCTATATCCTGGTCAACATCCTGAAAAACTATTCCCTTCTGATCACGCAGCATATCTGGAGTGCTCTGAACGGTTTCATGTATCGGCTGCCCATTTCTCTGGGCCGCATTCTGAATGTGGAGGTCAACAACATTGCCATATCCTTTCACGGATTTGACTTTATCACTTATCTGTATTTCGACGGCAATATATATTCCCACGACCGCTCCTCCAGCCCCTTCGCAGCATATTTCGCCTTATTGGGCGGCATGCTTCTGATCGTATACGGCATCAGGGCTCTGACAAGGCGCGGCGTAAAGGATACGGATTTTAAACCGGGTTTCGTGATCAGCGCATGGCTGGGCTTTGGCTTTATCCTGGCGCTGCTCCGCTGGCAGCCCTGGGGCTCCCGCCTTTTATATCCGGCGCTGAGCGTGGCTGCTGTTGCTTCTGTCTATATTCTGGATCATTTTGTCAAAGAGTCCTCTGCCGGCGGCTCCAAAACAAAAGGCAGGCTTCTTCTTTCCTGCCTGACCTTTCTCTGTCTTTTGCTGGCTCTAAAGCCGCTGGAATACAATTCGCAGGAGGCTTTTTCCTATCTGGCAAGCGGCTGCGATCCCCTTGTCAGGGAACAGCAGATGTTTAAAAGTCATCCCGGCTGCTACGAATCCTACAACGATCTGCTGGATCAGCTGGCCCTCACCCATCCGAAGGACATTGGGCTTGTCATCTCCGGAGACGGCTATGATTACCCCCTCTGGAAGCTGTTAAAAAAACGCCTGCCCGATGCCCGCATCCGTCACATCATCGCCGATGATACGACCATGCAGGTAACAGACGCAGACCCTCTTACTCCTCCGGACTGTATCCTGTGGATCGAGCGGGGCGCTCTTGCGCCGGGCGACCATCTGCAATATTTTGACAAGGTCTATACAGTGGGCTTCGTATCGGATGCCGAAGGGGCTCCGGACAGCATCCTCTATCCCGACCTCATTGCCACCGATCCTTCGCCGGATCAGATATCTGCCCCCTGACGCGGCAGACGCCGTGGTCCTTTACGGCAAAACTTTGAAATGACAGGTAATATACCATGAATGAAACCAAAAAATCTACATTTCATATCTCCTTCAGGATCCTGATCCCCGCTGCTATATTCTGGGGGATCAGCTTTGTGACGGACACACGTATCTTCTCATCCGACGGACTGAATATGAACTGTCTGCCCATTGACGAAGACATGATACTGCCCATGCACATTCTGACCAAGCTGCTGGTACTTTTGTTCTGGCTTGCCTTTTTTTCTTTTCTGAAAAAGGCCTTTGGACAAAAGCATCTGCTCATGGTCTTTTGCTGCCTGCTGGCAGTCTACGCAGCAGGTCTCCTGGCCACCTATCCGGGCTATTACATGAATGACGATCCCATTATTTTTGCCTACGCCACGCGCTTTCTGCCTGTCTATTGGCACAACTACCTGACCAGTCTGTTTTATATGACGGCCATGAGTATTTTCCCCGCTTCCTGCGGTCCTGTCCTGCTCTCGGATGTGTGCTATGCGTATGTCTACACTTTCATATTCGCAAAAGGCTATGCGCTTTTGAAAAAGCCATCGCCTGTCGCAGTGGCTCTGTTGATTGCGCCCGCACTGCTGCCCTTTACGCTCCTCGGAAGCCTGATGTGCTTCCGTCCCGCGATCTATGCTTCTTTCTTTTTGTATTATTTCATGTATCTGTATTTTGAACATCTGCAACAGGCTGTCCTGACCCCGGGGAAACTACTCTCTCTGTCTTTTCTGACTGCCCTTTTGTGTCTGTGGCGCAGTGAGAGTATCGTGCTGCTGCCCCTGTCTGCCTTTCTGATCCCGCTGACCTACGCTTCCGGCGGGCTCTCACATACGGATCCTTCCAAAGACGCCGACAATGCAAAAAAATCACGCCGGCAAAAAAAGATGCCCGGAAGCATCAAAAGCGGGCTTATCTTTTTTGTCCTGGTCCTGTGTTTTTATTCCCTGATCTCACAGCCCCAGAAGCAGGGCGAAAAAAAATATTACGGCAGTGATTATCTGATCATCTCCACCACCCGTCCGCTGTCCGTGATCCTGTGGCGGGATCAGACCTATGAGGGCGCCGACGAGGACATCTCCAACATCAGCGCCGTTACGGATTTCGGCTATCTTCACAACGATTCCCTCTCCTGCAGCGCCTACAACCGCTACAACTCCGATCATAATGAGGGGCGTTACACACAGACGGGAGCCGACGCCCTCACTCAGCAAAAATATCTGAAAAGCGCACTGCGGCTGCTCCTTCACAATCCGGATCTTTATTTCGGTGAAAGACTGCAGCTGTTTTGTGTAACAAACGGGATCTGGAATTATAATACCGATATGGTTCTGAACTTAAAGCCCGTCATCAGCTCGGATTTTCACCTGTACGAGCATGATCGGGATTATGGATTTGAAATGTTGGACGCTTTCAGGCGGCTGCCTTTGTCCTATCATAAAGGCTATGCCGACTTTTTATTCAAAGCCGGTGGCGAGGCCTTTTTACCGATGCTGATGATCGCCTTTGCCGCTCTCATCGTCTCAATCTTTCGTAAAAATGCCTTTTACTTTTTCTTCTTCTCTGCTCTTCTTGCAAGGGAGCTTGTGATCTTTCTGACTGCACCCGCTTCCTTCATCCAGTACTCTTATCCCACCATGTATGTGGTAGCTGCAGTCAGCCTTTGTTCTCTTGCTTTGAAGGCCGGTCTCTTTTGCCCCTCTTGCCGAACAAAAGATACCGGCAGACAGGAATCCTCTCCAGCACAAAAATAAAAACGGCTGTCAGGATGCTCATGACCAGAACCGAAGCGATCAGCCAGAAAAAACCGCGAAATGACCAGATGGTATCAGTTCTTCGGCCGATCCCCAGAAGTCTTGCAAAACGGAAATGCAGCACATAGATCTCGGAGGTATACAGACCCAGAAAGGACAGAACAGACACCCTGTCACCGGATAATGCAACCTTAAGCAGGCAAAACATCCCCACGCTGCCGAGAAACGACGCAAGCATCTGAATCAGCACTTCCCTGCCCGAGGCGGCAGGTCTGCCCAACGGATACAGAATGACCATAACCAGAAATAATGCCAGACAAAGCGCGGCAAAGATCTTTTCCACCTTTGGCGAAACATTTCGCGCTCTGCTACCGGAGCGCAGATATCCCAGCACATAAAAGGGCATATACTGAAGGGTCAGCGAGGGGCTGAGGAACGTATTCCCTGTACGGGTCTGCAGATAGGTAAGTACATACAATACGCCCACAGGCACCAGGGTTGCCGCCATATGTCCTCCGAAAAAACGACGGGACAACTCCTCTGACACCGTCATAAACACGGTGATCACAAACAGCGTCATGAAAAACCACAGCCCTCTGTCTGTCTGAAACAAAAGCGCTTTCAGCTCTCCGGCAAAATCCGCCAAAGATACCGTGATCGTCTGCCCTTGTATGAGGCCCTTGATCCTTGCCAGAAAATAGGATACGACAAACCACGAAAAAAACGGCAGCAGGTAACTTTCCGCCCTGCGGACAAGCCTGGAAAATCCCCCTCTGGCGCCGGCGGACACAAACCCGCTGACCAGCATGAACAACGGCATCTGCACGGACTTGATGATATCATACAGAAACGGATCCTTTTCCTCCAGACCGTTCAAAACGATACAGTGTCCCAGCATCACAAGCAGGATGGCCACCCCGCGGATGCCATCCATTGCCCTGTCTCTGCCTTTTCCATCCTCTGCCATTACTATTGCCGGTTTCAACCGATCCGGCTTCAGCATTTCTGTCTTCAACGATTCTTTCTTCATTCGCCTGCATTCATTTATGCTTACTACATTTTCTGATCAGTTCATCTGCCAGGCAGATCACTGCGATCACTACCACGATCTCCGCTCCCCTGCAAATGGGCAAAAGCACTCCCTTCGGCGCAATAATGCGCATGATTGCCGCATCAAGTACGCTCAGCAGCGGAAAATGCCAGCACAGAAGCGGCAGCGTTTTTCTGCCTGCGGATGCCAGAAGCTTCGGAACATGGTTCCTTAAGAGGTAACATACGTACATGATGAGCATGGAGGAAGCGGCGGCATTGATGATCCCCAGACTCATACTCACCCCGTATTCTCCTATGGACAAATTGGCAGATCCGTTGATGAGACCTCCCGCAATGAGCAGCGGCAGCATCAGCCCGAACAGAAACGGTCTGTCTGTCAGGTATTTCCAGCCGCCTCCCTGACCGCATAAAAAGCCGATATAAAACAGTACCAGAAAGACCGAAACAGCGTCCACACTCCACGGCAGCAGGATCGGCAGCATATAATGCCAGATCTGGCTCAGCAGTACGAGCAGCAGGATCGCCAGCAGCATTCTCTGTCTGCGGATCATGGCATCCTTTCTCTCCGAAGCGTCTTCTCCGGCTCTGCACAGCTCCTCCATCATCAGATATGTCAAAAACAAAGCAGGCAGAAACCAGGTCGGGGAATTCAGCGCTGTCATGAAATAGACATTATCACCCGTATTCTGTAAAAAGAAAGTATCCCCCGAATAGTACAACTGATTCCGGCCATACAAAAATCCCAGGCTGCGAAGCAGGATCCCTTCATGGGAACCGGACAGAATGTCCCTTAACAAAAATACCAGTACCAGGATCAGATTTGTCACAAGATAGGGGATCAGCAGTCGTCCGGCCCGCCTCCGGATTGCTTTCACGGGATCATCCTTATCGGGGCTGAAGCAGAATCCGGACAGGACAAAAAAGACCGGCACATAAAACATACCGCCCCAGAAATTCACGCCCGCCACCTTTAATCCCACATGATTCATCATAACGATCACCATGGCGATCAAACGCACCAGATCGATCCAGTCCTGTCTGTCTTTTTTCCCCTTTTCAGACATGTACTCCCCCCTCGGATTCCTCTCGGAAAATGCATCACCCCTGCGGCTCCCTCTCCGCCAAACGCTCTGCGATCCGGTTCGCCAGCCGCATCCCCGGTAATTCAACATACTGATGGATCAAAAATGAAACAAACACCGTCAGTCCAAATGACAAAAGATAATTCAGTATCGCGATCACATGATAATTCACATAGGGCTCCAGTGCCAGATAAAAGCCGCAGGCAAAGGTGCAAAGGATAAAAAAGTGGGTCAGATAAAAACCGTAGCTGTAGGTATTCAGCCAGACCAGCCATTTTTGTCCCAGGATCTTCTGCAGGGGTTCAAGCTGTGTGGTCGCATACAGCACGCAGGCCGAACCCAGGATATAGAACACAATTACCTTGGGCGGGATATGGGCATAGATCGTGCCCTCCAGCCTTTCTCCCATGGGCGGATAAGAGCCCAGAAACATACCAAAGAAAAACAACAGCCACATAAGGGGCTGAAATACCCTGCTTTTCTTAAGTCTGTCAAGCCATACCGGCGGCCGGCACGCCAGATCGCAGACCACGCATCCCAGCAGAAAGGGCAGAAAATCATTGCGGATACAAAGGACGCCGGCAATGACATAGGCAATATATCTGGCTTTTGAATTGCCCATAAGCGACAGGATCGCAGCCACCAGAAGGGTTCCGAAAAACTCATAATAGATGAACCATAAGGGTCCGTTATAACGATTGGCTCCGGTAACAAAACAGCCCCATACCGCTTCCCAAAGAGCCTCTGAAAGATGGGGCTCAAACTGGTTGTAATTGCCAAAAAACAAAGCGGTTCCCGCCTTGGCCGAGGCTTCGGCATTGGCGAACAGATGCAGTCTCATCAGCACATAAATGGCGATATTGGCCGTGATGATGGGAAAGATCAGCCTGAAATATTTTTTGATCACGCCCCCCGTCAGAGACTTTTTGTCTCCCGTCACGAAAAAACGATACCCTACGAAAAATCCGCTGATGGTCATGAACATCCTGACGCCGAATTTGCCGCCCATGATCAGGTTCAGTGGTGTACTGCCCACGATATATTCTATAGGCGCCATATGATAATCGCTGTCCAGTAATGAATAAAATCCGCAATAAAATGCATTGATAAAATGAAAATTAAAGATCATCATACAGGACAGGACCTTTAATCCGTCGATATAAGATAACTTTTTGACCTCTTTCATTTTCTCTCCGTTGTGGTTTTATAGTAATATACTATCAAAACAAGCTGCGCCAGCGCAATATATGGCATGGGCAGAAAAGATTCCTCCCTGAAATAGGCCGCCGTCGGCAAAAACGCAATGATCGTCTCAACGACTGCCACCTTGTAAAAAGCCGGCTCGCACATAGCCAGTATCACACCCAGCATTCCCGCAGGAAGGAGACATCTCTCATTCATCCCCGGCAGGATAAACGGCAGGATCAGAGCACACAAAAGGGACATCCGGATGAGCCACGCACTGTCGCAGAGGCTGCCGACGCATATCCTGCAGCTCAGATAAAACAGCACAAGAGCCACAGCAAATCCCATGATATAACCGGCCTTTGTATACTCACTGACGAAGGCGCCCTCTCCGATCATGGCATAGATTCCCGGCACATGATAGGACAGAAGCCTCCCGCCGCGGCTTTGCTCCAGTATCCTCTCCATGGAAAACGGCGGTATCGCAGGCCCTGAATCTGTTATCATAAACAGATGAAGCAATGTCCCTGCGGCAGTATATAAAAGGGCGGCCGCTGCCAGAAGCTTACCCTTTTTCCCGTTATCCGTCGAAATGATCTGCCCGCATACAGCCGGTAGCAAAATAAGCGCAAGCGGACTGAAAAAGACTGCAATGCCCAGCAGAATCCCTGCCGCAGCCGTCCTGCCGCATAAAACCGCCAAAAGTGAAAGCAGGCTCAGTGACAGATACAGGCTGTCCGCCATGCCCCAAAGGGCAGAATCCGCAACAATGGCAGGGCTCAGAAACAAAACAGTCACCGTCAGAAAAGCGCGTATTCTGCTCCCTGTCAGCTTCCATACGACCAATCCGCCGCACAGCGCCATCAGGCAGTCCAGTGCAGTGGAAAAATATTTCATCGACATGATCCCCTCTCCGAAGACAGAGGGCAGCCCGGGCTCTTTCGGTGCCAGTATGGGATAAAGTCTGCTCCGAAGGAGAATCCCGAACAGCAGGGTCGCTGCCAGTAGCAGCAGGTCTATGGGCGCAATCATAATCTTTCCCATCCGGTATTCGGTTGTCAGAAAATCTCTGAATTTCTTGTCCATCTCTTGTTCCGATCTGCTGTCGCTCAATCCGTTTCAGCGCTCTTCATCACCGCCCTGACACAATACCTGCCGTGATCGAGCAATAGGAAAGTAAAGAGCAGCGCATACACGGTAATGGGCAATACTTCCGTCTTGGACAGATACAGGGCATAGCCTCCGAAGGAGGCGAGGATCGTCAATACCGGTATATACAGTCGTTTCCGATCCATAAAAAAATAAATGATGGAAAAAACGTCTACCAGAATGGCATACCGTTCATGCATATGGGGCAGAAAAAACAAAAGTGTCATGGTCATGAACATAGCCATCCTGAAAAAGAGCTGATCGTCCAATTCGTATTTTTTACGTGCAAACACATACATCTCCACCATCAGGGCCGCCAGCGTCACATAAATGGCCGCATCGGCATATTCCACCAAAAAGGTATCGGTCCCGAAGAACTGGTAGATATTGGGGAATTTATGGGACAGTGCATAGATATCCATCTGTCCGTCCGCCTGAAACAGGTAAACCCCCAGCAGCTGTACAAAGCTCTCCCCTGCCAGCAGCGCCGGAATCATTCCCACGATATACATTAGTGGCAGAAATAAAAAATGCCACGCTTTGATCCTGCCCTTCATCCACAGGATCACGTAGAACGGCGCCAGAAACAGCGTCTGCAGTTTGAACGCAAAAGCAATCCCGTAAAACACCATCCCCGCCGCCGGCCGCTCTGTCAGGATAAAATACACCGACCACAGCACAAAAGAGGTAAAGATGATATCACACTGCGCCCACATGGCACTGTTTGCGATGACCGTGGGCGCCATGAGAAGGGCGCCGTAGCCGAAGACGGCATACAGGGTATTTTGGCCCGTCACATGATGCACGATGGCAAAAACCGCCAGCGCCGCCACATAATCAAAAAAGACCGAAACGATCTTCATCAAAAGCAGGGTGTTTAAAAAGGGGCAGATACTGATAAATGAAAGGATCGTCAGATACGGCGTGGTATAGTCCACATATTCAAACTCTGCACCAAGCCCCCTGATCCCGCCTCCTGCCTGTTTCAGCGTAGCCACCCAGGGCTCAAAAAAAATCTTATAATCATCCGTTACGACATTGCGCATCACATAACGGACGGCTGCGCCCAGGATCGACAATAGCAGAAACAGCAGGATCTCTCCGGTGCTGAAGGTAACACCTGCGATATGAAATTTGCGCTTTTCACTTACGCTCATGGATCCTCTCTCTGCCCTGCCTTTGTATCGGTTTCCTGTTCCCGTTCTTTTGCTTTTCCTGCCACTGCCTTCTCCAGACACTGCAGCTTTTCCTCATTCAGTGCCACAGCCTGGGAGAGCTTTCTGATCCTCTCGGACATCCTCGATACGATCACCGTCAGGGTAAAAATGATCAGCAGGGAAAAACAGAACCCCAGAAAAAAGATCATATTGACGGGGCTGAAAACGCCCAGCGCCCGGGAAAGTCTGTCCAGCAGCCTCGGAAAGCAGTCCAGCACCAGTACGAAGATGATGACCGCCAGCCAGCTCAGGGCATACTTTAAGTCAATGCTTCTCTTTTTCACCATATAAAAAATAACAAACAGCGCCACCAGCATCACCGCTCCCACGATGAGCTGCAGCTTTAATGTCATCATTTTCCGTATTCCTTTCTGCGTAAACGCTCCACCAGGATTGCCAGCGTCACCTTGATCATATAGTAAACGGAACGGATGGGGGAAATGGAAGACTCTCCTTTTTGTCTCTCCCTCATCACAACGGGATATTCCTCAACCTTCATGCCCGACTGAATGGCAGCCACCACACTCTCCGGCTCCGGATAGTCCTTGGGATAGCTCTCCGCAAACATCCTGATCATCCTGCGATCCGCCATACGCATACCGGAGGTCGGATCCGTGATCCGCTGACGGGTCAGCCCAAAGATCAGCCTGTCAAAATACCGGATCCCGAAACGCCTCAGACCGGTGGACTGAAACCCCTCTCCTTCGATAAAACGGGAGCCGATCAAAAGATCGATCCCCTCTTTTCTCATATGATCGCGCATCCTGTTCAAAAAAGCGGCATCATGCTGCCCGTCTCCGTCAAACTGCACGGCCTCATCGTAGCCGTTCTCATAAGCATACACATAACCGGTCTGCACTGCGCCTCCGATACCCAGATTCACCGGAAGGGACAGCACCCTGATCCCGTTTTGTCTGCATACTTCGAGGGTCTGATCGGTGGAACAGTCATTCACAACGATATAGTCAAATTCCGGCGCATTTTTGCGAATATCCTCCACCGTTTCCAGGATACTGGCTTCTTCATTGTATGCCGGAATGATCACCAGGCTCTTCATACTCGTGTTCATTACTCATTTCCGCAAAATATTCTCTGTCAGATCATCTTCTCACAAACTGCAAAAGGACTCTGACTGTCCGGCGCAAAGTGATCAGGGTGGGATGTCTGACTCCATTGTCTGCCAGCGCCCTTACAGCTTCCCTGAAGGAATCACGATAGCTCTTCAGAGAGCCCGTACTGGCCGAATCTCCGCCATGATCCATGTATACAAGTACCCTGGGCAGATAGGACAGTCTGACCGAATCGCCGGATAAGATCCGCACCATGAACTCATAGTCCGCTGCGATCTTCATATCCCTGCGGTAGAGCCCGTAGGTATCATAGATCTCCTTTTTCAGATAAAGGGTGGGATGAGCCGGCATCCAGCCCTGCGATATCCTGCCCTGTCCCATCCGCCAGCGGCGCACAAAGCGCCTGCCGTCAACATAGTCCAGATCACCGTGGACACCATCCGTCTGCTCTGCCTCCACAATCTGTGCCATATCCTCCAGCACCCTGTCGTCGGCAAAGCGGTCACACATCAGACCGATCAGATCTCCACCGGCCATCCCGATGCCCTTATTGAGTGCATCATAAAGCCCCCTGTCAGGCTCTGAGACGTATGCAAAGCTGCCGGAGCGCTGTTTCATCTTTTTTTGGATCTTTTGGATCGCACGTCTCGTATCTTCATCACAGCCTCCGTCCACAACGATGTATTCCAGATCCTCATGCGTCTGGGACAGAACGGACGCAGCAGTCTTCAAAAGCTGCCCGCTGTTATGGTAAGTCATGGTTATCACGGATATTTTCATACTCAGTTATTATACCTTATTTCGTCATACAATTCTACATATTTATGGGCAAAGCCTTCTTTGGAGAACTGCTCTGCGCGCTTGCGGCACGCCTCTCTTGTAAAAGGCTGCTCCATGCATACCGTCTGAACCGCCTCAAGAAGTGCGTCAAAATCTCCCTTGGGCACCACAAGCCCTGTCTCCTCTGTCAGAGATTCCCTGCTGCCCCCCGTATCAAAGGTAACGACCGGCGTTCCACAGGCCAGCGCTTCCAGGTTGGTGGTGGGAAAATTGTCCTCCAGGGTAGGGTTGACATACACATCCGCCGTTCTGTACAGCGCCGCCAAAAGCTCCGGATTGGCTGTTCTTTTCATGCCCAGAAGTCTCCCGTTGGGGCACTTCTTTCTGAGAACACTGATCTGGGGGCTGTTCAGCCCTACCACCTCAATCGTGTATTGCGAAGGGAGCGCCTTCGCAAGTCTCTCAAAATAGGAGAGTCCTTTTCTTTCCTCCCAGTAATTGGCGACTCCCAGCACGGTTCTGTGCCGATAGCCGGCCTGCTGCCTGTCTCTGAGCTTTTGCGCATCCTCACTCAGGGTTTTGAACACATCCAGATTGATCCCGTTGGGGATCACGCGGATAGGATATTCTCCGAGAAAAGAAGCTGCCACCTGATCCGCCAGCCATTGGCTGGGGGTAACGATCGTCAGATTTTTCACACCGCAGAAGGCTTCTTTTTTCCTTCGGTAATTCTTTACGGAATTATCCTTAAAAATGGCATAGGGATAGACTTTGCCATGAACGGGGCAGTGATGACACCCCTGTCCGTCTGCCTTCCATTTTTCACAGCCGATGAAGTCATAATAAGCGCAGTGTCCGGTAAAGGGCCAGCAGTCGTGCAGGGTCCAGACCACAGGGATGTCCTTTTGTTTGAGATACGCAAAGAGCATCTCCGTCTGCAGATAAAAACCGTGGATATTGTGCAGATGGATCAGATCCGGCTGCACAATATCCAGCCAGGATAAAAACTTTTTCGTCACTGCGCCGGAACCAAAGCCCGCCTCTCCCCTGAAAAAATTCCGGAGCACGTGCCCTGCAAAATCCACCGGTCCGCCGATGACCGTCCCCCGCATATAGGAGGGAAGCCTGCTCCTTCCGGCTGCCATATAGGGCTCATCGCCTCTTTGATCCAGCTGCTCATACAGATCCGCGCAGATCCGTCCCACGCTTCCTCTTGAGCAGATCGTATTTACCAAAACAATTTTCATAAGTCTTTCCAATCCGGGTTGATTTTTGTTATACTGTTTATGATGATGAGGAAAAGGAGTCATAAACTATGTTCATCTTAGCCCCTATCGGTGGTTTATGCAATAGAATACGGGCAATAAATTCCGCCCGCGTACTGGCCGAAAAACGTGGTCAGGATCTGCATGTCATCTGGAATGTAAACCCTGAGCTCGGCTGCCCTTTTGAGGAGCTGTTTCAGCCGACGGACGCCTTTACGCTGCGCAATATTCATTCCAAATGGGATCCCGTCAAGCTGTTTTACCAGCTTTCGAGCAAACAGATCGGCAACGAGGAGATCCGCGGTAACAGGGATGAGAACGGTCTGCATGAAGACTACTGCAACAGCCTGCCCACCCGTCTGTATATTGCCACCGAGGAACATTTTTTCAAAAATCCCGATTACAGTCCGTTTACGCCCTCAAAAGAAATCCGCCAAAAGGCGGACCGGCTGCTGGATAAAGCCGGCGGGCGCAAGGTCGGCATACATATCCGCAGGACAGACAACAAGCCCGCTATTTCTGGCAGTTCCACCGATGCCTTTGTCCGTGCCATGGAACGGGAAATCGCCGCATCCGACGATACCATATTTTATCTGGCCACCGACGATCCTGCAGAAGAAGCCGCGCTCAGAGAGCGCTTTGGCGACAGGATCATCTCCAATACAGAAAGGGATCTGTCCCGCAACACGGTTTCCGGTATCAGGGATGCCCTGGTGGATCTGATCTGCCTCTCGGAAACGGAGCAGATCATCGGCAGCTATTATTCATCCTTTACGGATATCGCCGCTGATATGCACAAGATCCCGAAGCTCATCGCAGGTCAGGATACATGATATCATATGAAATGGTCATAATGAAACCCCACACGAGCGGTCTGCTTGCGTGGGGTCGTATTTTACTGTGCCGACATCTTTGAGCACGGCTCATACAGGTCAGCCGGCATCATTTATTTTTGCACTCGTAATCGGTACCGTTGATATTTACGCTCCTGTCATCCTGTACCACTGCGATATAGGTCTTGCCCGGGTTCATATCCACCTGGGTCAGATCGTCATAATAATATCTGGTGGGTACAAAGTCGCCCGTCTTGCCCCAGAGAATGTGAACCGCCTTGCCCTTGGTGATGTAATATCCGTCATGGGTCGTATCATGATCCCGAAACGCCAGATAACCCTTGGCATCTCTGACTTCATAATGCGCAAACTGCACGATGACATTTTCAAAGGTCAGCTGCTCACCCGTGGTTCCGTCGATCTGCGACTTTTCGTAGAGATTCTTTTTGTACAGACCGGACTCGGGATCATAGGTCAGGGACGACTTGGTATAAGGGAAAGCCTTGGACAGGCTGATCTCCGTGGCATCAAAGCTGCCGCTTGCATTTGCCAGGGTATTTCCGCCCTCCCTGTTATACAGGAAATGCTCTGCCATGAACACATCCCAGTCATGTTCGAGACTGTATCCGAGACTTTCACACTGTGCCACCAGCTTTTCTCCGCTGGTATAGGCATTGTGCGGAACCACCTTGTCGGAGGTTCTGTAAAAAGCATTGCTGCCCGGTGCGCTGCTGGTTGAATTTACCGCGCAGCCCGTGATATTGTGCACATCATCTCTGCTGGTCACGCTGGCCAGATAGTAAGGACCACCGAAATGTACCAGAATGGGGTCCCATTCCATTGCCCAGTATACGTAGTAGTCGCGGCAGCTTCTGACATTGCCCAGTGTCTTGATATCCTGCCATTTCTCAATGATCGCCATCTGTCTGGACATATCGCCCTCTTCCATACATTCGTACAATACACCCGCATTGCCGATGCCGTATTGGGGCTGTGCTGCCTTGTCGGTAGGGAGCATAATGGCAAGGGGTCTGGTCTGATAGGTCTTCTTGCCGATCACCTCACCCGTCAGGGTTGAAAAACGTTTGCCCTTGGGGGGCTTTACCGTATTTGCCGCATCCTCCTCCACATCCGTCTCTATCTCTTCCAGGGTTGTATCCTCTGCTGCTTCCTCAATCACCGGCTCTGCCACCGGCATTTCCTCCTCCTTTTTTCCGCAGCCTGCAAGCATTGCCGTTGATATGGCTGCCGTAAGCAGAATCACTCTCATTTTTTTCATTATACGGTCTTCCTCCTGTTTTGGAAAATCTCACAATGTCAAAATTATACCATCCTTTTGTCCCTTTGTCACATAATTTTTGCAATCCCGCTAGTATTCAACCTCCAGAGCCAGATATTCGGGGCTCTGCGCCACCAACGTGCAGTCGTCATACAAAAGTGCAAGCACCTCGTAGGTCTGCCTCTGAACCAGGATCAGCCCTTTCTGCTCCTCATGCGACGGACTTGCCAGAATCTCCATGATCCCGCCGTCCCGACAGTCATAATTTCCGAAAGCTTCAGCCACGAACACATCCTGCTGGGCCCAGATAGCATTACCGTTCTCATGATCCACATAGATGCGGCAGTTTTGATAACCGGTTTTCGGGACAGTCACCCGATCATCGCCGGAGGCCATCTCCTCCATCACCGATATGGCCTTATCCTCCCCGGCCAGAGCGCGGATCAGGATCTGAAACTCATTATAGCCCTGGGCATTCGTGATATGCCAGATCCCCGCCGCATACCAGCAATAACAACATACCGTCGCCGCCAGAAACAACCCTGCGGCGGCTCTTCGTATTTTCTTTTCAGGCAGGTTCGCAAGCCTGCTAAGCAGAATGCCGCAGCTGATCCCCGCCAGCACCATCAGTCCCGTCACCGCAGGATATACATACCACAGCAGCTTGTTGGATACCGCCGAAAAAGCCAGAAAGGGGACCAGGATCCAAAGCGTCAGTGCAATGATCTGATCCGAATGAAGACGGATGATCCCGTCTTTTTTTTCTTCTGCAGCCTGTTCTCTCACGGCGCTATGGCCGCCCCTGACACGCTCTGCGCACCGCAGGATCCCTGCCGCTGCCGTCACCGCAAGCGCCCAGGTGTATACCTGCATTTTGCCCATGATCACCGGTGTAAAATAATATTCCAGATAATACCAGAAGGGAGTCGGATTGCTGTGCAGTTCTCCGCCGGTCCGGCCCAACACATCGGTCTCCCACATCTTTACAAAAAAAGTCGTCCCGTCGATCCTGTAGCGCAGGCAGACCCAGATGAGAACGGGAAGCGCGGTGCACAGGATAAAGCAAAGCCATTCTTTAAGGGAAATCTCTGTCAGCTGCCGGGTCAGTATCAGAAACAGGCCGCCGATTGCCGCTATAGTCAGGGCATGGAAGCTTTTGGTCAGAAAGGCAAGAGAGAACAGAAAACCGCACAGATATAAAAATCTGTGGTTTTGGCGTATCCTCATCATAGCCAGCATCGCAGCGGTAAACAGAAGGCAGTACAGACTGTCCGCATCGCCGGCTCTGACCATGTGCGCCAGAAAGGGTGTCATATTGATGCTCAGCGCCGCCAGGGTGAACAAAGAGGCCGTATCCGATATCTTTCTGACCGCCAGAGACGTGATCAGCGCCAGAAGCACATAACAGAGGGCAGAATAAAACCTCAGCGCCAGTACGGGATCCGGAAAAAGCTTCAGTCCCACCATGATGCACCACATGGAAAGAGGCGGCTTTAAGTTATAATAGTCCGCCTGTCTCAGATAGGTATTCTGTATCACGCTGCCGCCGCGGAGCATCTCCAGGGCATTAACCCCGTGACGGGCCTCGTCCCAGGGATCTACATACTTGGCCGTCAGCTTAAAAAAACACAAAAAGACCAGCACTGCCAGAAGCAGCAAAAAACAAGTCCAATATGCGATTTTCTTTTGTTTTTCACTCATCTTCATCTGAAATAGATTCTCACTGCCAGATAAATTGCCCGGTACCACTGCACTTTCATGAAAAAGAGAAACAGCTTTTCCGCCATGGTCAGATCCGGCATATCATAATGCCACAGTGCCCAGGAGACACTTCTTGAAGTGACTACTTTTTTCATCTGTCGTTTCAGCATACGGTAAGGCAAATGCTTTTGCTTTACGACGATCCCTTTGATATAAAGCACCGTCAGACACAGATAATCATTCCAGATCTGATCCGTCAGTTCCTCATGCCCCTTGGCCTTGACGATACCGCTCAGACTCTTTCGCATGACGGCAATCTTTTTCATATAATCCGGATCGTGCTTCATGGTCATGGATGCCGGCTGCATATAGTAGTGATAGGGATAGAAATCCTTTATGATCTCCACTCTTTTGGCGTCTAAGAACATACAGATCGTAAACTGGAAATCCTCTCCTATACTGACTTCGTCCGAGCACAGCGCAAGATTTTTGAGTACCAGCTCTCTTTTCACCAGCTTGGTCACACGATTGGGCAAAAGGTTTCTGCCCATAAAGCTGCCGTTATTGATCAGTCCTTCGCTGATCACCTCCTTCAGCTTTTCTGCCGTGTAACTGTCCCCGGGCAGTTCCACCTGCTCTTTCCAGCTTCGTCCCGGCTCATCTTCATAAACGTGCTCCAGTCCGCAGCAGACAATGTCCGCATCCGTCTGTGCGGCGCGCTCATAGAGTCTTTCGTACATATCCGCATCAATAAAATCATCAGCATCCACATACCCCAGATAATCTCCGTCTGCAGCCGCGCTGCCGGCTTTCCATGCCGCAGTCAGCCCCTTGTTCTTCTGGTGGATCACTTTTACCTGACTGTAATAGAGACTGTAATCATCACACATTTTTCCGGAACGATCAACGCTGCCGTCATCCACCAGTACGATCTGAAGATCATCCAGCGTCTGTGCCCTGAGAGCCTCCATACAACGGTCCAGATATTTTTCCATATTGTAAACCGGAACGATCACGGATACCTTCGGCATCTTATCCCCCCTATTATCATCATCTTTATACGACCGGTATTCTTTGCCTGCTTATCTTCCTGTACAGCGTGGGCGAGAGCAGAAAGATCCTGTATCCGATCACGGTACGAAGGGGCAGAAAATGCCGCTCCTGTGCTCTTCCGATCCGGTTGGTCACAAGTGCCTCCCTGACGCAGTCCTTCAGGATGAGCTGCTCTTTTCTGCTTGCCCTGACCTGGGAACGCAGCGGATAGTAATACCGGATACAGCCATCCGCCCTGGCTCGGAGTGCGGCTCTGGCCAGTGAAAACTGCCCCTTTTTTTCAAAATAACGGATCCTGTCCGTCATCGCATATGCCCAGTCCAGACGTTTGACTGAAAACCGGTCTCTGGTAATGCTGCCCGCCGAAGAAAAATATGCATACAACGGCAGCCTTAAATAAACTCCTTTTGACGCCCTCTCCAGCACCTTATATGTGGTAGCCTCATCCTCGTGGATCCGCCCTTTCGGAAATCGGATCTCCTTCCAGAGTCTTGCATCATACAGCTTGTTCCAGGATACAATAAAATAGGTGGCATCCTCACAAATGGCATCATACTGGTTTTGCAAAAGCTCCGCTTTGGAATAAACGGATATATCTGCCTGTCCGCTGCGCCATTTCTCTTCATAGCCGGCAAAATCAGGGCCGTTGCCGCTGCCGGATCCCGTCACTTCATATTGGCAGATCGAAACCTGCGCGTGATGCCGGATCAGTTCTTCATACAGCACTTCAATAAAGCAGGGCGCATAATAATCATCACTGTCCAGAAATGCGATATAATCCCCGCCTGCCACATCCAGGCCTGCATTTCTGGCATCCGAAAGACCGCCGTTTTGCTTGTGCACCACCCTGACTCTGGCTTCTCTGGATGCATATTCATCACAGATCGCGCCGCACCGGTCCGGTGAACCGTCATCCACCAGAATGATATCCAGATTCCGATAGGTCTGTGCCAGCACAGAATCCACGGCTCTTCTCAGATACGCCTCCACCTGATAGACAGGTATGATCACCGAGATCAGCGGTTTCATGCTCTTCCCTCCCGTTGCAGTTTCCTTTTCACTCTCACAAGAGCGCCTCTGCCGGACAAAAGGCATCGAAGCAGGCTCCTGTTTCCTGTCAGAACGGCCCGATAGATCAGCCTGTGATCCGGATATTCAAAAGTGATCTTCTTTTTTCCGCCGCATGTGAACCTTAGGATCGCGGCTGCATAGGCATCGATCTCTTCCGTCTTTTCTCTTGTGTGTCCGGATACGCCCAGCAGTCCCAGTTCATCCAGAAACGTGCCCACCACCTTGTCATCCAGAAAGGAAAGCTGATCCTGTTGTCCTTTTTTCAGTTTCCAAAGCCGGATAAAAAACCGCTTTGATTCCCGATACAGGCGCAGACAGACTTCGATCCTGTCATCCCGCCGTCCGCCGGACAAGCTCTCCTGCCTCTCGTTTTGCAGATAGACGCACACGCTCTCCTGCAATACGGTGATCCTGCGTGCATTCAGAATATACTCCTGATTGAAACAAAGATCTTCTCCCAATGACAGATCCTCCGGAAACAAAGCATTGATCCTGTCTCTGCGATAGAGCTTGTTCCAGGGCATATTGAGAAAGCCGTCCGTATACAGCTGCTTCATTGTCTCTCTGTCGGTGCCGGGGTCGATACCGCCACTAAGGCGTGGGTGCTTACGGACTTTATGTCCGAAATACAGATGATCGAAGCCGGCAATGACCAGCCCGCTTCCATCACGCTTCATAGCCTCTGCCATAGCCAAAAGAGCTCCCTCGGGCATGATATCGTCACTGTCCAGAAATGCGATCATCCCGCCGGCTGCCTGCCTGATCCCCTCGTTGCGTGCCGCCGAAACACCCTTTTTTTCACACTGCACAACGCGGACTCTGGAATCTCTGCCGGCGATCTTGTCACACATCGCCCCGCTGCCATCCTCATCCCTGCCGTTCGGCACCAGCAACAGCTCCGTGTTGCCATAGCTCTGTCCCAGCACGCTTTCAGCTGCAGCCCGCAGCGTTGAGCGGCAATGATACACGGGAATGATCACGGATATGAGAGACTCTCTGTCGCTGTCTGAATTTGTGCCATGTCCATCTTCTCGCATATTTATCCTTTTCCTATCTGTTAAACTCGCAAACGCTTCGCTTTTTGCTCGTTATAAAATCGCTGCTAACGCAGTTTTATACATCGTATACCAGCAGCACCAGAAACAGGAACATCAAAAGGTTCAGTCCCGTCATCATGGCAAACATCAGTCTGTTGCGTCCGAGCCTGGTCAGATGCCCCGTCTTCTTTTCGGAACACAGGCAGAGCAAAAGCGGCAGGAACAGAGGCGTAAAATATCTGCCCTGAACCCCGCGGATCTCGGATGCGCCAACCGGTGTATAGCTGACATACATCGATGTCCAGATCACGGCCGAAACACCGAAACACATGATCACGGTCAGAACTATATTGCGCATCCCCAGATTTTTATGCTGCAGAAAGCTGTGGCCTTTTTCTTCATTTCGTGCCAAAGGTCTGGTAACGGCCAGATAAACCGCCATCGCCAGGATGACCCAGCTGGCGGCCATGGGAGCACTTCCCAGATAGCCGTACTGGAAAAAGCCGCTGCCTCCAATCAGATAGGAAAAGAGCATTTTGCCCATCTGTCCGAGCAGAACCACCGTATACGTCACGGGATTTTGAAAAATATAACCAATCTGTCCCGTCACACTCGAACCTACACTGCGCTTGTCTCCCGCGAAATCCAGATTACCCACCAGATCGTAATCACTGCCCGCCGCCGGTGTGGGTTTGAAGATATTATAGAGCATCAGACCCGCCAGCACCAGGATTGAAAACTTGCAGACCCATTCCTGCAGCGGATTTTCAAATTTGCGTCTGCCCAGAAACAGCATCATGCACACCATCAGGATATAGATGGGTTTGGACTGGCAGCCAATCACAAAGGACAGAAGCATAAGCAACAGATTCTGCCACTTCAGTCTGGCCTCCGGCTCCAGAAATTCATTGTACATAAGGACGCATCCCAGCAGCAGAAAGCTGTTGACCACAGGATCGTAGCTGAGAGACGCGGCCTGAAACACACTGCCGGGCAGCAGCGCCACAATACATACCAGTTCCTTGTATCGTTCCGCCAGCCTGATGGCAAAAAAGCAGACCAGGATATACAGAAGCAGATTGCCCAGCTTGGCCAGTGCCACCGTCAGCGGAAAGGAAAGCTTCAGAATCCTTCCCAGAAAGAATCCCAGCGCCATGGGATAATATACTCTTGTCTCCGGACGTACCATTCTGCTCTGAAATCCGATATCCGCCCAGCTGTAATCATGATTCAGATTCTCGTAAGCGTTGACCAGCTGACGCTCCTCGGGGTTGTGGAAGAAGGGAAGCAGGTTGCCACTCATCTGAAGCGCTGTCTCCGTGGTTTCGATCGTCTGCCCGAAGGAAAGCTTGTAAGCGGTTTTGGCATGAACATGTTCATCATAGCCGACCTGATTGGTACCGATCCCGAAAATGAGCAAAAGACCGAGACCGAGACAGATCAGCGCAAAGCTCCACTCCGGTCTGCCTTCCACCAGGCATTTGCATTCCATAAGGAGGGAAATAAACAGAAACGTCAGACTGATGAACAGAATACGCATCAGATTCGGCTCAAATTCATTGCTGATATCAAAAAAGACCTCTCCCTGATCCGGACTTTCGGATGTCATCACACAGATCTCGATCTCATCCGCCTTTTGGTCTATGTTGGCGATCCCTGCACCTATCTTGTAGCTGATACTGCAATACACCGGCTCACCCTTTTGCTCGCCCTGCTCAAACAGGGTGACGGAGTATCCTGCATCCGCCTCCTTCATCATGGCCAGTCTCAGATCCAGCTTTTTGATATACATTTCGCGTGGAAGCTTTACATGATATATCATTCTGTCGGTATATCTGTAAAAACTGCCGTCCTCTTTTTCCACCAGCGTTTCATCCTCTGTCTCCTCCTGCTGTGTGCCAAGATAATCGGATAAAAGCTTGTGATTGTTCCTCTCCACCAGAATGCTTTTTGTCTCATCCTCGGTCAGAGGCACCAGCACCCTGTCTCTTAGAAACGTAAAATCACCGTTCCCGTCAGAATCTGCCTCACTGCCTTCAAAACGGACCGGCTCATAGCCGCCGGTCACGGCACGGAATTGAAAGATGGCAAATTCCAGCAGAACGGCAGTTGTTACACATAAGATGAAGCAGACCAGGATCCTGACGATCCATGGCAGCTTGTGTTTTTCATTGTCGATGACCATCTGCTCGAAATCCAGATAGAGATCCCTGATCTGTCTTTTCATGCGCCCCTCCTTTCCCTGTCTGCATAGGGCAGCGTCATGGACACTGCCAGAAAGACAAAGGTCAGGATCCTGAAATCATACAAAAACGGATAGGTATTATGGGAATAGATATGAGATCCCTTCAGCGACGGACGTTTCGCCTCCCCGGTCTGATACTCCTGACTGAGGACAGCTCCGCTCCCCGCCGTCTCGCCAAAGAAAGCGGTTACATACTCAGCCGGCACGGTGGTGATCGCAGTTTCCACTTCACGATGATTGGCCTCAAGCGCCGCCACCTGATCCTCTCCGAGGCGCTCTGAATCTGTGCTCACCCACAGCGATACGCAGATTTTGCCATAGCACAGATCCGGCCTGGAAAATGGCAGAAAGACATATTGCAGCTCATCTCCTTCTTCGATGGAATAGACATTTTCGCTGACTGTTCTGCCACCTGTTGATACATTGTAGCAGAGTATTTGTCCGGTCTGCGGGATTCCCCTTTTGCTGATTCCCAGCTGAATGCCCTGCATCCTGCGCCCCGCCGTATCAATCTCATACAGGATGGGTTGTTCATAAGAAAGAGGAAGCAGAAACGGTACATCTCCTTCCTCTTCACTCATATTCATATGATAGGTATCAAGTACCTCATTGGGAAAAATGAGACTGCCTGCAAAGCCTGCCAGACACAGCAATGTGAGCAGGGGGAACAGGAACCTGATACCTGTGGATATTCTTTTCCCTGAATGACTCTTTGAGTTCTTCATAAAAAAGCCTCAGTGATCACTTGATTCCCAAACGGTTCAATGCCGAGAAAATAGCCCTGACAGACGCACGGGTGATATTGCTGGAAACACCCACTCCGTATGTCACCTGACCGCTGTCGGCATTCAGCAGATGAATATAAGCCGCCGCCTGGGAATTGGATCCTGACTGCAGCGCATGTTCTTCGTAATCCAGGATCTTGATCCTGACCCCTGTCTCTTCCATGAGACCGCGCTGAACAGCATCGATCGGTCCGTTACCCACTGCTTCAAAGCTCTTTTCCACGCCCTGATCCGTGTAGGTCACAACCACCCTTGTATCAAATTCGGACTCTGTCTCGTCAGAGAGATCATCCATTTTGAGTTTTCTGAAATGAAGAGGCTCCTTCTGCTCCAGATATTCTGCCCTGAAGGTGCTCATGATGGTCTCCGGTGAAACCTCCCCCTGACGTTCGGAGATGGACTGGATCACATCCGCAAATTCTCTCTGCATGCCCTTGGGCAGCTTGAATCCGAAATATGTATCCATCACAAAGGCAACGCCACCCTTGCCGGACTGTGAATTAATCCTGACGATGGGCTCGTACTCTCTGCCGATATCGGCAGGATCGATGGGCAGATAGGGCACCTCCCAGAACTCGCTGTCTCTTTCCTTCATCGCTGCGACACCCTTGTTGATGGCATCCTGATGAGAACCGGAAAAAGCTGTAAAGACCAGCTTGCCTGCGTATGGATGTCTGGGATGCATGGGGATCTTGCAGCATCTCTCATAGATCTCGATGCTGTCATTGACTTTCTCTATGGACAGACCGGGATCGATCCCCTGCGAGAACATATTGTAAGCAATATTCATGATATCCACATTGCCGGTACGCTCGCCATTACCGAACAGCGTGCCCTCGATCCTGTCTGCACCCGCCAGCAACGCCAGCTCGGCGGAAGCCACGCCGGTGCCTCTGTCATTATGAGGATGAACGGACAGAATGATGCTTTCCCTGTTTTCAAAATTCCGGTTCATCCATTCGATCCGGTCTGCAAAAACATTGGGTGTAGTCATCTCTACGGTAGATGGCAGATTGATGATAATGGGGTTTTCTTTTGTGGCGCCCCAGGTCTTCTGAACCGCACTGCAGATTTCAAGCGCAAAATCCAGCTCTGTCCCCGTGAAGCTCTCGGGGGAATACTCCAGGATCACCTTTCCGCCGAAGTTTTTGGCGCCCTCCTTGACCATTTCGGTCCCCTTCACGGCTATGTCGATGATTTCCTCCCTGCTCTTGTGAAAGACCACATCTCTCTGCAGCGTGGAGGTGGAGTTGTAGATATGGAATACCACCTCTTTGCAGCCCTCAATGGACTCAAAGGTGCGATCGATGAGCTCCTTGCGGCACTGGGTCAGAACCTGAAGTCTCACATCATCGGGAACCAGTTTCCTTTCGATCAGCTGTCTCTGAAAATCGAACTCGATCTGACTGGCCGCCGGAAATCCCACCTCGATCTCTTTAAAGCCAAGCCTGACCAGATGGTTAAAAAACTCGATTTTTTCAGACACTACCATGGGGTCGATCAATGCCTGATTACCGTCCCTCAAGTCCACACTGCACCAGATCGGTGCTTTTTCGATCTGTTTGTCCGGCCATGTCCTGTCCGGAAGATCCACCACGGGATTTCTTCGATATCTTTTATAATTCAACATCTTCTCTCCTCCTTGTCCGACTATATGGAAAAAGGACTCATCTGCCGATGAGCCCTTTCATTCACCCAGTCCGTTTTCGACGGCGGCGATCAGCGCTTTCAATGCTTCTTCCTCATCCTCGCCTTCACAAACAAACTCAATCTCATCTCCGCATTTGACACAGGCACCGAGTACACTCAGCACACTTTTTGCATTCGCCGTACTCTCTCTGAACGAAAAAGTGATCAGCGATCTAAACTGCATAGCCTCCTTACATAGGATGCCGGCAGGTCTTAGGTGTAACCCGGTTGGATTTTTTATCGTAACTTTCTGACTAACCATTTTTTATCTCCCAAATACAACAGATAACCCCAAAACATTTTATCACATTCATAAATTATTGACAACTACCGTTTATTTCTTTTCCGTTATGCGGATGGACACCATCACTTCCTTGACGGCGGAAATTCCTTCCGGCAGCGTCAGCTCCAAAGGCAGTCTGTAGCTGCCCTCCGGCAGTTCTGCCAGATTGTGTTCATCCATGTAAGCGTCCCAATCCACCAGTGCCTTGATCTCGGAAACACTCAGGGCGGATATAGCCGATTCCACGCCCGTCACTTCAAAGTTCACACCACCCTCGCCGAGGATGTCACTGCGCATATTGCCCGGCAGTCCGCTCATCTTGATCGCGCTTCTGGCAATGGTGATCTCCTTCGTCACAAGCTCTTCTATGGGCACTGAAACAGTTACGGTGCTGTGTTCTTTATCCACCAGACTGATATTCTCCGGCAGCACCTTTTCCAGATCCACCTCGATCTCTGTCGTCTCGTCCAGTCCGGTCACATCCAGGTACGCGCCGCCGATATCGAGATTGTTCATTTTGGCCAGATCCTGATCTCTGCCTGCCACAACCAGTGTCTGGATATCACCCGCAAGCTCTCCCGATACCGTATAGCCGTCCGCCGGCCTTCCGGAATAAAGATAACGCACCTCCAGCTCCTTGGTCGCCAGGATCTCAACGGAGATCGCTACGGTAGAGATATTTTTGACCAGATTGTTATTCTTGATCTGTTCGCCTTTTTCATCATAGATCTTGAGATCGACAGAGGTATTAACGTCGCTGTCGAGTCCATCCACGGACACTTCCGCTGTCACCTTGCTGATGGCGCTCACCACAGATTCGCGCCCCGATATCCTGACCACGTTCTCTGCCGTCGTCACGCCGCCTATGATATATCCCTCCGCCGGCTCGCCGCTGACCTCCGGCGTGATCACAAACTGCTTGCGAAGGCCGTCCTCCACCAGCACTTCCACCGATTCGGTCCTGCTCTTCATGCTTTCGATCTTGTCGCTGTAACGGTTGCATTCCACCTTGACCGGCACCATGCCCGTCTCCGCATTGTACAGGGACAGATCCGCCTCCGCCTTGAAATTGTCTCCGCTGAGAGACTCCAAAATAGATCTCTTGGCGCTGACGGCGATCGTCACCGTATTGCCGCCGGTCATCTCGTAAACCTTGCCCTCGCCGGTCAGGCTCTCCGTTCCCGTAACGGTCAGCGGGATATCCGAATAGCTGGTATCCACCACGGGGTCGGATACGTTCACCACAATGAGCCACAGGATCACGGCCAGAACCAGGGAAATTGCCTTCAGCCAGATATTATGAAAAATCTTATCCTTCATCTTCGGCCTCCTTGGGCTGTTTTTTCCGTCTGCTCCGTTTTGCTTTTGCTGCGCTCTCCTTGTTCTGGACACGGCTCAGTTCGCTCCGAAGCTCATCAGGCTCCAGATTGCGTTTCAGAATCCCCCCCTCGGCCACCGAAACTCTGCCGGTCTCCTCGGACACGATAATGGTCACGGAATCCGTCACCTCCGAAATGCCGACTCCGGCTCTGTGTCTGGTTCCAAGCTCCTTGGACAGCTCCATATTGTCAGACAGCGGCAGATAACAGGTCGCCCAGGTGACGCGGTCGCCCCTGAGGATCACCGCACCGTCATGCAGGGGTGTATTATGCTCAAAGATGTTGATCAGAAGCTGGCTGGTAACGATCCCATCCACTTCTATCCCTGTATGCTCATACTCCTGGAGCGGCGTCTCGCGTTCGATCACAATGAGCGCACCTGTTCTGGCACGTCCCATTTCATAACAGCCCTTGATGATCTCATTGATGGTCTTGTCCGAAAAAAGTCCGTCCTGCTCTCTGCTTGAACCAAGTGAAAAAAGTCCCGAAAAAAAGTTTTTACGTCCCAGCTGTTCCACTGCGCGTCGCAGCTCCGGCTGCAAAATGACCACAATGGCTGTTGCGGCGATGGTCACGATTTTGCCGGCTATCCACAGAATCGTAGACATGTTGAACAATACGGCGAGCATTAAAAAAGCAATGATAACGCCGACGCCCTTAAGCAGATTCCAGGCCCTTGAAGTCCTGACCCACGCCAACACCTGATAAACCAGAATCGCTATAATCAGGATTTCCAGTATATCAGTAAACATAAAGGTCTTTGGAAAATGAACGGCAGAGATATATTTTGAAATAAAAGATGTGATCTTCTGCATCTGTACTACTTCCAATCCGAATAAATAGTAAAGGTAAATTTAATAAACGACAAAACGATTTTCGTTTTGCTCCTAAATGACGCTGGTTATCTTCTTAACTGCTCTCTTTGATTTGGATACGGTGTTCTTGGGAATGGCTTTGACATAATAATAATACTCGTCATCCTCAAACTGTACCTGCTCCGTCCTTGAATAGTCCACATTGAAAGCAAAGAACTGCACTACCTTGGCCAGAAGCAGGGAGATCAGACTGCCCACGATAATGGCCGTCATGGACAGACCCGTGTCATAACTGAGTCCACCCATCATCAGGATCGCCACCATCAGCACGCCTCCGGCAAAAATGGCGATCGTCCACGCATAATTAATGGACAGCCTGCGAAGCACCCACACCATAAGTGTTGCCGCACAGAATGCCACCAGCACCACCAGTACCCCTTTGTTGCCCATGAGTCCGTCTATGATATAACGAAATCTGGCTACGATATTGTCCGCTTCCACTGAACCGATTATTGCTCTGTTGTCCCGCATATAGATGATCACATAATAACTGATCACACCGCAGGCCACGGAAACCGCCCCTGTCACGGGACAAAGCAGTCCCACTACAATAGGCACCACATAGGGTATCTTGATCCCGAAAAACAGCGGCATCAGAAGCACCACCAGCGCATCCTTCGGGGAGAACCTGTAATAGAGCAAAAACATCAGCAGGAAAACAGCTCCGCCGGCAATCGCACATTCCAGTGAAATCTCGTAAAAGTGAATGATAGTAAAGATCATGGCGATGACCACCAGAAGGTTGACCGGCAGGCAGGCACACATCAGGGATACCAGAAGAACCAGGACCATATTGCCGACCCTGGATGCCATACCGAGATTCATATTAATCACAAACAATGTCAGAAACGCCAGACAAAACTTTAAAAAAGGGAGCAGATAAATCTCATGTCTGCTGTAAAAGTCCCTCAATGCGTCTCTGATCTCCAATAATGATGACATAACTCTCTCCTACCGGCTGCCGCTTTCGATATCGTACAAAGCCAGTAATTGTTTTAAATGATTATAGTATTTCCTAAGGCTCTTGCGGGCCCGACTGTAACGAAACGAATAGATGATATACGTGATCAGGGCATAGCTGCCGACAAAGATCACATAATACTCCAGCACCTTGCGGCCGATCCCAAGCAGATCCACCCTGTAGATGTCCTGCATCAGCGTATCCATGTGATAAAAAAGCCAGAGGCCGAAAACCAGCAGAAACGCCACCGTCGCACTGATCACGGAATGGATGATCTGTTTTCCCATGTAATCGCTTCGAAAATAACTGCCGATAGCCATATAGCGTTTGCCTTCATTTTCTTCATAGGCCGCCATTTTGGTCATCAGCTTGATCCTCTCTTCACTCAGCATGATCCCGATCCCTTATCTTTGATCCAGAAAGCGCATCCTGTTTGAGCTTCTGGTCTTTTTCACTTCATCCGGCGTCTCGGTCATAACTCCCGACAGACCCATTGCGGTATTCAGCTGCCTGGCCATTTTATCCTTGCATTCTACGCAGAACCTTCCGCCGGAGATCATCCTGCCGCACATCTCGCAACTGACCTTGATGGGTGAGTCATCGGAAAACTGCAGCCTCTCCTGTCTGATCCACTGCTGAACCTGCGCAGTATCCACCTCACACTCGGTGGTAATCTCTTCCATGCTGGCCTTGCCGTGATCCTGAATGTATTTTCTGACCTGCTGGTATTTGTCCTCGATCGCCTGAACGCAATCGGGGCAAAGTCCCGGTCCGGTCACATAATTAAACAGTCTTCCGCATTTTCTGCAATTCTTCACCTGCATCTTCCATACCCCCTTTTGGGCATCCGATCGATAACGTCAACCCATATACCTGAGCGGCACCCGCCTGCCTGAAAACCGCTGTCAGTGCATCCAGCGTACTGCCCGTGGTATAGATATCATCGACAAGCAATACATGTCTTAATTTTACATCATTTCGCCTTATTTTAAAAGCCTTTTTCAAATTTTTCTGGCGCCCGGCATAGTCCAGTCTCTTTTGGGGTCTGGTGTTTTTCACGCGGACTGCCAGTGAGGGCATCACGGGAATACCGGTCAGTCGTCCAAGTCTGTCGGCAAACAGTGCAGCCTGATTATATCCTCTTTTGAGCAGCCTTTTTTTGTGCAGAGGCACCGGTACGATGACATCCGGTTGTATATGACTGATCCAGTCTCCCAGATTCTGCGTCGCCAGTCCGGCGTAGCAGCGGGCATATTCCTTTCTGCCGCCGTATTTGAAACGGTAAATGGAGGGTCTGACCCTTCCGTCATATACCAGCACCGCCCTGTTTGCTTTGAACACATGCGGATTCTTTTTACAGTCGTCACAATATTCCGCCTCTTTTTCCCGCAGCGGCTTTCCGCATTTCATGCAGAAGGGATCTTGGACAAAGTGCAGCTCGTTTAAACATCTGTCGCAGACAAGACCGCTTGCGGAAACCACAGCTTCATCGCAAAAGGGGCATCTGGGCGGAAAAAACAGATCCAGTATCCTGTCCGTCAGTTTTCTGTTATCTGCTTTGTCTTTGCTTTTTCCCATCTTATGCTCTCATCCCCTTATCGATCTCTTTCAGATCATCTGCCAGACCGGTATAACGCTGCTGACGGTTTTCATTCCGGATCATGGTCTCGATCACTTCCCGTTCACCGATCAGCGTCACACAACGTCTGGCACGGCTGACTGCGGTATAGAGCAGATTGCGGTATTCCATCTGCCTGGGAACGCCCAAAAGGGGGATGATCACCGCAGGATACTCGCTTCCCTGGGACTTGTGGATCGTCATGGCATAAGCCAGCTCCAGGTTTTCCGCCTGTTCGTAAGTATAATTTACCTCTCTGTCATCATCAAATCTGACGATCAGACTTCTATCCCACTCACGGATCTCGGTAATCACCCCGATATCTCCGTTAAAGACACCTTCTCCGCTTTCGATCACGATACCGTGCAGCCCTTTGATCTCCCACTGCATATTGTAATCGTTTTTCACCTGCATCACTTTGTCGCCAAGTCGCAAAAGCTTGTCTCCAAGCTGATATTCGCTTTTATCATCCGCCGGTGGATTGATGTATTTCTGCAGCAGCTCGTTCAGATTTTCCACGCCCAACGCACCCTTCCTGACAGGCGTCAGAACCTGGATATCAGCCGCCGACACCTTCAGATGTCTGGGCAGCTGCCTGGTCACAAGGGTCAGAATGTTTTCCTGTATTTTGCCGACATCGCTGCGGGGAAGAAAAAAGAAATCCGCACTCTGATTGTCCAGTCGTATCATCTCTCCCTGCTGGATCCTGTGGGCATTCATCACGATATCACTGCCATCCTCCTGACGAAAGATCTTTTCCAGACAGATAGACTCAAAAAGCCCGCTTTTAAGCAGATCCGAAAGCACCTGCCCCGGTCCCACACTGGGCAGCTGATCCGGATCACCAACCAGGATCAGATTGGCCGGCTGCGGCAGTGCCCTGATCAGCGCATGAAACAGGAAGATATCTACCATGGACACCTCATCGACGATCACTACATCCGCTTCGATGGGATTGTCCTCATTTTTTTCAAACATCCCCGCTCCGTCGCCGCCCGTCGCCCTGACCTCCAGCAGACGATGCAGGGTTCTGGCCTCATAGCCGGTGGCTTCACTCATCCGTTTCGCTGCCCGTCCCGTTGGCGCAGCCAGCACCAGCTCCTTGCCCTGCCTGATGAACATGTCGATCATGGTATTGATGGTGGTGGTCTTGCCGGTTCCCGGTCCCCCGGTCAGGATCAGCACACCGCAGCTCAGGCTTTTGAGGATCGCTTCCTTTTGCAGAGGGTCCAGCCGGTAGCCCCTGTCCTTTTCCAGGACTTCAATCTCCTTCAGGGCATCCGTCCTGCTGATCTCCTCTTTCCAGTTATGCTCAAGGAGCAGTTTGGCCGCCTTCATTTCAGCATAGTATGCAGCCTTGTTCCATACCATATCCTGTTTGATCCGGATATGATCCGTCATCGCCAGATTGCTCAGCTCACATTCCGCCATCTTTCGCTCTGTCTCCAGCAGCGCTCCGGTCCTGCCAAGCAGTTTTTCCGTCGGCATGCAGGTATTCCCCTCCGACAGTTCATTCTGCAGAACGTACAGAATACCGCAGCGTATCCTGTACTCTGAAGATTTCTCAATCCCGACAGCCTGCGCGATATGATCCGCCGTCAGAAATCCCACTCCTTCGATATCCTCCACCATCTGATAAGGATTCTCTTTTATCACGGAATAAACCCTGTTCTTGTAATGGTCGTATATCTTCAGCGCCAGTTTGTTGGGAATATGATACTGCTGTAAAAACATCAGACCGGAACGTACATCCTTTTTCTCTTCCACTGTCACGCCGATCTGATGCGCCTTTCTGAGACTGATCCCTTTTATCTCTGCCAGCCGTTCAGGCTCTTCCTCCATGATCCGGAGCGCATCATCGCCAAAAGCCTCCACGATCCTGGCTGCCATCTTTTCTCCAATACCCTTGATCGCGCCGGATGCCAGATATCTGCGGATGCTCTCCGCATCCGTGGGACTTATGATCTCGTAGGAAGAAGTCTTAAACTGCATGCCGTAGCTCTGATGAAAGACCATTTCACCCCTCAGTCTCAGCATCTCTCCTATCACATCCCCGTGAAAGGTGCCCACTACTACCAGCTCCAGATCCTTCTCTCTGGTCACCAGTACCTTGTAGCCGGTTTCTTCCTTACAAAAAATCTCGCTTTCTACATAGACATCTCTGGTCTCCATGCCTGATCCTCATCGAAGAAAAAGAGCCGCCCCGCGGCCCTTTTTATATCTTATCTGCTTCTTCGGTTTCTGTTTTGGTTTCCTCTTGCGTCTGATTCTCTTTTTCACCGGCTGCCCCGGCCGAAGCGGTCGTTTCGGCGGCTCTTTTGGCCAGTATCTCATCCGCCGTCACGCCGTTCATGGAACGTTTCATCTGTTCGTACATCTGTTGCGCCAGTCCCAGACTGTTTTGCTCCGTGGACTGACTCGCCAGCTTGGAAATGGTCTGGTCTTTGTAAAAGTCCACCAGCGTGCTGCTGCCGGAATCCGCATCCTCACCTGTGAGATGGATGTTCTTGGTCATTTCCTTCATGACCATCTCCATAAAATAGGACTCAAACTCCTTGCAGGCATCCATCAGCTCCTCGTCCGATGCTTTGGACAGATCTTTATTCTTCATGGCTTCGATGGATGAGGCCGCAGGGGAGGAAGTGGTATTCAGATAGTTTTGATAATTTGTCAAAGTAATGTCGCTCATATAAGCCTCCGGCTTGTTATATGTCTCGCTCAATTGATGAGCAAGGCCCATCTCAAAAGCCTCCGGCTTTCTCGATGTCTCGCTCAATTGACGAGCAAGGCACATCTCGAAAGCCAAAGGCTTTCTCGATGTCTCGCTGTCGCGAGATAAGTCCGCGTGCTTCTGCTTCTGCTCATGCAAGCATGGCATCAGCAGAACCACACGGACTTGCCTTGCTCGTTAACGTCTCAAGTTATTAGCCGTCTCCATCATGCTGTCGCTGGTCTGGATGACTTTGGAGTTCATTTCGTAGGCACGCTGTGCCACGATCATGTTGACCATCTCATCCGCCACCTGGACATTGGAGCCCTCCAGATAGCCCTGTACCACGCGGCTTCTGGTAAGACCTGCAGTGGTGCTTTCATTCAATGCCGCGCCGCTGGCGGCCGTAACGGAATACAGGCTGTTGTCATGTTTGTACAGACCGGCGGGATTCTGGAACTGATGCACGCCGATGGTCACTCCCAGAGACTGCTGGTTGTTATTCTCATCCGGATAGGTGATCTCACCGTCCCCCGTGATCGTGATCTGGTTGGAGATCAGCTTGCTTCCGTCAGTCCTGTTTACGGGCAGTGTGATCTTTTGCCCCGCTGAACTCATGACAGGCAATCCGTCGGATGTCGTCAGCGTCAGCGCATCCGCTCCGTTCAGTTTATCGGTGGCCCACAGGAAGTTACCGTTTCTGGTATACTGCATCTCGCCGGATTCGGTGCGAATCTGGAAAAAGCCTTTTCCTTCAATGGCAAAGGAAGAATCGGAGGAAGATTCCAAGAGACTTCCCTGCCTGAAGATCGAGGTAATGGACGACTGACGAACACCCAGACCGACCTGTGAACCGATAGGCTTGTTCTCTCCGTTGGCAGTCGTGGTCTTGGTCTGCAGATTCTGATACAGCAAAGATTTGAATTCCGCAACATCCGTTTTATAGCCTGTGGTATTGACATTTGCCAGATTGTTGGCGATCGTGTCCAGATTTGTCTGCTGCGCATGCATGCCGGTAGCTGCCGACCATAAACTTCTTACCATATCAACGCCTCCCGTTAACCGTTCAATTTACCAAGCTGATTTGCCGCGATCTCCAGCGAACCATCGATTGTCTGGATTACCTTCTGGTTGGATTCATATGCCCTGGAGACGGAGATCAGCTCCACCATCTCACTGACCACCGTTACATTGGACTGCTCCAGATAACCGGAATAGATCTGCGCCGTGGGGGTCTTCATCCTGAATCCGTCCACCGGCTGATAAAAATTCTCCCCGAAATGTTCGAGGTAATCATAATCTTCAAAATCCACCACCCTAATCCTGGCCAGCCTGTTACCGTCCTGAATCACATTTCCCTGCTGGTCGATGGTAGTCTCTTTTCTGGGATCGATACGGATATGACGGCCGTTTGTATCCAGCACGAAATCACCGTCCTTGGTCACCAGATCTCCATCCACATCCAGTGAAAACGATCCGTCCCTTGTGTATTTGGTAGATGTATCTCCTGCCTTGTTGGTATATTCGATCGCAAAAAATCCCTCGCCGCCCAGTGCCAGGTCGAAGGTATTTTCAGTCACCTGAAACGAGCCCTGGGAATAATCGGTATAACTCTCTCCGATCTTAACACCAAGGTTCATCCTGCCGATGTGATCTGCTCTCCAGCCGTCCTCGCTGTCCTTGATCCTGTAAGCCAGCACATCCTTAAAAGCCTGATTCGTCGCGCCTTCTTTTTTGAAACCGACGGTATCGGAGTTGGCCATATTGTTGGACAGAATATCCATCCTGTTCTGCTGGTGTCTCATTCCGGTATATGCTGTGTATAAACCTTTAACCATATCCTTCCTCCCGTGGAAAAGATCTGCTAATGATTATATCGGTCTGTCGGCCGGATCCCTTAAGCTGCCGGCATAAAAAAGACAGGTAATCACACGTATGCGAACATACGGACTGCCTGTCTTTATCGTCATGTTACAAAATCCAACGTCTTTTTCATCATACTTCTTCTCTGTATCCCGCCAGAAATTCCACGTATTTTCCGGTGCCGATGGCCACACAGGTCATGGGATCCTCCGCAGTCATGGTGTTGATACCCGTCTTGGCATGGATCAGATCCTCAAGTCCCGCCAGAAGGCTACCTCCGCCGGTCAGTACAATCCCTCTGTCTGCGATATCCGCTGCCAGTTCGGGGGGCGTTTTTTCAAGCACGGAGTGGATCGTGTCAATGATCTGCGTGGTTGCCTCGCGGAGCGCCTCTTCCATTTCCTCACTGGTCACTTCCACGGTTCTCGGAAGACCCGTCACCAGATTTCTGCCCCGTACTTCCGCAATTTCCACTTCCACGCTCTTGTAGGCACTGCCGATCTTGATCTTGAGATCCTCGGCAGTACGCTCACCGATGAGCAGGTTGTGTTTTCTTCTCATATAACGGACGATGGCTTCGTCAAAATCATCCCCCGCAATCTTGATGGATGCACTGACTACCGTTCCGCCCAGAGAGATCACGGCAATATCGGAAGTACCGCCTCCGATATCCACGATCATATTTCCGCAGGGTTTGCTGATATCGATGCCCGCTCCGATGGCTGCGGCAATGGGCTCCTCTATGATGGACACCTCTCTGGCGCCCGCCTGGTAGGTCGCATCCTCAACCGCCTTCTTTTCCACCTCTGTCACACCACTTGGTACACAGACGGCGATCCTGGGCTTACGGAATGATTTACGTCCCAGCGCTTTCTGGATGAAATATTTCATCATCTTCTCGGTCACGGTATAGTCCGAGATAACGCCCTGTCTCAAAGGTCTGACTGCAACGATATTGCCGGGGGTACGTCCCAGCATCAATCTCGCATCTTCGCCAATGGCCTTGATCTTGTTGGTATCTCTGTCGAAAGCCACTACACTGGGCTCTTTCAGCACAACGCCTTTGCCCCTGATATAGACCAGGATACTGGCGGTTCCCAAATCAATTCCGATATCAGTATACTGCATATTAAACCCCTTTCTATGAAAACGGATCGCTCCGGATAAATCAAGACTGCCGACCGTATCATCGGACATACGGTAACATTATACTGCATTCCGCCTGCATTTTCAAAGGGTTTTTATATTTTATGTAAATCAATTTTACCTTCTACAAAATGTTGTGTCAAGTCAATTTCCGCTCCCCGTATCTGGTGGAAATTCAGGGATTATTTTTTCAGCATCTTTGCAACATACTGTCCGGTGTAGGATTTTTTGTTTTTCGCCACCTGCTCCGGCGTTCCCGTGGCGATGATGGTGCCGCCCTTATCTCCGCCTTCGGGACCGATATCAATGATATAATCCGCCGTCTTGATCACATCAAGGTTGTGCTCGATGACCAGGACAGTGTTGCCGCCCTCCGTCAGACGCCTGAGGATCTCCACCAGTTTTTTGACATCCTCAAAATGCAGGCCTGTGGTGGGCTCATCCAGAATATAGATGGTTTTTCCCGTGCTGCGTCTCGAAAGCTCCGTCGCCAGCTTCACTCTCTGCGCCTCGCCTCCGGACAGGGTGGTGGAGGGCTGTCCCAGCTTGATATAAGACAGACCCACATCATACAGGGTCTCGATCTTTCTGTGGATCTTGGGCAGATTGGAGAAAAAGTGCATCGCCTCCTCCACCGTCATATCCAGCACATCCGCGATACTCTTTCCCTTATATTTCACATCCAGCGTCTCCCTGTTGTAGCGCTGGCCGCCGCAAACCTCGCAGGGCACGTAGACGTCGGGCAGAAAATGCATCTCGATCTTGATGATGCCGTCACCGGAACAGGCTTCACACCGTCCGCCCTTGACATTAAAGGAAAATCTGCCTTTTTTGTACCCCCTGGCCCTGGCATCCTGGGTGCCGGCAAACAGATCCCTGATATCATCGAACAGCCCCGTATAGGTAGCCGGATTGGAACGCGGACTCCTGCCGATGGGGGACTGGTCGATATTGATGACCTTGTCCAGCTGCCGGATCCCCTCGATCTTTTTATGACGTCCGGGGATGGTCAGTGCCCTGTTCAGATCATGTGCCAGCTTTTTGTATACGATCTCATTGACCAGCGAGGATTTGCCGGAACCGGAAACACCGGTCACGCAGGTCATGACCCCCAGCGGGATCTCCACATCAATGTTTTTCAGATTGTTTTCCGCAGCACCTATGACCTTGAGCCAGCCCTGAGGCTGCAGCCTTTCGGCAGGCACTTCGATCCGTCTTTTTCCGGACAGATACTCTCCCGTGATGGAACCTTTGGTCTTCATGATCTTTTCCGCAGGTCCTTCTGCTACGACCTCTCCGCCACTGGAGCCGGCCAAAGGTCCGATATCCACGATCCAGTCTGCCTGACGCATGGTGTCCTCATCGTGTTCTACCACGATCAGGGTATTGCCCAGATCACGCAGATCCTTCAGCGCCTGCAGCAGCTTGTCATTGTCCCTCTGGTGCAGTCCGATGGAGGGCTCATCAAGAATATAGCATACCCCCACCAGACCGGAACCGATCTGGGTAGCCAGTCGTATCCTCTGGGCTTCGCCGCCGGAAAGCGTTCCCGTTCCGCGGGATAAAGACAGATAATCAAGACCCACATTATTCAAAAAGCCGACTCTGTTTTTGATCTCCTTCAGGATCCGTTCTCCGATACGCTCCTGCTGCTTTGTCAGCTTCAGCTGCTCCAGATACCGTCCCAGTCTGCCGATGGACAGATTGGTGATCTCATAAATATTTTTATCCCCCACCGTTACTGCCAGGGACTCTTTTTTCAAACGCATGCCCTCACATTCCGGACAGGCCTTGAAGGACATAAACTTCTCATATTCCGCCTTCTGATTTTCGGAAAAGGTCTCCCTGTAGCGTCGTTCCTCATTTTTGATCAGTCCCTCGAAAGCCACGGGATAAACGCCTTTGCCCCTTTGTCCTTCATAGTGGACCTGCACCTCCTCTCCCTCCGTTCCGTAGAGCAGGATATGCTTGATACGGGTAGGATAATCCCGAAAGGGGGTGTCCAGATCGAACTTGTATTTTTTGCAGAGAGCCTGCAGCACCGCATTCGCAAAGCTGGTGGGTTTGTTGGCGCTCTGCCACCCCATGGCTACGATGGCTCCCTCATTGATGGACAGACTCTCATCAGGGATCATCAATTGCGGCGAAAATTCCATTTTGTACCCCAGCCCCGCACAGACCGGACAGGCGCCGAAAGGGTTGTTAAAGGAAAAACTTCTGGGTTCTATTTCCGGAATACTGATGCCGCAGTCCGGACAGGCAAAGCTCTGGGAAAACGTCAGCTCTTCATCTCCCGTGTCCACCAGGATCAGACCATCCGCCAGTGACATGGCATTTTCCAGAGAATCCGTCAGGCGCCGCTCAATCCCTTCACGGACGATCAGTCGGTCCACCACGATCTCAATATTATGCTTAATGTTCTTTTCAAGTTTGATCTCTTCGGAAAGCTCGTAGAGATTGCCATCCACCCTCACTCTGACATAGCCGCTCTTTTTGGCCCGCTCCAGGACTTTTTCATGCATCCCCTTCCGGCCTCTGACGATGGGCGCCAGAATCTGCAATCTGGTACGCTCCGGCAAAGCCATCAAAGCATCCACCATCTGATCCACGCTCTGTTTTTTGATCTCCCTGCCGCATTCAGGGCAGTGGGGTATCCCGACTCTGGCATACAGCAGACGGAAATAGTCATAGATCTCCGTCACCGTTCCAACCGTAGAGCGGGGATTGCGATTGGTGGATTTCTGATCGATGGAAATCGCAGGCGAAAGCCCCTCTATCTTTTCCACATTGGGTTTCTCCATCTGTCCGAGAAACATCCTTGCATAAGACGAAAGAGATTCCATATAACGCCTCTGCCCTTCCGCATAGATCGTATCAAACGCCAGTGAGGATTTGCCGGATCCTGACAGTCCGGTCATCACCACCATTTTATTTCTGGGTATGTCCAGGGAGATGTTTTTAAGGTTATGCTCCTTGGCTCCCCGTATTTTG
>CAJOOZ010000121.1 GCA_905236705.1 uncultured Lachnospiraceae bacterium | reverse complement strand
TAAGGTATAAACATATGATCATCAAGAAATTTACTGCAAAAACTGAATCCGAAGCAATAGAGGCAGCCAAAAAGGAACTTGGCGACGGCATTGTGATCATGAACACCAGATCCGTCAAGCGCAAGGGATTTTTTTCCATCTTCCGCAGACAGCTCAAAGAGGTGACTGTTGCACTGGAAGAAGAGATGAATAAGGTCCGCGATACGACGGAGGATGATCTGCGTTCTGCTGTGGCTGCCGTCAGCCAGATCGCCAGAGAGAGCGAAAATGAACGCGGGCAGAGGGATAAACGCCCTGAGACTGCACAGGGCATCCATGACGGAGAAGAGGTCGCCACCCCCGCAAAAAGGAAAAATGCCGCTGCCGTATATGAAGCCGGCAAAGCGGGCAGCTATACCGAAGAGGATCAAAGAAGCAGGGCGCAGCGCCCCGGGCTTGAGGAACGGGAGAAAAACCGCAGACTGCAGGAGGATGAGAATTTTGACCGGAGGCTGGAAAATTTGCAGGAGCTTCTGGAGCGCCAGATCGCAGCACCGATCCAGCAGGCTGCCCGCATGAGCGAAAATATGGAGCATGCCGAAGGCGAAGACGGGAATATTGCATTTTTCCAACTGCTGTATCAGATGATGGTGGAAAATGAAGTTGATGAAGAATATGCGTCCTCCGTCATTGATGATCTGGCCGACAATGTGAAACCCAATATGCCCCTTGACCATCTGCTGGCAACCGTTTACCAGAGACTGGTGCTCAAATTAGGGGAAGCCAAGACCATTGTGCCGGCTGCCGCAGGCCCCAAGGTGATCTTTTTCATCGGTCCCACCGGCGTGGGCAAAACGACGACCATTGCCAAGCTGGCATCCAGCTTTAAGGTGGAGCAGAAAAAGAAGATCGCACTTGTGACGACGGACACCTACAGGATCGCCGCGGCCGAGCAGCTGAGGACCTATGCCAATATCCTGGAGGTGCCCTTCAGGATCATCTATACGCCCGCAGAGCTGCGCAGCTCCATCCGCGATTTTGAACAGTGTGATTACATCCTGGTGGATACCGCAGGTCATTCGCCCCACAATGCCGGCCAGAAGGACGGCATGGCGGATTTTCTGGGTGCACTTGATTTTTCCGTGGAAAAAGAGGTATACCTGGTGGTCAGTGCCACGACCAAGTACAGGGATCTGAAATCCATTGCGGATTCCTATCGGGAAATGACGGATTTTTCGCTGATCTTTACCAAAGTAGACGAGACTACGACACTTGGAAGCATCCTGAATCTCAGGTTGTATACGGGCGCGGCGCTGGCATATATCACCATCGGACAGAACGTGCCTGACGATATAGAGATCTTCAATGCGCAGGAAACCGTGAAACTATTGCTCAGCGGTCAGAACGAGATGGCCGGCATGTAAGGAGGGACAGTCATGGATCAGGCGCAACAGCTTCGAAATATCATTAAAATGAATCAGCAGCCGCAGCGTCCTCTGGCCCGTGTGATCACCGTGACCAGCGGAAAGGGTGGCGTGGGCAAGTCCAATACCGCCATCAATCTGGCGATCCAGTTTCAAAGGCTGGGGCAGCGGGTGATCATCCTGGATGCGGACTTCGGACTGGCCAATATCGAGATCATGTTCGGCACCGTGCCCCGTTATAATCTAAGTGATCTGATCTACCAGGGCAAGGATATCACGGAGATCATCACCTGGGGGCCCGGCAATGTGGGCTTTATCTCCGGCGGCAGCGGGATCGCGGGAATGTCCAATCTGAGCAGGGATTATCTGGCGTATATCATTCAGAACCTGGCCAGGCTGGATTCCATCGCCGATATCATCATCGTGGATACGGGCGCGGGCATTTCGGATGCCGTTCTGGAGTTTCTGGTGGCAAGCGGGGAGATTCTGCTCATCACGACGCCGGAACCCACGTCCATTACGGATTCCTATTCACTGGTCAAGGCACTGAACAGGCATCCCAGATATCTCAGGGATATGACGCAGATCCGTATCATTGCCAACAGGGTAGAGGACCCCGAGGATGGCAAAAATCTGTATGCCAAGCTGAATGCGGTGGTGAGCCGGTATCTGAAGGTTCCCATCAGTTACCTGGGCAGTGTCCCGCAGGATCCGAAGCTGGCGGCGGCGGTCATGCAGCAGATGCCGGTTTCCCTGGCGGATGCCAATGCCAAATCTGCCAGAGCCTATGAACAGATCGCCAGGACACTGATGTATGGGGAGCAGGAGGCGACGACCAAAAGAAGAGGAATGGCTGCCTTTTTTTCGCATATTATCGCAAACAAGCGGGGATAAAATCTTCTGTATGAGGTATTGCAATGCTGACTAAGTATGTAGATCCGGGAAACAAGGTCGAGGTTGTCGTAAAAGACAAAAACGAACCGGACGGAAAAAAGACCTACGAATCGAGAGTATATGATGTTCTGTCGGATGAAGAGTTTGAGATCCATATGCCGATGGAAAAGACCAAGCTGATCCTGCTGCCGGTGGATGGTGTGTTTGATTTTTATTTTTACACCACCAACGGGTTGTATCAGTGTCTGGCCAGGGTCAAGGACCGCTACAAATCGGGGCTTACCTTTATCCTGCTCTGTGAGCCCACGACCAATCTGCGCAAGTACCAGAGGCGTGAGTATTACAGATTTTCCTGTGTGCTCAAAATGGCTTCCAGAAAACTGCAGGCGGATGAGCTCGAAGCGGCGCAGAGAAATGAGAGCTTTTACCGGGACGGACTTCCCATGGATCACAGTCTGATCGAGGATATCAGCGGGGGCGGGGTGCGTTTTGTCTCCGAAAAAAAATACGATCCGGGAACCCTGATCTATCTGACGTACAAACTTGTGGTCATGGGAAAAGAAAAGGAATATGACATCACGGGCAAGATCCTGGATTCCTATGAGCTGCCCGATAAACCCGGACAGTTCGAGCACAGGGCCAAATATCTGAATATGGAAAATGGCGTCAGGGAAGAGATTATCCGTTACATCTTTGAAGAGGAACGCAAGAACAGACAAAGGAGAAACGGGTCATGAAGAAAAAAATATTAATCATAGATGACTCTGCACTTATGAGAAGAGTGCTTTGTGATATAATCAATTCGGATGATCGGTTTGAGGTGACAGATATCGCGCATAACGGCGAAGAAGGTCTGGCACTGATAGGATCCAAGAGCTATGATGCCGTCGTTATGGACATGGTGATGCCCAAAATGGATGGTATCACGGTGCTCAAAAAGCTGCAGGCCGACAGGAAAAGAGTCAGGGTGCTGGTTTTTTCCTCCGAGACGACGGAGGGCGCCAATATCACGATGGAGGCTCTTGAACTCGGTGCCATCGATTTTGTGCACAAGCCCGAGTCCATTATGGGAGCGCACAATGAGGCCTTTGCCAAAGACTTCATCAACAGGCTTTCCGAAGTGGTGGCCAGCCGGATCGTGACAGGCAGTGTTCCAAAGCTGCAAAGCACCCAAAGAGCGGTGCAGACAGCGGCGAATGCTGTAGGAACGCCGGGGCGTATGACCAATGCGCCGAGGGCAGCGGGTGGCAGAAAGGCCATTGCCATCGCAGCATCCACGGGAGGTCCCAGAGCCCTTCAGTCCGTGATTCCCTTTTTGCCAAAGGAGATACAGGCACCTGTGCTTGTGGTACAGCATATGCCGGCAGGCTTTACAGCTTCCCTGGCAGAGAGGCTGAACCAGCAGAGTCAGCTGCATGTCGTGGAAGCGGCAGAGGCGATGGAGGTCGTTGCCGGTACGGTCTATATAGCGCCGGGCGGCAAACATATGCATGTCGTTGAGAAGCGCGGCGGTCATTTTATCCATCTGACCGACGGTCCGCACAGGGAGGGCGTGAAACCCAGCGCCAATTTCATGTATGAATCTCTTGCGGAATGCGGGTATGACTCGGTGGTATGCGTTGTCATGACCGGCATGGGCGCAGACGGCAGCGAAGGGATCAAAAACCTGAAGTCCGTGAAACCAGTCTACACCATTACACAGGAGCAGTCCACCTGCGCAGTATACGGTATGCCTAAGGCGGCTGTGACAAACGGATTATCCGATGAAGTGGAACCATTAGAGAACCTGGCTTCGGCCATCACCAAACAAGTGGGGGTTAAATGATCATGGATGTAACACAATATCTCGAAATTTTCCTCGATGAAACCAAAGAACACCTGCAGACCCTGTCGGATCAGTTCATGATCCTGGAGCAGGAACCCGACAATGCAGACACGATCAATGAGATCTTCCGCAGTGCCCATACCCTGAAAGGTATGGCGGGTACCATGGGCTATAAGCGGATGCAGAATCTGACGCATGATATGGAAAATGTTTTTTCCGAAGTGCGCAACAACACCATCAAGGTGGACGGAGCCATGGTTGATCTGCTGTTCCAGTGCCTGGACGCTTTGGAAGAGTACACGGACAATATTGCCAATTCCTCCGATGAAGGCGATAATGACAATGAGCATCTGATCAAGGCTCTCAATGATTATCTGGAGGGCAAGGGCGCACAGGCTTCCGAACAGGCAGCCGCTCCCGAGCCGGAGAATGCCGCCGAGGCCGAAACGGATGAGGCAGCCGCCGGAGACAAGGATGACAAGGCAAAATGGAATCAGATCAAACTGGAGGATACCGAGCAGACGGTACTGGCTGAGGCCGTCTCCCAGGGCAAAAAAGTATACGGCGTGACCGTTTATGTGCAGGAAAGCTGTATCCTGAAGGCTGCGCGGGCATTTCTGGTATTCAAGGCCATTGAAGAACTCGGAGAGATCATCGTTTCCAATCCCACGACCCAGGATATCGAGGATGAGAAATTTGACTTTGATTTCAGTATGATCGTGATCACGGATTCCGATGGAGAGGATGTGAAAAAAGCGGTCCTGGGCGTTTCCGAGATCGAAGCTGCTTATGTGGGCGCGATGGAGATAGAGGCCGCCGGAAAAGCTGCCGCCGCAGAAGAGGCAAAAGAGACGCAAGCCTCCGGCGCACATGTTCCCGCAGCTGCCGAAGCTGCTGCCAAGGGCGGTGCTGCCAAGGGCGCAGGAACGGATAAAAAAGCTGTGGGCAAGCCCATCGGCAACAGAACGGTCCGTGTGGATATTGAAAAACTGGATGTGCTGATGAATCTGGTCAGCGAGCTGATCATCGCCAAGAACTCCTTGGTTTCCGCTTCCATGCAGGAAGGAATGGAGACGGGCGGTGCTTTCAATGAACAGATCGAGTATCTTGAGAGCGTGACCACCAATCTGCACGAGTCTGTTATGAAAGTCCGGATGGTGCCTATCGAGAACGTGGTACAGAAATTCCCGAAGATGATCCGCGACCTTTCCAAGCAGCTTAACAAAAAGATCTCACTGAAGATGTCCGGTGAGGAAACAGAGCTGGATCGTACCGTGGTCGATGAGATCGGAGATCCTTTGATGCACCTTTTGAGAAATTCCGCAGATCACGGTCTTGAGACACCGGATGTGCGTGCCCAGAGAGGTAAACCGGAAGAAGGTACCGTATTCCTCAATGCATATCAGGACGGCAACACAGTTGTGATCGAGGTTGGCGACGACGGTAACGGTATCGATGTGGAAGCAGTTAAACAGAAAGCCATCGAGCGTGAGATCATTACGGCTGAACAGGCCGAGAACATGGATGACAAGGACGCTGTCAACCTGTTGTTTTTGCCGAGCTTTTCCACGGCCAAGAAAGTTACCGATATCTCCGGCAGAGGCGTGGGGCTGGATGTGGTCAAGTCCAAGATTGAATCCCTGTCCGGCGAAGTGGATGTCAAGACCAAGCTGGGCGAAGGTTCCACCTTTACCATCCGCCTGCCGCTGACACTGGCCATCATTCAGGCTCTGATGGTAGAGATCGGCGGAGAGAAATATGCGATCTCACTGGGTTCGATCCAGACTATCGAGGATGTAAAGCAGAGCGAAGTCAAGCTTGTTGAGAATAAAGAAGTGATGAACCTGCGCGGCAATGTGATCCCGCTCATTCGTATGAATCAGGTTCTTTCCATCGAGTCCACCAAAGAGCCGGATGAAAACCTCTTGGTCATCATCGTCAAGAAGGGCGACAAGCTGGCAGGTCTGGTAGTGGACGAACTGATGGGACAGCAGGAGATCGTTATCAAGTCCCTCGGCAAATATATCAACAAGTCCAAGATCATCAGCGGCGCTACGATCCTTGGCGACGGCGAAGTAGCACTGATTCTGGATACCAACGCACTCATATAAAGGGGAGGATGTCATGGAAGAGATTATGGATTTGCAACAGGAAGAATTTGATCAGGTTCAGTACATCGTGATCCGTTATGGGAAAGAGGTATTCGGAATCGATATCAAATACGTGGACAATATCGTTCGTATGCAGCGCATCACCAGAGTACCCAATGTGGCCAGCCACATCCGCGGCGTTCTGAATCTGCGCGGCGAGGTGATCCCCGTGATCAGTCTCAGGATCAAGATGGGTCTTGAGCCCGATGAGATCACCAAGATGACCCGCATCATCATCATCAAGCTGGAATCCGGTGACTCCATCGGTGTTCTGGTGGATGAGGTGCTCGAAGTGATCATGCTGAACGCATCCCAGATCGAAAAAGTGGGCTATAATTCAAAAGAATCGGTTGCCAGTTTTCTGTCCGGTGTCGGCAAGGATGAAGAGAGAGACAGGCTGATCTCTCTGTTGGACATCAATGCTACATTCGGTGAAAAGGAAGCGGGAGCAGCGCTGTAAGGATCATGAGTGACGATACTGCAATAGACGGCTGTACATATCTGCCGTCTATTGTTGTAAGGGGAGAGGTTTCAAAGGAGAGGTATGGCGACGTTTGACTTAAATCATGTTTCCCAGCAGTACTTTGATGTACTCAAGGAGATCGGTAATATCGGTGCCGGAAATGCCACCACCGCACTGGCGCAGATGCTGGGGCAAAAGGTAGATATGAAGGTGCCTCAGGTCAGGCTTCTGGATTTCCAGGAGGTTGGTGCCATCATGGGCGGCGAAGAACAGATCATGGCAGGGATCTATCTGCTGGTAGAAGGGGATATCACCGGCAGCATCATGTTTTTACTGCAGGAGGAAGCGGCGCATATTCTGGTTAACCAGCTGATGGGTGTGGGCTCCGGCGGCAGGACTGACGGTGGCTTTGATGAGATGGAACTCTCAGCGCTGAAAGAGATCGGAAATATCATTACAGGCGCCTATCTGAATTCGCTGTCCATGCTGACGAACATGAAGATATACCCGTCCGTCCCGGATCTGAGCATTGATATGGCGGGGGCAATCCTTTCCGTGCCCGCTATTGACTTTGGCGAACTCGGAGACAAGATGCTTCTGATCCAGACCCAGTTCACGGATGAAAAAGCGATTGACGGATTTTTTATTCTGGTACCGGATCTGGAGAGCTACGACAGGATCATGTCATCGCTCGGTTTGAGTTAGGCGGGAGGCTGCAGAAGTCATGAGTGAGATAATCAAGGTGGGTATGGCCGACCTCAAAGTCTGCAGGGCACCGGACGGTCTGACAACGCTGGGCCTCGGTTCCTGTGTCGGAGTCGCGGTCAGAGATGCGGCCAGAGGGATCGGCGGACTGGCGCATATCATGCTGCCGGACAGCACTGCTGTCAGGGACAATTCAAATATTCCGAAGTTTGCCGATACCGGTATTGATGAGCTGATCAGACAGATGGTGGCAATGGGAGCGACCAGATCGCGGCTGGAAGCCAAGATAGCCGGTGGCGCCCAGATGTTTGCTTTTTCCCAGAGAAGTGCCACAGTCCAGGTGGGGGCCAGGAATGTGGAAGCAGTCAAGCAAAAACTGGGAGAGCTGCGGATTCCGATCCTGGCGGAGGATACGGGGCAGAACTTCGGTCGCACGGTCATTTACTATCCGGCCAACGGGTCTTTTCTGATCCGTGCTGTCGGAAAAGAAGAATACATTATCTGATATCATTTTTTGGACAGATTCATGGACACAAGAAAGATTCCTCCCATTGTAACGCTGACGGCGGGGCTTGTGGCTGCCATTGTCACCTACATGGGACATTATGAACTGAATGATTCTCTGAAGATTCTTTTGGGGGTGCTGGTCGGATTTTATATTTTCGGTTCCCTGATCAAATTCCTGTTCGATAAAATGGGAATGAGCGATATCGCCATGAAGGAAAAAGAGGAAGCGGAACACAGACAGGCGGCGCTGGAGGCAGCCGGAGCCGGTCAGCAGGAAGAAGAAAACGATACAAAGCTGGAGAATGAGGATGGCTCCGTGATCGAGAAGGAAGCGGAGAATCAGGGGTAGGAGGTTATAGCATGGATGAAGCCGCAAGGAAGCGACTTTGGGTTGACTATTCCAGAAGCAGGAGCGAGGCCCTTAGGGAAAAACTGATTCTTGAATATGCGCCACTGGTGAAACTGGTGGCAGGCAGGCTGAATATGTATCTGGGCAATAATGTGGAATTCGATGACCTGGTGGGGTACGGTATATTCGGACTGATCGATGCCGTTGACAAGTATGATGCTTTCAAGGACGTCAAATTTGAGACCTATGCATCGCTCCGTATCAGAGGATCGATCCTGGATCAGATTCGCAAAATGGACTGGATTCCGAGAACCATAAGGCAAAAGCAAAAGCAGATCGACAAGGTTCTGGCTCAGGTTCAGAATGAAAAAGGCAGAGAGGCAACGGACGAGGAGATCGCCGAAGGTCTCGGTATCAGTCCGGATGAATATGCAGACTGGCAATCCCAGATGAAGATCACGGGTCTGGTATCGCTCAACGAGTTTCTGGAGACGGGGAGCGATATCCCCAACGAGAGAGGCCGCGTTTCCGTTGATTTCCAGCAGCCGGAAAAGGCGCTGGAGCAGGACGAATTAAAGACGATGCTGCTTCAGGCGCTGGATCTTTTGACGGAAAAAGAAAAGACAGTGATCACTTTGTACTACTACGAGGAGATGACGCTCAAGGAGATCAGTGCGGTTCTGGAGGTTTCCGAGTCCAGGATATCCCAGCTTCATACCAAAGCGCTTTCCAAGATGAAAACGAAAATGGGCAATTATATGGGTATCCTTCACGACAGAGTATAGTGGTCATTGATTGAGGTAAAAGGCATGAACGGATATTTCAGACTGAATATATCGCAGGCCGGAACAGCAGTTGAACTGATCCCGCCTACTGACGACGGTGCGCCGATCGATGTCAATGAGATCGCAGCGTATCTTCAGCAAAAGAGAATACGGCAATTTGATATCAAGGCAATCTATACCGCAATACAAACGCTGCAGGATCAGCCGGTGGTGGTTCCGATCCTGCCCACGCCGGTCTATACGGAGCAGGAGATGATGGCTGTTACGGTGAGCCCTGACAAGATGACTGCAACGGCACGTTTTTATGCACCCAGCACCGGTGGCAGTGTGATGGGCAAAGAAGAGATTCTGAAAGACCTGACATATCAGCGGATCAGGATGGGGATCGATGAGGCGGCCATAGATGAATTTCTGGCAAAAAGAGAATATTGCAAGGACATTGTCATTGCCAGGGGCAAGCCGCCCAGACACGGTACGGATGCGAGGATCGAGTATTTTTTCAATACGGATCTGAACGCCAGACCGGAGAGAAAAGAAGACGGTTCCGTGGATTTTTTCAATCTCAATACCATCAATCACTGCAAGGCGGGAGACCTGCTGGCCAAGCTTCATCCGGAAGATCCGGGGCAGGAAGGGTATTCGGTTTTTGGAGAGGTGGAGAAACCCCGCAGAGTCAAACGAATGGTTCTGAAATATGGTCTGAAGATCGATGTCTCGCCTGACAAGACCGAGCTCAGGAGTCAGATCAATGGTCACGTCATGCTGGCCGGCGGCAAAGTCTTTGTGTCTGATGTTTATGAGGTCGAGAATGTAGGCACGGCCACGGGCAATGTCAATGCAGAGGGCAGTGTCGTGGTGGCAGGCAATGTACAGACGGGATTTTCCGTGACGGCCACCGGAGATATCGAGGTCAAGGGCGTGGTCGAAGGTGCCAACCTGACCGCCGGAGGCAATATCATCATTGCCATGGGTGTCAACGGGATGAATCGCGGCAAACTGACCGCCGGTGGCAGTGTGGTTGCCAAATTCATTGAAAATACAGAGGTGGAGGCAGGAACTTTTGTGGAAGCAGACTCCATTATGCACAGCAGGGTAAATGCCAAGAATGAGATCAAGGTGGACGGCCGCAAGGGCTTTATAGCAGGCGGTATGGTACGCGCCACGTCCCTGATCTCATGCAGGGTGTTAGGCTCTGCCATGGGAGCGGATACTGTTGTGGAAGTGGGAGTAGATCCTGCCATGAAGATCCGTTTTCAGGAGCTGCAGAAGGAAATGCTGGAGATGCAGAAAAAACGCACCGTGATCCAGACTACCCTGACCGGCGCAGCCGAAAAGATCAAGGCAGGTGTCAAGCTGCCCCCGGAGCAGATGAAATATGTGCAGTCTCTGATGCAGGCGGCCAAGCAGATTGATGAAAAGCTTGCGGAAGATGATGAAGAGTTGATGGATATCGAGGATCTGCTGCAGAACAAGAACGAGGCCTGCGTCAAGGTAAGGGATACGGCTTATCCCGGCACCAAGATCGTCATCGGGGATGATTCCACCATCGTGAAAAAAGAAATGTCATATTGCAGATTTCAATATGATCAGGGCGATGTTCGGGTGATGTCGTATTAAGTTTCAGCAAGCTTGAGCAGATCCCCATCCGGAATTGATGCTGGATCCTGCGCTATGAAAAGGGAGAGACGGATATGCAGATCGGCGTAGTGGATTATAATCTGGCGATGACAAGGCCGCAGGAAGTGGCCAATATGAGACAGAATGAAGAAAATAAAACAAACCTGGATGCGGCTGTGTTCCAAAATCAGGTAGATAAAAAGACCGAGGAAAAATCGGAATCCGTGGGCAGGGCCGAAGAAACCGATACCGGACAGAGACAGCAGGATGCCTCTGATCAGGGCAGTAACCAGTATGAGGGAGATGGCGGCGCACATCGCAGAGAGAATGAGCAGATTCCCGTTGAGGGCAGAGTGGTCAGAAAAAATGCCGCGCATTTTGAAATGAAGATATAAGGGTTAAGGGATTATGGACAGTATACAGATTATTTTGATCATTGCGGGAGCAATCATCTTTATTATCAGTTTTATCATGCCGGAGATGGGCTCCGAACTGGAACAGGTGGATCCTGAGCTGACGCAGAAACAGATCAAGGATATGATCCGCAAGGAGATGGGTTCTGTCAAGGATCAGGTTTCGGAGATCGTGGAGGAGACCAGTAATTATTCCGTTGAAAAGACGGAACGGGCGCTGGAGCGGCTGACCAATGAGAAGATATCAGCTGTTTCCGAATATTCCGATACCGTCATGGAGGATATCCACAAGTCACATGAAGAAGTCATGTTCCTTTATGATATGCTCAATAATAAGCATGAGGATCTCAAGCAGGCTGTTTCGGAAGTGAGCGCAAGCGTGAAAGAGGCCAGGGTGACTGAGGAAGCACTGCAGAATGCCTCCATGGACGCAAAGTCAGAGATCAGCAGGGAAAAAGAGCAGCCGGAAGAGGAGGAAAAAGAGAAGGGATCAGAACCCTCCTTTGAGGAAACCTTTCATTCGGAGACGGCCAAGGAGTTTTTTGCCAGGCATGAGGCGGATCAGGCGCCGTCCATTGAGGATATCAGAGCATCTTTTCAGCCCATGGCCTTTGGCAGTCTGCCGAGCGTAGAGAGTGATGAGAGAGTTTTCGGACAGACACAGGAGAGCGAGATGCCCGAATTGTCCGAGCTGGATGAGGCCGAGGTGGACGCCGCTATCGATGAGCTGCTGGGCGTGGAAACGGCAGAAGAAGAGGCTGAGGATGCGCCGGTTGATAAGGCTTCGGAGAAGAAGAGCGTGAGCCCCGCAGAAAAGCGCAGAGCGGTAAGTACGCAGGCTCTGGATACGGAAGCAGCCATGGATGCGGCGCTGGCGGCTCTTACGGGAGAGATGACAAGTGAAAATGAAGAGGCTGCTGCCGAAAGTGCTGTCACGGCGCTGGAGAATGAGCAGGCATCTTCGACAGACAGTGGAACCGCACTGGAGAATGAGCAGGCATCTTCGACAGACAGCGAAACAGCACTGGAGAATGAGCAGGCGTCTTCAACAGACAGTGGAACAGCACTGGAGAATGAGCAGGCGTCTTCAACAGATAATGGAACTGCAGGCGTCTTTGGCGAGCTTCAGGAAAGCCTGACGGCTATCGTCAAAGAACAGGAGCAGGCTGGCAATCCTTATGCCGCCGACGAAGACGAGGTCAGGGCGCTGGTAAAAGAAAAGCCGGTCAAAAAAAGCGCCGGTACCCGAAAAGGCGCAAAAAGCGGAAAAGAAAAGGCCGGAAAGGAAAAAGCCGGAGATATAGCGCTGCAGTTCAGGATGGATCAGAAAGGCGACAACAATAACGAGAAAATCTTAAAGCTCCATGAAAAAGGTAAAAGCAATATTGCCATAGCCAAGGAACTGGGTCTGGGTGTCGGTGAAGTCAAGCTGGTGCTGGATCTGTTTAAGGGTATGTAGAATGGGAAAACCGAGGGGATAAGGAAAATAAGATGAAACTGAGATATTATTTGCGGGGACTGGGTATCGGAATACTGGTGACCGCAGTGATCCTGACGATCGTGCTCAGGGGTTGGAATACAATGACAGATGCCGAAGTCGTAGAGCGTGCACGGGAACTGGGAATGGAAGACAAATATGAAGCCGGCACGCTGGCCCAGATGAATAGTGATCAGACGGCGGCCGCGGCCGACAAGACAGCGGACAAGGCGGATGGAGCCGAAACCGGAACGGACAAAGAGAAGGCTGACAGCACTGTGGCCGCAGCCGACAAGACAGAAGCGGCAGACAGTGACGGCAAGACAGCGGACAAGGCAGATGCAGCCGAAGCCGGAACGGACAAAGAGAAGGCTGACAGCGCTGAGGCCGCAGCCGACAAGACAGAAGCGGCAGACAGTGACGGCAAAACAGCGGACAAGGCGGAGGGAGCCGAAGCCGGAACGGATAAAGAGAAGGCTGACAGCACTGTGGCCGCAGTGGAATTTGTGGTTAATTCCGGCGAGGGTTCCGATACGATAGCGGCGCATCTGGCCAAGGCGGGCATAGTCAAGGATGGAGCGGCCTTTGATGCATTCCTCTGCAGCAAGGGCTATGACAGAAAACTCAGAGCCGGTAATCATACCATTCCGGCCAATGCGACGGATGAACAGATAGCACAGGCTTTGATGCAGATGCCACAGTAGACCGGATCAGAAGGCGATTGAAACATCATTCGTACACAGGATTGCACATATTGTACAGCTCCACCGCAGGCACGCTCTCGCTGCATGTCGCTCGCAGCGGTACTAGATTCGCAGCAAGCTGCTCATCAAGGACCGGCGG
>CAJOOZ010000120.1 GCA_905236705.1 uncultured Lachnospiraceae bacterium | reverse complement strand
TGTTGTTGCACCGAAATTATTAATGATATATTTTTGAACGGTTTCAAAAGTGCTTTTATTGCGGATTTTCAATCTTCTTCTGATATCTTTTTCAAAGATCTCATCGATAACGCTTTGTACATATCTGCGTTTGGCAGCCATATTATCAAGAAGGACCGTTCTGGGAAATCCGCCTTCCAATATATAGTTCTGTAACTCTTCCTGACGATCCGGTGCGATCTCTTTTCCGTAAAACTTCTTAATGTCTTCATATTCCTCGAAAGAAAGCGGAAACATTTCAAATTCGATATATCTTCCGGTGAGTTTTGTCATAAGCTCACCGCTTAAAAGATATGAATTTGAGCCGGTAATGAAGATTGACCATTCGTTAGTTCCTCGAAAACCATTTAAAACTGTCTCAAATCCTTTTACATTCTGTACTTCGTCGATAAACAGATATTTTGTTCCGTTTATAGCAGAAACCGATTCGATCAATTGTTCCAGTTGTTCGGCTTTAAGGATCTTGTTGTAGTCTTTACTGTCAAGATCAAAATAAATAATATTCTCTGCCGGAATTCCGGATTCCTTAAGTTCATAAGCAATCGTCTCCATGAGACAGGATTTTCCGCATCTTCTGACTCCGGTGATCACTTTGATAATATCAGTCGCATGATAAAAGTCGCGGATCTTATTCAAGTAGTTTTCTCTAGGGTACCAATCCATATCATCATCCCTTTCGAAGGTATTTTCATTCATATGTTATCAAAACCGGACATCAAAATCAAGTTTAACGTGTGCGATATTGCAAAAATATCAAAAACGCCAACGTTAAAATCAGCAAGTATAGTCCCACCATGCTTTTGTATGATGTTCGCTATCTTACTTTTCTGTCATTGTGTCCAGCTTTGAAAACGGCGTTTTTGCCTTTTCGGTCATTGTGTTTTGCGGCGAAGCCGTGCCGTCTTAAGCGAAGTGCGACGGATGATAACCCAATACAAAGTGCCCAGTGCATCACTTCATTGGATCAAGGTTTCACCCTGGAACTGAGAGAGGCGCTGCCCCTGCATTCTGCACTCCGGCGGAACGCGGTTCCCACATCCTGCCCGACAAAAGAAAAAGATTTTTCAATTTTTTGATGCAAATCTGCATCAATTATGATATAGTAGATATAGAACATACGTTTGGAATTGCGAAGAGAAATAATAAATGGGCGAAAGATTACCGTGTGAACTTCATGAAAGGTTAAGAGAATTGCGAGAGGAGCATGGCTATACGAGCAGTCTGAACCTGTTACTGGAACGCCAGAGGAGAATTCTGGCTTACTATATGGGTGTCGAATTTCACAATAGTTATTGCGGATGGAGAGGCAAAAAGAGGGGATAAAGGCAGAACGAGGCAGGCCGAAAAGCAGGACGAAAAGCAGAAAGAAAAAGGTGTTGAAAGACTCAAAATTAAATTGAATAAATCAAAAGAATTTATTATAATTTTTTAGTAATGGAAACCCTTATATTTTATGGAAGGACAGAGTTATGAAGGTGAATTATAATAAGTTATGGAAATTGCTGATTGACCGAAATATGAGCAAATCGCAGCTGAGAGAAAAGGCAGGCGTAACGACAAATGTAATTGCAAAAATGGGAAAAAACGAAAATGTTTCTACGGAAGCGTTATGCAAGATATGTAAAGCGCTGGAGTGTCAGCTTGATGACATAATTGATTTGGTAGAAGAAGTCAGTGCATAGTAAATATTAAAATGAAGGATAGGGATGAGAAAATGTATACGTCAATAGAATTATTTGCTGGAGCAGGTGGACTCGCATTAGGAGTTGAAAAAGCAGGGTTTAACACAATAGGATTAATTGAGTTTGATAAAGATGCTGCCGATACTTTAAAGAAAAATCGACCGGAATGGAATGTTATTCACGATGATATTGCTAACGTGTCGTCATTGGATTTGGAAGAATATTTTGGAATTAAGGCAGGAGAATTGGATTTACTTTCCGGAGGGGCACCTTGTCAGGCGTTCTCTTACGCGGGAAAGCGACTTGGCCTTGAAGATGCGAGAGGAACATTATTTTATCATTATGCTCTTTTTTTGGAAAAACTTCAGCCTAGAATGTTCCTGTTTGAAAATGTAAGAGGATTGTTAACTCACGACGGGGGTAAAACTTATGCTACAATGCTCAATATTTTTGCTAATGCCGGATATACAATTGTTAAGCAAGTTTTAAATGCGTGGGATTATGGGGCACCACAGAAAAGAGAGCGATTGATTACTATAGGAATTAGAAATGATTTGGTAGATAAAACAGAGTATAAATTTCCTAAACCACATGATTATAAACCGGTATTAAGAGATGTTTTATTGGATTGTCCAAAGGGACCGGGTGTTCCATATGGCGAGAAGAAGCGCAAGATTTTTGAACTTGTTCCACCGGGAGGATATTGGAGAGACATTGATCCGGCGGTGGCAAAAGAATATATGAAGAGTTGCTGGGAAATGGAGGGTGGAAGAACTGGAATCCTGCGAAGAATGAGTTTGGACGAGCCTTCGTTAACAGTTCTTACATCACCTTCCCAAAAACAAACTGAGAGATGTCATCCACTGGAAGCAAGACCTTTTACAGTGAGAGAAAATGCAAGATGCCAGATGTTTCCGGATGAGTGGGAATTTTGCGGAAATGTTTCTTCACAGTACAAGCAAGTTGGAAATGCAGTGCCTGTCAGTTTGGCATACGAAGTGGCGAGAGAAATATATAATTCGTTAGAATTATTAGATGAAAATGAAAGGAATAAAAAGGCTATATGAAATCATGGGGGTTAAATTTTATTACGGAAGAAAACTTCAAAAAGCATGTCGCGTCCACTATAGAAAAGTATGGGGAGAAACTGGAATCATTTGATATAAAAAGATTTAACAAGAATATTGTTGATCCTATCAAGCTGATCTTTGATAAAACCGTATATCAAACATCATGGAAAGAAATGGTTGGCAATGAAATATTTAGACAACGGGATAAGTCAAATAACAACGATATTGGTTATTTTCACCAAAGGATTTTTCAGTACATTAATAATTGTCATGTACCAGACAATGGAAAAGAAGGTGGCTGGGATGTGATTTATCAGAATCCAGAGGGTATTAGATTGCCGGATGGAGACGTGGTTCATACGGTATATGTGGAAATGAAGAATAAGCATAATACTATGAATTCTGCCTCTTCTGGAAAAACATACATTAAAATGCAGAGCCAGTTGCTGGATGACGATGATTGTGCCTGTTTTTTAGTCGAGGCAATTGCGCAAAGAAGCCAGAATATTAAATGGGAAACGACAGTGGATCAGAAAAGAGTTTCACATAGAAGAATTCGTAGGGTTAGCTTAGATCAATTCTACGCACTTGTTACGGGAGAACGGGATGCATTTTATCAAATGTGCATGGTACTTCCAGAAGTAATTAGTGAGGTGGTAACAAATAGTGAATCAAAGGTACCACATGATACAGTTTTGGAGGAACTGAAGAATATCGCGAATGCGATAGGAGAAACGGATGAAGACGTTGCTATGGCAATTGCGATATATCTGTTAGGTTTTAATTCTTATAATGGATTTGCTAACCTCATTCAAGGTCAAGAAGAAGCTGATGGAAATATGTTGAAGCGAATTTATACATATGCAAAAGAGATAAGTGGTTAGTTTAGTGAACAATAGCTGATTTTTAAAGGACGGTAAAGCATGTATTTTTCAGAAGCAATAAAGGAGACAAGAGGTGGATTTTAAAGATTTAAAGGGATTTGAAGAGGATTTGAAGAGGGTAAATGAACATATTGCAAGACTGTGTTCCACTTCAAATGAAAATATGCAGAAAATGCTTGACTGGGTTCTGGGTGCACGTGGAAAGCAGATTCGCCCGATATTGACGTTGCTGTGCTCGAGGCTTAGTGGGAAAAAAGTTGATGCAACTGAAATGGCCGCTGTAATAGAGATTTGCCATACTGCATCTTTGATCCATGATGATATTATCGATGATGCGGACATGAGACGGGGGCAATTATCCGTCAGAAAGAAATTCAGCAATGAAATGGCAGTATACTGCGGAGATTTTATGATCTTTTCTGCGATCGGACGAACAAACCTGACGAACAAGCCATGGTATAAGGATATGTTTGGTAAACTTGAAATAATGTGTAATGGTGAGTTGGGACAATTTGACAGCAGATATAATACTTCCATCACGGAAGAAGAATACATTGCAAATATCATTGGAAAAACATCAGCCATGTTTGAAATTGCCTGCGGAGCCGGAGCTTATGAGGGGAAATGTTCCGGTAAAGAGCGGGAGGCGGTTAATCAATTTGCCAGAAATTTTGGAGTGATGTTCCAATTGAGTGATGACGTGATGGATTTTATTTCTGATGAAGAAAAATCAAAAAAGTCCGTTCATGAGGATTTTTGGAGCGGCTATTATACTATGCCGGCAATTAAAGCATTTCAGAATGAAGAATATGGACCAAAACTGAAAGAAATAGCGCACGCACTCAGAAATGGTTCAAAGGATGACGATTTTGATGCCGAGATCAACAATATTATTTCAATTTCAGGCGGGATCGAATATACAAAGGATTTAGTGACGGAATATGGTAATAAAGCTAAAAATGCATTAGAGATTTTTAAGCCTTCCAACGAAAAGAGAAAATTATTTGAAATAGTTGATTATGTCGGAGAAAGGGTTGCCTTATAGCGCTATCGGCTTTGCCGTGATTTTTGGTTGACAAATCATCTGCCTGCCTTTATAATGTCCTTTGTGTGGACAGGAGAAATGCGATGAATCTGACGAAGTACCTCGAAACGGAAGGGAAACAGGAAACGGTCCATATCAGCTATGGAGGAGAGCAGATCCTTCACGGCGGACACAGTTACGCACTGGCAGAGCCTTTTTCCATGGATCTTAAGGTAGACCATGATGAAAAGGGAACATGCTTCATCAGCGGTGAAGGCGGGATGGAACTGCATGCGGAATGCGACAGATGCCTGGATCCTGTAGAGATCAGGGTGCCGGTCAGGATTGGTGAGAGGTTCACACAGGAGGAGATCACCGAAGGTGACCCGGACGGTGGGCATTATTACCTGGACGGATATGAACTGGATACGGATCTGTTAATTGAAGATGCGGTGAGAGTGGAATTTCCGGTCAAGATCCTTTGCAAGGAGGATTGCAGGGGTATCTGCATGATATGCGGTCACAATCTGAATGAGAGCGACTGCGGATGCGATCGGTACGTGCCCGATCCGAGAATGGCGGCTATAGGAGATATGTTTGCGGCAGCAAAAAGCAAATAGATCCATAGTAGATAGAAACAATACTGACTGCGAAGCAGTTTGACAAGGAGGTGTTTAAGATGTCAATCTGTCCTAAGAATAAATCTTCCAAGGGAAGAAGGGATCAGAGAAGAGCTAACTGGAAGATGAGTGCTCCTGCTCTGGTTAAGTGCTCCAAATGCGGCGCTCTGATGATGCCTCACAGGGTATGCAAGAGCTGTGGCTGCTACAACAAAAAGGAGATCATCGCCGTTGAGGATTGATGAATCTGTATTTGAAATGACGCAAGATCCGGTGCCTGTGGCATCGGATTTTTTTTGGTATGACGGCATGTCGTCAGTCCGTGGCAGGAGGGCGGTTGCTTTTTCGACTGATTTTTAGTATAGTATAGGTTAGTGTTTTTGTGTTCATTTTTGAATTATGCAGGAGGTTGAAATGACTGACAGTATCAAAGTGGTGCTGGACGCAATGGGCGGAGATTATGCACCGGCAGAGGTTGTCAAGGGCGGGATCGAAGCGCTGGCAAAAAGCGACAGTCTGTATCTGTATATGCTGGGCGACGAAACGGCAGTGAAGGTCGAGCTGGACAAATATGAATATGATCACAGCAGGGTGTCGGTGATACATTGCAGTGAGACAGTGGAAATGTCGGAACCACCCGTACAGGCAGTGATGAAAAAGAAAGATTCATCCATCGTCAAGGGGATGCTGATGGTGCATCGGGGTGAGGCGCAGGCCTTTGTCTCGGCGGGTAGTACCGGCGCCGTTCTTGTGGGCGGACAGACCAAGGTGGGCAGGCTCAAGGGAGTGGAGAGACCGCCTCTTGCTCCGCTGATCCCGACTGATAATGAGAGGGGATGTTCCCTCCTGATCGACTGCGGTGCCAATGTGGATGCCAGACCTTCCATGCTGGTGCAGTTTGCCAAGATGGGAAGCATCTATATGGAGAGCGTCATGGGAATCGCAAGTCCCACCGTCGGCATCGTCAATATCGGCGCCGAAGAAGAAAAGGGAAATGCGCTGGTCAAGGAAACCTACCCCCTGCTCAAGGAGTGCGAGGATATCAATTTTATCGGCAGTATCGAAGCAAGGGATATTCCGTCCGGCGTGGCGGATGTGGTGGTCTGCGAGGCGTTTACGGGCAATATCATATTGAAAATGTATGAGGGTGTGGCGCTGACGCTGATAGACAAGATCAAGGCGGGAATGATGAGCAATCTGCGCAGCAAGATCGGCGCACTTTTGGTAAAACCGGCACTGAAAAAGACGCTGAAGTCTTTTTCCATGGAACAGTACGGCGGAGCTCCCATGCTGGGGCTGAACGGCCTTGTGGTCAAGACACACGGCAACAGCAAGAGTGTGGAGATCTGCAATTCCATTTTGCAGTGCGAGCAGTTTGAGAAACAGAAGATCAACGAGAAGATCAGGCAGAGGCTCTCGTGATGACAGCCGGATCGGAGAGAGAATGAACAGGGAATTGGAAATATTACAAAAGGCAGTGGTTGAAGTGCTGAAGTGCGATGTCAGTGAGATCGGACCACAGACTGCCTTTGTGGGTGATCTGGGAGCGGATTCGCTGGATGCTTACCAGATTCTTTTGCTGGTACAGGATGAGACAGGGATTGAACTGCCCCCCGACAAGGTGGAGCGGATTGAAACGATAGAAGATGCTTACAGACTGATCTGCGAGACCTTGGGAAAGGAACCGGAAACATTATGAATCGGCTGGATCATGGGGCATTGGAGAAAAAGATCGGATATACCTACAAAGACCCAAAGCTGCTCAGACAGGCGCTGACCCATACTTCCTATGCCAACGAGCTGAAGATCAACAAGCTGGGCAGCTATGAACGCATTGAATTTCTGGGTGATGCCGTGCTGGAGATGGTCAGCAGTGATTATTTTTATCACGCATTTCCCGACCAGCCGGAGGGGGCTTTGACCAAGAGGCGGGCATCCGCGGTCTGCGAACAGGCGCTGGCCATTACCGCTGCGGATCTGGGCCTGAGAGAGTTTGTGCTTTTGGGCAAAGGCGAGGAAAATACCGGAGGACGCGACAGAGAGTCGATCCTGTCGGATGTGGTGGAGGCGATCATCGGTTCTATCTATCTGGATGGTGGACTGGATGAGGCTGCAAAGTTCATCCACCGTTTTGTGTTAAACGATCTGGAAAAGAAGCAGCTCTTTTATGATGCCAAATCCGTTTTGCAGGAGAAAGTGGCGAAAAAAGGGAAAGGCGAGCCCTGCTATGAACTGGTTTCCGAAAGTGGACCGGAACATAAAAAAGAGTTTTTCGTCAGAGTACGCCTGGGCGATACGGTCATCGGGAGCGGAAAGGGACATTCCAAAAAGCTGGCACAACAGCAGGCGGCCTATGAGGCGCTTACCAAAATGGAGGAATGGGAGATATGAGATGTACTTAAAAAGTATAGAAGTTCACGGATTTAAATCCTTTGCAAATAAGATATTGTTTGAGTTTCATAACGGAATCACTGCCATCGTCGGACCCAACGGCTCCGGCAAATCCAATGTGGCAGATGCGGTGCGCTGGGTGCTTGGAGAGCAGTCGGTCAAACAGCTGCGCGGCTCCAGCATGCAGGATGTGATCTTTGCGGGAACCCAGAACAGAAAGCCTTTGGGATATGCCTATGTGGCTATCACGCTGGACAACAGCGACCATTCTCTGCCGGTCGATTATGAGGAAGTGGTAGTGGCAAGACGGCTGTATCGTTCCGGCGAGAGTGAATATCTGCTCAACGGTACCGTGTGTCGTCTGAAGGATGTAAACGAGCTCTTTTATGATACGGGTATCGGCAAAGAGGGGTATTCCATCATTGGACAGGGACAGATCGACCGCATCCTGTCCGGCAAGCCCGAAGAGAGACGCGAGCTGTTTGATGAAGCGGCAGGAATTGTCAAATTTAAGCGCCGGAAAAATGAGGCTGTAAAACGTCTGGAACATGAAAAACAGAACCTTTTGCGGGTCAATGATATCCTGGCCGAACTGGAAGGACGAAAAGGACCGCTTGAAACCCAGTCTGACAAGGCCAGACTCTATCTGAGAAAAAAAGAGAGTCTGAAAAATCTGGATGTCAATGTATTTTTGCTGGAAAACGAGAAGCTGGTGGAGGAGCTGGCGCAGACAACGGAGAAATATGACGGTGCATCGGAACAGTTAGCCAAGGCTAATGAAAACTTCAGCCATATCAAGGATGAATACGAGAGGGTACAAAACCAGCTGGAACGTCTCGAAGAGATGATCGTCGAAGGACAGGGCAAGATCAGCAGTGCTTCCGAGATCAGGGGCAAGCTGGAACTGCAGATCGGTGTTTTAAAAGAACAGATCCGTTCCTCGGGCGACAATCAGGAGCATTTTGCCGGCAGGGAAAAAGCCATCAGAGAGCAGATCGCAGAGAGAGAGACTGAGAAGAACAGGCTCATCGAAGAAAAGAAAAGCTATGATCTTGAACTTGAGTCCATGGATAAAACGTTTCATGAGGCGCAGGACAGGGTGACGGCACTGCAGGAGAAGATCGATGCCTATAATGCCGAGATAGACGACAGCCAGAAAAAGCTGATGGAGGGTCTGAATGAACGGGCCGGAATGAAATCCGAGGTGGCAAGGCTGGATTCTCTGCAGGAGCAGCATCAGATCCGTAAAAGTGAGCTTTCCGCCAGCCTGCTGAGAGCCAGAAGCGATGAGGAACAGCAGGAGTCCGAGATCGAAGGGCTCAGGAAGACTTTTCGGGATCTGCAGGAAGAGATAAAGAGATTAAACGAAAGACAATCCGCTCTGGAGGAGAAGAACTCCGAACTGACCGAGTTGCTGACACAGAAGGATCAGGCATACCGCGATGCCCAGGTGAAATATCATCAGGAAAAATCCAGGCTGGATGCCATTACAGGGATCACGGAACGGTACGAAGGATATGGAAACAGTATCCGCCGTGTGATGGAGCAAAAAGAAGAGAATACCGGCATCATAGGTGTGGTAGCGGATATCATCAAGGTGGAAAAGCAATATGAGACCGCCATAGAGACTGCACTGGGAGGCAATATCCAGAATATTGTCACAGAGGATGAAGCGACAGCCAAGAACATGATCGGGATGCTGAAGCGGGAAAGAGCCGGAAGGGCTACATTTTTGCCGCTGACCGCGATCACCAATCCCCAGACCTTCAAAACGCCGGAGGTATTGGAAGAAAAGGGCGCCATTGCCCTGGCCTGTGATCTGGTCACGACAGACAAAAAGTATGCTGATGTGGCGAGGACGCTGCTGGGCAGGATCGTCGTGGTGGAAAATGTGGATCTGGCATTCAAGATTGCCAGAAAATATGATTATGGTGTGAGACTGGTTACGCTGGAAGGGGAGCTGCTGGTGCCGGGCGGTGCTGTCAGCGGCGGCGCTTTCAAGCATTCCGGCAACCTTCTTGCGCGCCGCAGAGAGATGGATGAGCTGGAGAACGGTGTCAAAAAACACCTGAAACAGATTGATACACTTCTTTCCGAGATCGAGTCTGCCAAGGAAGATCGAAAAAAGGTCCGCAGGGATATCGAGGAGATGCGCGAGCAGATCCAGAGAAAGTTTATCGAGCAGAATACGGCCCGGCTGAACGTCATGACGGCCGAGGAGAAAAAAGAACAGGCGGGAGCCGGACTGGAACAGCTCAGAGCGGATGTGGAGCAGCTTGAAAAAGAGCTTGCGGAGATTGGAGCCGGAAGAGAAGAGGCGCTGCGCCATCTGTCCGAGTCCGAGGCCAGGGAAAAGGAGTTAAAGGCGCTGATCGAAAAAAGACAGGCAGAGCTGGATGGTCTGGCGGAAGAAGAAGCCGCAGCTTCCGACAAGGCAGCAAGGCTTCATACGGAGGCTGAGATGAGCCGGCAGAAGCAGGGCTTCATGCAGCAGAATGTGGACAGGATCGCGGAAGATATCCAGCGCATCAGAGCCGAGCTGGAGGAAGTTATTGAGACGCTTGAGAACTCCAGGACCGACACGCAGCAGAAAGAAGAGGATATCAAAAAGCTGACCGAGACCATCGAAGCGTCCTATGAGGCACAGGATGAGGATCGGGAAAAGGTTGCGGAATATACCCGCAAGAAGCAGGAGCTGACCGAAAAACAGAAGAATTTCTTTAACGAGAGAGAAAGCCTTTCCGATCAGATCTCATCGCTTGATAAGGAAGTATATCGCCTGGAAGCCCAAAGGGCAAGGATGCAGGAGTCCATTGATTCCAGGATCAGTTATATGTGGAATGAATATGAGATCACCCTGTCAGATGCCAGAGAAATGCGAAACGAAGAGATGACCGATCTGGCGGGAATGAAAAAGGAAATCGGACAGATCAAGGATGAGCTGAAGGGGCTCGGAGAGGTGAACGTCAATGCCATCGAGGAATACAGGGAACTGATGGAGCGATACACCTTTATGAGCGATCAGCATGACGATCTCGTGGGCGCAGAGGAAAAACTGAAGGATCTGATCACGGAACTGGATGAGAATATGCGCCTGCAGTTTACTGAAAAATTCGAGCAGATCAGCGTGGAATTTGACAAGGTATTCAAAGAAATGTTCGGCGGCGGACAGGGTACGCTGGAACTGCAGGAGGAGGAAGACGTGCTGGAAGCGGGCATCCGTATCATAGCGCAGCCTCCGGGCAAAAAACTCCAGAACATGATGCAGCTCTCCGGTGGTGAAAAGGCGCTTACCGCCATTGCGCTTCTGTTTGCGATACAGAACCTGAAGCCGTCACCTTTCTGTCTGCTTGACGAGATCGAGGCCGCTCTGGATGATTCCAACGTGGGACGTTTTGCGGGATATCTGCACAAGCTGACCAGACATACCCAGTTCATTGTGATCACCCACAGACGCGGTACCATGGAGAGGGCAGACAGACTCTACGGTATCACCATGCGGGAAAAAGGCGTTTCGGCGCTGGTATCCGTTGATCTGATAGAAAAAGATCTGAGTGCATAAAAGACAAGAGTAAGGATGAGATTATGGATGAAAAAGAACCGGTAAAAACCCCCGTTCATGCACCCCGTACCGCTGCGGAAGCAGTGGCCATGATGAAGGGCATTGCCTACGAGCCGACAGCCGAGGAGATTCAGGCGGCACAGGATGAAGAGGCGGCCAGACGCGAGGAACGCGCCAGGCAGCGGGAGGAAGAGGAAAAGAGAAGACTGGAAGAAGAGCAGTGGGAGCTAGAGGCTGCCAACCGCAAAAAAGGTCTGTTTGACAGGCTCAGGGATGGACTGGGCAAGACCAGGGACAGCTTTGTCAGTGGCCTGGATGCGGTCTTTGCCGGATCATCCTCCATTGACGAGGATTTTTATGAGGAGCTCGAAGAGATCCTGATCATGGGTGATGTGGGAGTCAGAGCCACGGAAGAGATTCTGGACAGACTGCGGGAGCAGGTAAAAGAAAAGAAGATCAAGAACCCCATGGACTGCAAGCAGCTTCTGATCGATGAGATCAGAACGCAGATGTCTACCTGTGAGGCGGATTACAGTTTTGAGGAAAAACAGTCCGTTGTACTGGTCATCGGAGTCAACGGCGTTGGCAAGACCACGACCTGCGGCAAAATGGCCGCCAAACTCAAGGACAGCGGCAAACGCGTGATCCTGGCAGCGGCGGATACTTTCAGAGCTGCCGCCACAGAGCAGCTTACAGAGTGGGCAAACAGGGCCGGTGTGGAGATCATTTCGGGAGCGGAAGGAGCAGATCCCGCCAGTATCGTTTTCGATGCCCTCAGCGCCAGCAAAGCCAGAGGCGCCGATGTTCTTTTATGTGATACGGCAGGACGGCTTCACAATAAAAAGAACCTGATGGAAGAACTGAAAAAGATCAATCGTGTGATCGACAGGGAGATGCCCGGCGTCCATCGCGAAAACTTTGTGGTGCTTGATGCCACCACGGGACAGAATGCGCTTTCCCAGGCAAGGGAGTTTGCGTCGGTTGCGGATCTGACCGGTATCATCCTGACCAAGATGGACGGGACCGCAAAGGGCGGTATTGTAGTGGCCATTCAGTCCGAACTGGGGATTCCGGTTAAGTATATAGGCGTCGGAGAAAAGGTGAGCGACCTTCAGAAGTTTGATTCCCAAAGCTTTGTGGAGGCGTTGTTTTCCTAAAGATTCATAAAGGAGAGAAGAGATCTATGGCAACAAAAAAGGAAACAGGTATCGACCCGGGAGAGGAGATGCTGACGCTGGATAAATTCGAAGAGGCCAGCGAAAAGGTAAAAGAGGTGACACTGCCCACGGAGCTGATCTACAGTGCATATCTGAGTGAGGCGACCGGCAACAGGGTCTATCTGAAACCGGAGAATATGCAGTTTACGGGAGCCTACAAGGTGAGAGGCGCTTATTACAAGATGAGTACCCTCACGGAAGAAGAGAGAGGTCGCGGCATCATTACCGCCTCTGCCGGAAACCATGCGCAGGGAGTGGCTTATGCGGCTCAAAAATATGGCTGCAGGGCAGTGATCGTCATGCCCACCACCACGCCTCTGATCAAGGTCAACCGGACCAAGAGCTACGGCGCCGAAGTGGTGCTTTACGGAGACGTTTATGACGAGGCCTGCGCCAAAGCGCTGGAGCTGGCAGGGCAGGAGGGATACACCTTCATTCATCCCTTTGATGATCTGGCAGTAGCAACGGGGCAGGGCTCCATTGCCATGGAGATCATCAAGGAACTGCCGCTGGTTGATTATATCCTGGTGCCCGTAGGGGGCGGCGGACTGGCCACGGGGGTTTCTACGCTGGCCAAGCTTCTGAATCCCAAAATAAAGGTCATCGGCGTGGAGCCGGCAGGGGCGAACTGCCTGCAGGCATCCTTTCAGGCGGGCAGGGTAACAACGCTTGACAGTGTGAATACCATTGCCGACGGTACCGCAGTCAAGACGCCGGGCGAAAAGATCTATCCTTATCTTCGGCAGAATCTGGATTCCATCATTACGGTAGAGGATGAAGACCTGGTGGTATGTTTTCTGGATATGGTTGAAAACCACAAGATGGTCGTGGAAAATTCCGGTCTTTTGACAGTGGCGGCCGTAAAAAAACTGAATGTTAAAGGGAAAAAGGTCGTCTGCATTTTATCGGGAGGCAATATGGATGTGATCACCATGTCCTCGGTCGTGCAGCAGGGACTGATCATCAGAGACAGGATCTTTACCGTTTCCGTATTGCTGCCGGACAAGCCCGGCATGCTGACAAGGGTTTCACAGGTGATCGCAGAGAAAAACGGCAATGTGATCAAACTGGAGCACAATCAGTTTGTTTCCATCAACAGGAATGCCGCAGTTGAGCTGAGGATCACGATGGAAGCATTTGGCTCGGAGCACAAGGAAGAGATCATGAAGGCGCTGAAGGACGGCGGCTTCCAGCCCAAGGTGGTCAGAACCAATATCTGATCTTTCGGGAGTAGGGAATGAGTAAAAGATACAGCAGAAGTGAAATACTGTTTTTGACTGCCTATTCTCTGTGGCTGATCTTCGAGGTGCTGAACCTGACTTATTTCAGACAGATGATGCCTCTTTCGGATATCAGACAGGGCGTGCGCAAGCTTGTGTATCTTTTGCTGATCCTGAAGCTGTATGACGATAATGAACTGGATGCGGGAACGCTTGCGGGACTGGCGGTCATAGCGGTCACATACCTGATCTGCAGAAGAGCGGAGATTACAGATCTTTTCGTCAGCGTATGCTTTATCGTCAGTATGCGGAACGTGGATTACAGAAAGGTTTTCAGGGTCACGATCATACTGCAGCTTTTGATCATGGCGGCGACCGTGACGACCAGTATATCGGGACTTCTGCCCAATGAACTCTGGACGGGCCCCGATATGAGGGAACGGTATGACTGGGGATATACATACTGTACCTACGGCAGTCATATCGCCATGTTCCTGTCGCTTCTTTATATGAGCCTGAAAAAGACACTGAAGCTGTGGCAGGCGCTTCTGCTCTTTGGTTTCAATTATCTTTGGGCCAGGGGGACGATGACCAATACGGATCTGTATCTGTTCATTTTTTCCATTGCGGGAACTTACCTGCTGGGCAGGATGCAGCTTGCTTTTGATAACAAAAGGATTGAAAAGCTTTGCTTTTTCCTGATCGGAATCATTGTTCCGGCAACGGCGCTGACTGCCCAGGTGATCTATGATGGGAGCGAGGCTCTTTGGCTAAAGGCTAACCTTTTCTTCAACGGCAGACTGAAGCTGGGACATGACGGACTGGATGAGTACGGGATTCCGCTTCTGGGCCGGAAGATCAGATGGGTGGGAGCCGGCAGCAAAAAAAAGCATCCGGACTGGATCTACAACTATGTGGACTGCTCTTATCTGAAGTATGCCATCCATTACGGGATCATTTTTGAGGTGATCCTGCTGGTGGGGATTGTGCTGCTTGGAATATGGGTGGCCGGCAATACAAACCCGGGTCTGAAGATCGCTTATATCAGCTGGCTGATCTTCGGCATGATCGATGCAGAGCTGCTGGTTTTGTCGTTTCAGCCGATCATGCTTTTGCTGGGATATGTCTTTGCAGCGCGGCAGAACGCCCCGGAGCTTAGGATGGAGAATATGCCGGTGGTAAAATGCGGAGGATAGCTAGATGAGAGAAAATCAAATCGGACAAAAGGTGATTACCCTGAAAGGGATACTGAACCTGATGCTTCGTTTTTGGGTGGCGGTTTTGGTCATCATGATTCTGTGCGCAGGTGTCATGGGCTTCAGAGGCGTCAGCAGCCGGAAAAAGAAGGCGGCGGCCCAAAGCGGACAGACCGAAAAAGAAATCAAAATCAAGATCGATGAAAAGGGGTTTCTCAACGTCAAGGGCGTGACCGATTATGAAGCCCTGGTAGCGGAAAGACAGCAATATCTGGACGAGTCGCTTTTGATGAAGATCGATCCGATGCATAAATGGAACGGCAATATCAGATACCGGTTTACGCTGGCGGAGGAAAAGAGTCTGGCAGAATCCGGGGAAGGGATCACGGATGAGCAAAGAGCCGCCTTTGAAGCAAAGAGGCAACAGTTAGCGAATGCTTACCTGGGAGCCTTCAGAGCGCAGGAGAATTATGACAGGATCATGGAGCTGTCCGGTCTCGGAAGCGAAACGAGCTACTTAAATGAGATCATGGGAGCCGAAGTGACGAGTGTTCCCGGAACCTTTTATGTCTGGGCATACGGCGCTGACAGGGAGCAGATGACAGGGCTTTTGGATGCCATCGAGTCGGCAGTGGGAGAAATGGGAGCTGCCCCGGATAAGAGCATCGGAGCGTATGAGGTAACGGCGGAGAGAACGGATGCCTATGAACTGGTGGATACGGCGCTGGCGGACACTCTGGCCGCAAAACAGGCGGATTTGGCCAATCAACAGACGACGCTGGCAACCAAAATGGGACAGCTTAACGAGGATGAAGCGGCATATCTGGCTGCCTACCGCAAGGTAAAAGATGATGAAGGCTATGTTGACGGAATGACATTGACCGAGACCAGGGAAGTGAAGGCTGTTTCGGAGAACTATCAAAAGGTCTTTCTGACAGAAGCCGCAAAAGGTCTGGGAATCGGTCTGGGAGTCAGTTTTTTGCTGGTATTTCTCATCTATCTGTTTACACCTGTGGTGCTGAGTATGCAGAGTATTACCGATATGTATGATCTGCCTGTTTATGCCGACGGATCTGCCCGGAAAACGGGCGGGGAACAGACGGAGCTGATGAAGGAGCTGATTCTGGGCGCAGGGCAGAAGGAGACTGTCGCACTGGTATCCAGCGACGGCAGGCTGCTGGAACTGCCGGCTGCTGCCGGCCTTATGGAATCTCTGAAAGAAGCGGGAACAACTATCACAGCCGTTTCGGATATCAATGTCAAAAGTGAGGCATTGCGCCGGCTCAACGGAGTATCCGTAGTATATCTGGTGGAGAAGTGCGGCAGGAGCAGACACAAGAAGATTGAAAAGGAGCTTTTGTTTTTGCGGGAGCTGGGGATCAGAACAGGCGGCGTATTTTTGGTATAGTTCGTAAAAATTTATAATTTTGTAACAGATCCAAAGCACAGAAAGGACAGGGAAATGGCAGAAAGCAGGATGGAGAACGGATTTCAGTCAACAGCGCAGTATGTTGCCAGTGAGGAGCTGCTGGCCAGCGTGAATATCGCAATGGCGCTTAAAAAGCCGCTGCTGGTCAAGGGAGAGCCGGGCACCGGCAAGACGATGCTGGCGCAGGCGGTGGCTGACAGTCTGAATAAAAAGCTGATCATCTGGAATATCAAATCCACCACCAAGGCACAGGACGGATTGTATATGTATGATACGATCCAGCGTCTTTATGACGGACAGTTCGGTGAAGAGGGAGTGGATGATATCGCCCGCTACATCAAGCTGGGCAAGTTGGGAGAAGCCTTTGAAAGCGATGAACAGGTGATCCTTTTGATTGATGAGATTGACAAGGCGGATCTGGAGTTTCCTAACGATCTGTTGTGGGAACTGGATCAGATGGAGTTTTATATTCATGAGACAAAGAGGACGGTCAGGGCCAAACATCGTCCCATCGTGATCATTACCTCCAATGCGGAAAAAGAACTGCCGGACGCATTTTTGCGCAGATGCATTTTCCATTATATCGAGTTTCCGGAAGAAGAGCTGATGGCACAGATCGTCAGAAGTCATTATCCCGAGGTGGAAGATAACCTTTTGAAAAATGCGATGGATGTTTTTTACTGGATACGGTCCCAGAGAGAAGTGAGGAAAAAGCCCTCCACTTCTGAACTGATCGACTGGATCAATGCACTGCAGATTGCGGGTATTCCGGCTGATCAGATCCGTGAAAAACTGCCCTTTGTGGGAGTTGTGGTCAAGAAGGATGAGGATCTGGAGACGATCCGGCGCGCACCCAGATAAAGAGGCCGGATAAAGAAAAGCGGGATCCGGAAGAAAGATAATAAACGGAACAGACAAAATGGCATATAATGACGGAACGGTGTTCCTCAATTTCTTTTACGAATTGAGGCGCAAGGAACTGCATATCGGACTGACAGAGTGGATGACACTGCTTGAGGCGCTGGATATGGGTCTGGCGGGCTCGCAGCTGACAGATTTTTATTATCTGTCCAGAATGATCCTGGTCAAAAGCGAAACGGATTTTGATAAATTCGATACGGCCTTTGAGGAGTGCTTCAGGGATGCCGAAAAGGACACCGAAGTGACGCAGGAGATGCTCAGGTGGCTGGATAAAAAGGAGCTGCAGGAGGAACTGAAAAAAATAGATGCCGACAAAGAGTGGGCTAACCGTCATTCTGCGGATGAAATGAAGATCGACAAACAGGATGTGGAAACAAAATTCAAGCAGCGTCTGAAGGATCAGACTGAGGAACACAACGGCGGTTCCTTCTGGATCGGAACGGCGGGCGCCACGCCCTTTGGCAATTCGGGCAATTACGTCGGCGGTGTGAGAGTGGGCGGCGCCAGCGGATACCAGTCTGCCTTTGAGGTGGTGGGAGCGCGGAAATTCAGGGATTTCAGGGATGACAGAGTGCTGGAGAACAGACAGTTTCAGATGGCTTTAAGGCGCCTTCGGCAGTTTTCCACCAAGCTGGATATCCCCAAGACGGAGCTGGATATCGACGAGACCATCCATCAGACCTGTAACAGAGGCGGACTTTTGCAGATCGAGATGATGCGTCCGCGCAAGAATGCAGTAAAGCTTTTGCTGCTCATGGATTCCGGCGGCACCATGATCCCCTATTCGTCTCTGGTCAACGAACTGTTTCAGACGGTATCCAAATCCAATCATTTTAAGGATGTGAAATGCTACTATTTTCATAACTGCATTTATGCAAATGTCTACAAGACACCGGAATGTGAAAACGGAGACTGGGTGGATACGGACTGGATGTTCAGAAATCTCGGCTCCGATTATAAAGTGATCATCGTTGGCGACGCGGCCATGGCGCCGGAAGAGCTGTATTCAAAGACAGGTAATTACAGGGGACCCAACGGCGGTCTGTCAGGCTGGGAATGGCTGAATCTTCTAAAGTCCCATTACAAAAAGATCATTTGGATGAATCCCAAGATGGCACCCCGCAGAGCACCTTGGAGAGAGGCGGAGACGGCCATCGGACAACTGCTTCCCATGTATAAACTGACGGTGAGCGGTCTCAACCAGGGGATGAAGACGTTGATGGAGACGAGATAAAAAGGAGGAAATGTCTTATGAAAAAACTGGAAGAATATGTTCGGGCGATTCCGGATTTTCCCGAAGAGGGGGTCATTTTTCGGGATGTGACCAGTGTTCTGCAGGATCCGGAGGGACTGGCACTGGCCATTGATTCCATGATGGAACGCGTAAAGGATCTTGATTTTGATGTGGTGGTAGGTACCGAATCCAGAGGGTTTATGTTTGGTGTGCCCATTGCCTATGCACTGCACAAAGCATTCGTACCGGTCCGTAAAAAGGGAAAGCTCCCCATGGAAACCATCGAACAGAGTTATGATCTGGAATACGGCAGCGCCACCGTGGAGATGCACAAGGATGCGATCCGTCCCGGTCAGAAGGTAGTTGTAGTGGATGATCTGATCGCTACCGGCGGCACCATCGAGGCCAGTATCAAAATGATCGAAGAGCTGGGCGGCGAAGTAGTGAAGGTGGTATTTCTGATGGAGCTTGCCGGCCTGAAAGGGAGAGACAAACTGAAAGGCGTAGATGTGGATTCCGTAATTATCTATGAAGGAAAGTAAGGGCGAGAGGAGGGAAACCGATGCTTGAAAAAATGTTCAAACTCAAAGAAAACGGAACAAATGTGAAAACCGAGGTGCTGGGCGGTATTACCACGTTTATGACCATGGCCTATATTCTGGCGGTCAATCCCGCTCTTCTGTCGGCATCGGGAATGGATGCCACTGCCGTATTGATCGCAACGGCGCTGGCTTCCTTTGTGGGTACACTGTGTATGGCGCTTCTGGCCAATTATCCCTTTGCCCTGGCACCCGGCATGGGACTGAATGCCTACTTTGCATTTACGGTATGCGGGACAATGGGGTATTCCTGGCAGACAGCCCTGATGGCCGTGTTTGTCGAAGGTATCATTTTCATCATCCTGTCGCTGACCAATGTCCGTGAGGCCATCTTTAACGCGATCCCTCTGACATTGAAGAAAGGCGTCAGCGCCGGCATCGGTCTGTTTATCGCCTTTATCGGACTGCAGGGTGCACATCTGGTAGTCAATGACGATTCCACCCTTACCACATATGTGAAATTCCGCAGCAATTTCAGCACCGAGGGAATCTGCGCACTGCTGGCTTTGATCGGTCTGTTTATCACGGCGATCCTGTACATCAAAAAAGTTCGCGGTTCGATCCTGATCGGTATCGTTGCCACCTGGGTTCTGGGCATGATCGCCCAGGCGACAGGTCTGTATCAGGTAACGCCGGATGCCGGTTACTATTCCCTGTATCCTGCTCTGGGTATGACGGATTTTTCCAAACTGGGACTCACCTTCGGACAGGTATTCAAGGCGGATTTTGCCCAGGTTGACATCGTGAATTTCATCGTTGTGCTACTGGCCTTTCTGTTTGTGGATATGTTTGATACACTCGGAACCCTGATCGGTGTGGCAACCAAGGCGGATATGCTGGACAAGGACGGAAGGCTGCCCAGGATCAAACAGGCACTGCTGGCCGATGCCGTCGCCACCAGTTTGGGAGCGGTTTTCGGTACATCCACCACGACCACGTTTGTAGAGAGCTCCTCAGGCGTGGGAGAGGGAGCCAGAACAGGTCTGGCATCCGTCGTGACGGGATTTTTATTTCTGCTGTCCATTTTCCTGGCACCGATCTTCATTTCCATTCCGGGCTTTGCAACCGCACCGGCT
>CAJOOZ010000119.1 GCA_905236705.1 uncultured Lachnospiraceae bacterium | reverse complement strand
CCGCGAGGATGCGCAGGGATTTGCATAGGAAATATGTCAGCGAAGCTTTTGCAAATCCCGCGCCAAGACTCGCGAGCGAGTCTTGAACTTACAGATCCGCAAGCAGGTGCTATGGAGCCGTAAGATATATACAACCCGTATTCATTCAAAAGGGGCAGCCTTTCGGCTGCCCCTTACTATGGCTTATTTCTGAATATCGTTTTCATCAAAAGGATCTCCGCACTGAGGACAGAACTTCGGAGGATGATGAGGGTCTTCCGGTTCCCATCCGCATTTATCGCATTTATAAAGGGGCTCGCCTGCCGGCTTGGGAGTACCACACTGACTGCAGAATTTTCCTTTGTTCTGTGTCTGACAGGAAGGACAGATCCAACCGTCTGCCGTCTGTTCCTCCGGCTTGCGGGCACCACACTCTGCGCAGAAGTTGCCGGTATTTCCCGTATGTCCGCAGCCACATGTCCAGCCTCCTGCTGCGGGGGCGGCGGGAGCAGCTGCCTGCTGCGTTTGAGCGGCTTGCATCTGCTGAGCCTGGGCGGCCTGCAGCTGCTGTTGCTGCTGCATGGCAAAGAGATTGCCTGCATTGATGCCGCCTGCCTGCTGTGCCATATTCATACCCGCAAATGCCATCATGGGACCGGTTGCGGTATTGGCTGCAGCTGCCTTCATGGCCTCGCCCTGTGCCAGTGTCAGGTTGGCGGCTGCCATACCGGGATTGGTAAATACAGCAGTCTGCGATAGTTCTTCCAGCTTTTTCTCGATTTCGGTGGGAAGCTTTAAGGAATCAATCCCGAAGGAAACGATCTCGATGCCGCGGCCCTGTGTCCAGTCATCGGAGAGCTCGTCTTTCATGGCCTGGGTAAGTTCCTTGGTATGAGCGGGAACTTCGGAATAACGGACACCCATGGCTGATATCTTGGCCAGTGCCGGAGCCAGAGCCGTATTGATCTCAGTCTTCATCTGGTCAAGCAGATTTTCTTTGGTAAATTCATCCGGTACGTTAGCACATACTTTGGTATAAAAGATAATGGGATCTGCGATCTTGAAGGAGTATTGACCGTGGCACTGCACTCTGGTGTCCATATCCAGCCCCAGTTTATCATTGACAACGCGGAAAGGTACCGGTGTCGGAGTACCGTATTTATTGCGCATGATCTCCTTGGTATTAACATAGTAAATGCGCTGATCCTTGGCAGCGTCGCCGCCAAAGCTAAAACGTCTGCCGATATTGGACAGAGTTGCCTTCAGGTTTTCCCCAAGATCACCATACAGGATGGAGGGCTCGGAAGAAGTATCATATACGAATTCACCGGGCTCGGCGCAGATATCCACTACCTTACCCTGCTCTACGATCAACATACACTGACCTTCATTTACGGCAATGACAGAACCGTTGGAAATGATGTTGTTTTCGCCCTTGGTGTTAGCAGATTTACGCTTATCACTGTGTTTCGGTGTTCCCTTTCTCAATAATACGTTCTCGGGAAGTGCGTCGCAGTAGAAATATTCTCTCCACTGGTCGGCTGCGACTCCGCCGGCTGCGTTAAGTGCTGCTCTGATTAAACCCATATCTTATCTCTCCTTTATATTTTTTTCAAACTTCCGCATGGGAAGCATGATTCTAAATGATGGCCATAATCCTGATATCTTTGTGCGCTGACAGATCCAAAAACTTCTGTCCGCATTGGATCGTAGGACGGGACAGGTCATTCGGATGGATAAAGACGATCTCTCCTTCGATCCCGTTGGAGAGCCGAACCCTGTTGCCGATAAACCCGTCGCAGACATTTTTCAGAAAAGTCAGCATCATATCTGTATCAAATTTATCAAATTCCTGCGCCTGAAGCTCCTCCACTACCGTGAAAGGACAGATCGCCTTGCGATAAGGCCGTTTGCTGGTCATGGCATTGTATACGTCAACGATGGCAACCAGTTTGGAAAACTTCGAGATCTTGTCTGAGGTAAAACCGTAGGGGTAGCCGCTGCCGTCGCATCTTTCATGATGCATCAGGGCTGAATTTTTGATCTCGGGATGAAGGGATTGCTGACTCAGGATATTATATCCCTCCAGCGCATGGCGCTTCACCAGCTCTCTTTCTTTGTAGGAGAGAGCCTCCGGCTTTTTCAGAATGTCCTCGGAAATCCGCAGATTCCCGATATCGTGAAACAGACCGCAACTGGTAGCCAGTACCCGTTCCCTCTGATCGAATCTGAGCCATCCCGCGAAGATATTACAGAGGATGGAGCAGTTGACCATATGCGCATAGGTGGAATCATCATAGTCACGCATATTGAGCAGCATGTCCATCATGCTGAGCGAGGATTGCTCGGATTTGCCGATCAATGAGAGGGTCTGTGACAAAACATTTTCCGCATCGAAATTGGAATTGGCTGTAACCGCCGCATTCAGAGTGGTGCGCAGGGTTGTCACATTCTCTTCAAAACTGGCGCGAAAAGCCCTGAACTGCGGGTTGGCACGGATCCGTTCCTTGTTGGAGGGCGGCTGCGGAGCCGCATCTGTGGCAACGGAGGAAACCTGATCGGAGATCCGTATGGAGTAGACGGAAAAACCCTCCAGCCGCTGAATGCTCTCCGGTTCCAGTACGAAATTCTTGGACAGTATCAACTGCCCGTCGATGGAATAAATATCCTCGGCTGTGATCATACCGGGACGAAGATCCCGAACCAGCACCTTCTTCATATACATCGCCCCCCTTCGGCGGTGAAAATTATCTAAAAACAGTTACTATAATTATAAAATATTCTGAAAATACTGTCAATTGTAATGGGACAGATCCGTTTCGCGGATCTTTCTGCGAAGTGGCAGAATCTGGGACGGTGATACGGACAACTCATCGATTCCCATTCTCAGAAAAGTTTCCGTCAGACTTTGATCGGCGGCCAGCTCTCCGCAGATGCCCACCCGTATATTTGCTTTGTGTGCATTTTCCGTGACAAGTCGGAGCATCCGCAGCAGCGCTTCGTGATGAGGGTCATAAAATGCATCAAGGCTCTCGTTCTGCCGGTCGATGGCCAGCGTGTACTGGGTCAGATCATTGGAGCCGATGGAGAAAAAATCAGCTTCCCCGGCCAGCAGATCTGAGATCATAACGGCGGCCGGTGTTTCTATCATGATACCCATTTCAGGTTCCTGATAGGGTATCTTTTCTTCGGACAGTTCAAGGCGTACTTCAGCGGCGATCTTTTTGATGCTTACGAGTTCTTCGACGGATGTGATCATGGGAAACATGATGGCGATCTGACCATAGACGCCTGCCCGGTACAGAGCCCGCAACTGGGTCTTGAATAACTGCGGTCGTGTCAGGCAGACACGGATCCCGCGAAGACCCAGAGCCGGATTTTCTTCCTTTTTAAGTTTGAAATAACCGGTCTGTTTATCCGCACCGATATCGAGCGTTCGGATGATGACCTTTCGGGGAGCCATTGTCTCGGCAACTTTCTTATAGGCCTGAAACTGCGTTTCCTCCGATGGATAATCCGCACTTTCCAGATACAGAAATTCGGTTCTGAGCAGACCGATGCCCTCTGCGTCGTTGGAAAGAGCATTTTCGGCACCGTTCTGACCGCTGATATTGGCATAGAGACTGATAAAGTGGCCGTCCTTTGTAACGCTGGGCTGTCCTTTCAGCTCCTGCAGGAGACGGTTTTGATGCGCAAGGCTTTGCTTTTTCTGCTCCAGCATCCGGAGAGTTTCCCTGTCAGGATCGATGGTCAGTGTACCCAGATAAGCATCCAGCGCAGCGGGTATCATATCCGACAGACGGTCGGTTTCGATCCCGAACAGAGCGGGGATCTCCAGGGAACGCGCCAGGATCGCAGCGTGAGAATTGGTGCTGCCGGATCGTGTGACCAGTCCCAGAAGCATATTGCGGTTCAGTTGCAGTATATCCACGGGGGAAAGCTCGTCGGCGTACAGAATGACGGGCTGTGTCAGGTCTTTTGCATAGCCGGGTTCATTTTTTTGTCCGGATAAAATGCGGATCAGACGAGATGAGATATCCCGCATGTCCACGGCCCGGGCACGGATATACTCATCGTCGATGGCGGAAAAGACGGCCTCCAGTTCGCGCGAGGTTTCGTCAATCGCATATTCCGCATTGACGTGATTGGCGAGGATGTTTTTTTCGACTGCAACGATGTATTCTTCATCAGCCAGAAGCAGCATATAAGCCTCAAAGATGGCAGAGCCGCTTTTGCCTACATCCGCAAGTGCCTTTTCGGAGAGGGTGCGCAGTTCATCCGTGGCTGTGAATCTGGCATTTCTAAAACGACCGATCTCCGCCTCGACATCCTCTATGGCAACGGGGCTGACGGAAATGCCGGAGCCGCTGCTTAAAATCTTTATGGGACCGATGGCCAGACCGGGTTGAATGATTTTTCCCTGACAGGTGTACATGGTTTCTCCTTAGCAGAGTATTGTTTGAATCGTGGAAGTGCGAAGCGCGGAACAATCCGGCCAGCACTAGTAACAGAATACCACATATCGCGCCGAAAGTAAAAAGAAAGGGGTAAAACAGACCGCCGTAATCTCACCGTAATCTTCGTCGCAAAGAGGTTGAAGAGTTCTGTCTGCTGCGGTAAAATGTACTTGATCTGGAGAGTTGACATACATCTTTTCCGAAATTGGGGTAAATACACATGTCTGGATTGGATTATTACAACATTGGTCAGAAAATCCGTAAACGTCGTATATCCATGGAGTTCACTCAGAAAGTAGTGGCAAACAGTCTGCACACCAATCCCGCGCACATCTGTAATATCGAATGCGGTCGCTCCGGTATATCACTGGACACGCTGATACTGATCGCAAACACGCTTGAATGCAGTGTGGACTATTTTCTCTGTGATGAATACACATTTCATCACGTATCCGGAGGAGCACAGGATGAGGAATCGATGTACGACAGAGTCAGTGAAAAGATTTCCGAGTGTGATTTCAACAAAAGAGAAAGAATACTGAAGCTTCTGGAGCTGTTGTCAACTTAGCCTGTGTTAGCATAGGCTTATTATCTTTCATTACAGTGAGGTAGTTATGGTAAGGTCTACGCTTGATTTTAAACAGATCGGAAAGAAGATTAAGGAGCGAAGAAAACTCAAGGGTATCACGCAGGAGCAGATGGCGGAATATCTGGATGTTAATCCTTCCCATATCAGCAATATTGAGTGCGGCCGCTCCCATCCCTCCCTGAATGCATTTGTGCAGATCGCCAACTGCCTGGAATGCAGCATGGACAATTTCATCAGTGACGAATACACATTTACAGGCAATAAAGCTGTTCTGAATGAAGATTCTTTATACATGCAGATCAGCGAAAAACTCTCCGATTGCGGTCCCGAAAAATGGGAAAAACTCATGAAGATTATAGATATCATGTGACGGCATAAAAAGCCGGAAGACCGTGATGACAGAAGGGAAAACACATGGCAACAAAACGAACGAAAGAGATATTGGCAATATTGGATGAACAGTATGGCACAGAGTATGTCTGCTATCTGGAGCATAAGAATCCGTGGCAGCTTTTATTTGCCACGATCCTGAGCGCACAGTGTACCGATGAGCGGGTCAATCTGGTGACCGGGGATCTGTTTGCCAAATATCCGACGCTGGAGGCTTTTGCCGATGCCGGGCTTGAAGAGCTGGAGCAGGATATCCATTCCACTGGGTTTTATCACAATAAGGCCAAAAACATCATAGCCTGCGCACGGCGGCTGGTTACGGATTTCGGCGGACAGGTGCCCTGTAGTATGGAGGAGCTGACGTCTCTGCCCGGGGTGGGTCGAAAGACGGCCAATGTGATCCGCGGCAATATCTACCATGAACCGAGTATCGTGGTGGATACGCATGTCAAGCGTATATCGGCCAAACTGGGACTCACCAAAGAGACCGATCCGGAAAAGATCGAACATGATCTGGAAAAAGTCCTGCCACGGGATCATTGGATCCTCTGGAATATTCATATCATTACATTTGGCAGGCAGATCTGTTTTGCCAGAAATCCTAAGTGCGGGGAGTGTTTTCTGCGCAGGTACTGCAAGTGGTACGAATCCGGAAAGTGAACGTTGCAAAAGAATGCCATAAAAGGGTGGACAGATATGGACATAAGCAGTCTGAATGCCGTGGTCATCGATCTTGAGACCACGGGTCTTTTAAAAAGAACTGACAGGATCATAGAGATCGGTGCCCTGCGGATTAGGGAAGGCAGGATTGCGGATACCTGCTCGATCCTTGTGGATCCGGGATTTCCTCTGACGCAGGAGATCGTTGAGATCACGGGCATTACGGATGAGATGCTGGCAGGCAGAGAGAAGTTTGAGCAGATTGCAGACACGCTGCTTGACTTTCTGGGGGATGATGTGCTCGTAGGGCATAGTATTACCGGTGATTATGCTTTTTTAAAAAAAGCATTTGTGGATTGCCGGCCCAAGGGCTTCGTATTTGAAAAAAAGGGAATCGATACATTGAAGCTGGCCAGGGCGCTGCTTGAGCCGGATGAGAAAAAAAGACTGGCGGACTGCTGCAGACATTACGGCTATGTTTTTCATGCGCACAGAGCGCCGGATGATGCCGCGGCCACCTGGTTTTTATTGCAAAAACTCTATGAAGAATTCGGAAGCCTGAAACCGGAGCTTTTTGAGCCGCAACAGCTTTGTTTTGCGGTAAAAAGAGATACGCCCGTCATGGAAAAGCAGAAGGAAAAGCTCAGGAAAGCGGCAAAGGAGATGGGAATACAGATCGATGAAAACCGAATGTCGGCTCTGACAAAGAGTCAGGCGAGCCGGATCCTGGATAAACTCAGAGCGTCGGACAGGGAACTGTTTATGAACCTGCTGGCGCCAAGGAAATGTAGCGAAACAACTTGAACAATTCTGCTACAGTTCCTTAGGGATTGCTGAGAGTCGGATCTGCCGAATCATTGGCAATGGCAGTATCATAGCCGTCGGGGGAGGAGAGTTTTTGTTCCAGCTCATCCAAAGCCCGAAGAATGGCATTTTTACGGGAGGAAGTCATCTGTTCAACAGTTAGCTTGAGCTTACTTTTTTCATCATCCGCTCCGGTTTCGTGATAGATCCTGTAGAGCAGCGTGAACTGGGTGCTGACATCGGAGCCGCATCTGATCAGCGCTTCCGAAAGCTGCAAAGCTTCCTGTTTTCTGTCCATATCGTAGAGGTATTCGGATAACAGATGACCTTCCCGGCACAGGGTCAGGAAATTTTCATCATATTCCGTCAGGATCGTGATATTGGTCGTACCGTATTCCAGCTTCAGATCGGTGTTGGAATAACCGTTGAGATTGACGATCTTCTGTCCTTTCAGTTTCTGCAGGGCCAGAAGTGAAGAGGGGATATTGGAGTCCTGCGAAGTGAAGGATTCTTCCGTTGGCAGGAGCTCAAAAGGGAACTGAACAAAGGGCAGATCGTCCAGACTTTTTTTTCTGACGGCGTTGGCAGCCCGCTCTTTTTCCCAGAAAGACCGGATGTTCTCGCTGCGCTCTTTTTTGCCACCGGAGGTCTTGACGGTAAGCCATGCGATGAATATGATTAAACTTGTCAAAACAGGGAATTTCATGGTATATTCAATAAAGCATAAATAAGGGGTTCTGTCAAGGTTGCAGGCCCTTGTGAATCTGAAAAGGAGAGAGAAAATGTTTAACAACAGTAAGACCAGAAGGATTGTGGCTACGATCATAGCAGTGGTACTTGTTCTTGCCATGGTGATACCGCTGGCGATCTCCGCGATCGGTGTATTTTGAGGATGGCGCAGATGAAGAAACGGAGCAGGATACCGGTCATGGCATTACTGTGCGGCGCGGCGCTGTTAGCGTTCCCGGGGCAGGCTTTTGCGGCCGGTACTTTTAATACGATTGAAAAAGGAATCTATATCGGATCCGTCGATGTATCGGGGCTTACCACGCTGGAGGCCGAAGAAGCGGTCAATGCCTATGTGGAGGGGCTGGGTGATACAGAGGTGACGCTGAATGCCCTCAATAACAACGCGGTTAAGGTCACGGCAAAAGAGCTGGGAATGCATTGGGAGAATACCGGAGTCGTTGACGAAGCGGGCAGTCTGGGCAAGTCGGGCAATATCGTCCAGCGCTACAAGGCCCTCAAGGATCTGGAGCATGAGAATAAGGTGTTTGATCTTGAGATAGCCTATGATGATGAATCGATCCGGTCTGTCATTGAGGAGCAGTGCCTGCAATACAATGTTGAGGCTGTGGACGGAACGCTGAAACGGGAGAACAACAGCTTTGTCTATACACCCGGGCAGACGGGAGTACAGATCAATGTGGATGAGTCCATCGATACCATCAAGGAGACGCTTTCGCTGCAGCAGGATGCTCAGTCTGCCGTGATCGATCTGGTAGCCGATGTGACAGAGCCAAGGGGAAGTGAGGAGCAGTTGACGGCGGTTAAGGATGTGCTGGGTACTTTTACCACCAGCTTTTCTTCCTCCGGTGCCAACCGCAGCGGCAATCTGAAAAATGGCGCCTCCAAGATCAACGGAACACTGCTGTACCCGGGGGATTCCTTTTCGACCTATGAAAAAGTCAGTCCTTTTACCGAAGAAAACGGGTACTACCTGGCCGGCTCCTACAGCGGCGGTCTGGTGGTAGACTCTTTGGGCGGAGGCATCTGTCAGGTATCCACAACCCTTTACAATGCGGCTCTTCGGGCGGAGCTGGATATCACGCAGAGATCCAATCATTCCATGATCGTAGGTTATGTGGAGCCCAGTGAGGATGCGGCGATTTCGGGCACCGAAAAGGATATGTGTTTTGTCAATAATCTGGATTATCCCATTTACATAGAGGGGTATACGACAGAGGATAAGCATATCACATTTACCATCTACGGTCGTGAGACCAGAGACCCTGACCGCAAGGTCAGTTTCGAGAGCAAGGTGATCTCCAAAACAGAACCAACGGGTGAAAAGGTTATCGGAGATTCTTCCCAGCGGGTCGGATATATCAGTGTCCAGTCCGCTCATACAGGTTATACGGCGGAGCTTTGGAAGATAGTGACGGTAAATGGCAGGGAAGAGAGCAGGACGCAGGTTAACAGCAGTAAATACAATGCTGTACCCCGAACTGCATCGGTAGGGACCGCAACCTCCAACCCCGCTGCGGCAAGTGCGATCAGTGCGGCTCTTGCAACAGGCTCCATTGAGCAGTGCAGGGCAACGGCAGCGGCTGCCAATGCGGGCAGTTACAATGATCCGAACCAGGTGGCGGCAATGGAAGCGCAGGCAGCACAGGAGGCAGCCATCGCAGCCCAGCAGGCAGCGATCCAGCAGCAACAGGAGGCTATCGCAGCCCAGCAGGCGGCGGCAGAGCAGGCAGCGGCCCAGCAGGCAGCCCAGCAGGCGGCAGCCCAGCAACAGGCAGCGGCAGCAGCTGCTGCGGCAGGACAATAAGATGCAGAATAAAAGGATTGGGAAGGGCGCAGAAGAGAAGAAATACTGCGCCCTTTTTATGTGTAGGAGCACACATCAGAATACAGAGACAGGTTTCACGGAGGAGGAAGTGACGGATCAGCACAGGCGCTGCCTGAAAGAGATCCTGCAACTGTATCGTCCGTCCCTTTTGCTGATCGGAACACCCGGACAAGAGGTAGCTGCGGGACTGGTGCTTCGGGAACAGGAAACCTTAAAAGAGCATTTTCCGGCATGGCTTCTGGCGGATGTGCTCCGGCAAAGGGCAGAGGATGAGGAAGTATTCGCCGGCATCACCAAAGTGCTCGGGGAGGGCCGGGAATATGCCCCCGCCCCGGAGCTCTCACCGGTTCTGCTTCCTGTCAAAAAGGGAGGGCTGTTTGGCGCTCTCTGGAACCTGGGAGAAGCCTTTGGCTGCGGGATGAGGCTGAGAATGAGTGATATCCCCATGCGGCAAAGCGTCATCGAGATCTGCAATCTGTATCAGATCAACCCCTGGGAGTGTGATGACAAGGGGGTGTGGCTTATGATCTGCAAAAACGGCAGACAGGCTGAAGAGCTGTTGAGGCGCGCCGGCCTGCCGGCGGGAGAGATCGGACAGATCACGGAAAAAGCGGAGCGCATATTCGTGGATCATGACGAGGTAAGATACTTAAACAACCCGCGATTGTAAGCGCTCTGCTTCTGCCTTGCGATTGCACAGGAAGGGGTTTTGTGGTATTCTTTTGGGGAGCGTATAAGCCGCTTGTCAACATAAGGAGGCATCAAATGAGAGAACGCATTTTGGCAATCATCGAAAAAAACAGCCGCATTGACCTGAAGGAGCTGGCGATCATCATGGGAGAGCCGGAGATCGAGGTGGCCAATGAGCTGAAAGCGATGGAGGAAGAAGGTATTATCTGTGGTTATCACACTCTGATCGATTGGGAAAAGACCAGCATCGAAAAAGTGACCGCCCTCATTGAGGTACGGGTCACACCGCAGAGGGGACAGGGTTTTGATAACATCGCGGAGCGTATTTACAAATATCCCGAAGTAAATTCCGTTTATCTGATCTCCGGCGGTTATGATCTACTGGT
>CAJOOZ010000118.1 GCA_905236705.1 uncultured Lachnospiraceae bacterium | reverse complement strand
GACGCACCCCATGACCGCTACCCTGATATTCAGCGGTATATCCTCTGCCATCTCTTCCACCCGGTTGGCCAGACCGATGAGATCGATCTGCGTTCTCCCGCAGGTGGGACAGGATACCACTTCTATGCCTTCCCGCCTGAGTCCGAGGCTTCTGAGGATCTGCCTGGCAGAGCGTACCTCCTCCACCGGATCCCCCGTCAGGGAAACCCGCATCGTATCTCCGATGCCTTTGTCCAGCAGAATACCGAGTCCCACTGCCGATTTGATATTACCGCTCCACAGCGTGCCGGACTCCGTGATGCCGATGTGGATCGGATGGTCCGTTACCTGTGCCAGCTGTTCATGAGCCCTGATACACATGGGCACATTCGAAGATTTGATACTGATCACGAGATTGTCATAACCGGCTTCTTCGATCATATGCACCTTGTCCATGGCTGACTCCACGATCCCTTCGGCAGTCACCCCGTGATATTTCTCCACCAGGTCTTTTTCAAGAGACCCCGCGTTCACGCCTACACGAATCGGAATCATTCTCTCAGCGGCCATATCCGCCACGGCCTTCACCTTGTCTTTGCCGCCGATATTGCCCGGATTGATACGGATCTTGTCAGCTCCGTTTTCCATGGCTGCCAGTGCCATTCTGTAGTCAAAATGGATATCCGCCACCAGCGGAATGTTGATCTGCTTTTTGATCTCTCCTATGGCTGCGGCTGCCTCTTTATCCGGCACCGTGCAGCGGACGATCTCGCAGCCTGCCTTTTCGAGCCTGTGGATCTGTGCCACAGTGGCCTCCACATCGCTTGTTTTGGTATTGGTCATGGACTGGATGGCTATGGGATTGCCGCCGCCTATCTTTCTGCCGCCGATATCCACCACCCTTGTATGTTCTCTATGCATCATCTATCCTCTCTGAGCTATGTCAAAACAATCTTTTAACATCATTCAAAAATATAAACACCATCAGTACCATCAGCGCGGCCATTCCAATCATATGGACAAAGCCCTCTTTTTCGGGTGGAACGGGCTTCCCACGCAGCACCTCCAGAAACAGAAAGATCAGTCTCCCTCCGTCCAGTGCCGGTAATGGCAACAGATTCATAACCCCCAGGTTGGCAGACAAAAGTATGCAGAAGTTGAGCATATTCAGCCAGATATAAAAGATCCCGTCCGGCTTGGACTCGGTATACACATCCGATACCATCTGCGCCATCCCCACAGGTCCCGACACATCATCTTTGGTCACCTTGCCCTGCACCAGCATTTCCAGGGATTTGATCACCGTATCGATCCAGTAGCCCACTTCGCACAGTCCGTAGCCTGCAGTCTTGACGGTCCCGAATTTCCGGTATTCTCCCATTCCCAGAAGGCCGATATAATACCGTCCCTCCTCAGGGCTGTAGGTGGGTTTCACGATAGCGGTGTTTTTCTCACCGTTCCTCTCATAGACGATCTCGATCTCTTCTCCCCTGTTCAGCATGGAATACAGAGAAATCTGCCGGTACAGATAAATATGTTTGCCGTCCAGACTGATCACCTGATCTCCGTTCTGAAGCCCCGCCGCCTCGGCAGCGCCTCCTTCTATCACCTTCTGGATCACCGGCATATCCGCGCCATAGCTGGCTATAATGATACATGAAAAAATAAAGGCCAGGATAAAATTGAAAAAGGGTCCGGCAAACACGGTGGCGATCCGCCCAAATACCGGCGCATTGGGAAAGGCAAGTTCATGGCTTCCCAGCTGCGTATTGCCGATCATATCATCATCCGATCCGCCTTCAGGCTCGTCCTTTTGTACGGCCTCGGATATCTCTTTTGTATCTTCCTCTGCGTCCTCTTCTGCGGGGCGAAAATTCCCCACCTCACCTTCAAAAATGCAGGCTCCTCCAATGGGCAGGAGTCTGAGCGCATACAGTGTTCCGTTTCTTTTAAACGAAAAAAGCGCCGGCCCCATACCGATGGTAAATTCATTCACTTTAATATGATTCAGGCGTGCCACGATAAAATGTCCGAACTCATGAACAATGACCACCACGCCGAAGATCACGATGAACAAAAGGATCGAAACCACCATATCTGCGGCAGATTTAGCACTGCCGGAAAGAATGATACCGTAATCCATCATTTAAGCTCCTCTTCTAAAACGTCCTGCCGGATACGATGCTGTCGATCAGCTCATCGCAGGCTCTCTGCGTCTCCATGATGCTGTCCACATCGGGAGAGGCTATCACCTGATGCTCCTCCATCGCTCTTTCGATGAGCTCCGGAATCCGGAGAAAACCGATCCTGCCATCCAGAAACAAGGCCACAG
>CAJOOZ010000117.1 GCA_905236705.1 uncultured Lachnospiraceae bacterium | reverse complement strand
TTTTCATGTTCCCTTCCCTGCCCGTCAATCAAGCTTGTCGGCATCACTTACATAGATCTCCCTGATGCCCGCCAGTACTTCTTCATCCGATACATCCGGCTCGATCACGGCCTTGCCGATTTTTTTCAGAAGGATGAAACGGATTTTTCCGTTATTCATCTTTTTATCGTTTTTGGTCAGTTTCAGGATCTCATCGGGATCGATGTCCTCAACCGTGATGGGCAGACCGAATGGTACGAACATATCCCGAATCTCATAATACTCGTCAAAGGAAAGCATCTGCCTTTTGTATGAGATAAATGCCGCAGCCACGCAGCCAAGAGCCACACATTCCCCGTGCAGCAGGGTGAAATTCTTTGCTTTTTCAATCGCATGTCCCACGGTATGCCCCAGATTCAGGAGGGCTCTTTCGCCCTGCTCAAAGGGATCCTTCTCCACGACTCTTCGTTTAATATCGCAGCTGTTGTACAAAAGCAGTTTTATGGTCTCGGGGTCTTTGTCCTGGATCTCATAAAGACTGTTGATCAGCCAGCCGTAAAAGTTCCCGTCTTTGATCAGACCCGCCTTCATTACCTCGCCCATGCCGCAGGCAAACTCCCTGGGCGGCAGGCTGTCAAGGGTAGCTGTGTTGATATAGACAAGTCTGGGCATTTTAAAGGCGCCCACCATATTTTTATACTGCTGAAAATCCACGCCCGTCTTGCCGCCTATGCTCGAATCCACCTGAGACAAAAGGGTGGTCGGAATCTGGATAAAATCAACGCCTCTCAGATAGGTAGCTGCGCAGAATCCGGTCAGATCCCCCACTACGCCGCCGCCCAGCGCCAGGAGCATATCCTTTCGCTCAAAGCCTTTTTCGATCAGATAAGTGTAGACCTTTTGCACAATCTCCAGGTTTTTGCTCTTTTCTCCCGCTTCAAATGCAAAAACATAAACCCCGGAAAATTCCTTTTCCAACAGACTTTTGACCTGTTCGGCATAAAGCCCCGCAACCGTCTCATCCGTTATGATGCAGAGCTTTCTGTCAGCACCTGCTAACTTTTTGACTTCCTCCGTCAGATTGTCAAAGCTGTTTTCAAACAGGATCTCATAATCCTTGCCGTCCTTAAAGACTACCTGCATCCTGTTATCCTTACATTCCGTAATCATAGCTCCTCCTTATATCGCAAAGAAACTTCCTGTCGAATAACGGCAGGAAGTCCCTTATCAACCCTTATTACGATTCACAGCCCACAGATCATCTCACAGACTCGCTGCAGGAGACCCTGCTGCAGACCATGGTATCTACCCGATGTTCTTCGATGTTGGTTTGGGCAAGCTCAAAGCGGGCTCGGACTTTTGACCCTGATATTCCTCAGGGCCATCAGATCTCGGAATGTACGCTGGGTACATCAAAAGATCCGGCCAGAATGTCCTGAAAATCACCTGAAATATCCACACTTGCGGGCGTGATGATGAAGATGTACTGGGAGATCTTCTGGAGATTGCCCTTGATCGCATAACAGGAACCGGATGTAAAATCAATGATACGCTGTGCAATATCCACATCCAGCCCTTCCAGATTCAGAACCACGGTTCTGTCTGATAAAAGTGTATCTGTGATCTCTCTTGAATCCTCTACGTTTACCGGTTTGATTACACATACTTCCATGCCATCCGCTCCTCTTCTCTGCTGTCTCATCGGGGTTACCTTTTCCTTTCGAAGCGGCCTGAGCGGCGTCTGTCTGGGTTCATCCTCTTCATCCTCTTCGTTATCCGGCTTTGAAAACAGGCTCCTTCTCGGTTTTATTTCCTCTTCTTCCTCTTCATCATATTCATCATCATAGTATTCATCATCCGGATCTTCATTCACTCTCATCTTGTCGATCATTTTGTCCATAATGCTCATTGCGGTTTTCTCCTCTTCTCATTCTATCTGTTTAGACGATTACGAAACACTTGCTTATATCCGTTCGGGATCAGGGAACTGTTCTATAGCCCTTCAAATGCTGTAATCTCTTGCGCCGAAGATAGCTGTTCCCACTCTCACAAGCGTTGCGCCTTCCTCTATTGCAACTTCAAAATCCCCCGTCATACCCATAGACAGAATATCCATAGATACATTATGTGTGTTTTTCCGCATTATGTCAACAGATAATTGTTTTAATTTTGCAAAATACTTCCGATTATCCTCCGCATCCTCCACAAAAGGCGCAATGGTCATCAGCCCCCTGATCCTGATTCCGGGCAGGGCTGCGATTCTCTCCGCCAGCTCCTGTGCCTCCTCCGGACGAATACCGAACTTGCTCTCTTCCCCTGCCACATTAACCTCCAGCAGGATATCTACCGTCAGATCCTTTTTCACGGCCTCCCTGCTGATCTCTTCTGCCAGACGCAGGCTGTCCACGCTGTGGATCAGACAGACCTTGTCGATGATGTATTTTACTTTATTGCGCTGCAGATGACCGATGAGATGCCAGCGAATGTCCTTTGGCAGCTGCTCATATTTATCTACCAGCTCCTGCACCTTATTTTCTCCGAAATCCCTGACCCCGCTTTCATAAAGTGTGGCGATATCCGCTGCGGGATGTGTTTTGCTGACGGCGATCAGGGTCATGTCATCCGTGCGTCCGCTGCGGACATAGGCCTTTTCACAACGAAAGCTGACTGCATTGTAGTTGTCGGTCAATGTGCTCATTTTTGCTCCTTTCACTCAATCACGATCTGATCCGGCTTGACGCTTTCGGCATCCAGTACGATAAAGTCATACTCGCTCAATCCGTAATTGGTGTTGGACTTGATGATGGAGTATTCCTCGTTCTGATACTGAACGGTGATCACCGTGAAATCCGCATATCCTTTGTTCATATTGTAAACGCCCTGCAGGCTGTCCATACGGCTGATGGGATAAGGGTCCCCCGCATTATCCGGCATGATGATCCTGTCTCCCGCCTCAAAGGTATCCGTATCCACATAGTAATAAAGGTCATCGGCATAATAAATCTTGGTGTCCGTAAAAATGGTCTTGAGGTTCCCGTCTTCATCATATGTCTCCTTCATAAAGCCACCGTCTTTGGAGCCCTTGGATTCCATTTTGTATTCTTTGGGAATCAAAAAGAAATCCTTGGTGATGATGGAGCTGTTTGGTACCTTCAGACCCTCCTCCTGATTCAGCATGATCTCCAGATTGATATATCTGTCCTGGGCAAAGGTGATGCAGGAATTGGTGAAATCAAGCTGCACAAAGGTGGAATCCGCATTGTACAGGGTCGTCACGTGTGCCCATGACTCATACTGGTTTTTCAGGAACTTGACCTTGACGTACTCGGCCTCCTCCAGCTCCGTGGCTCTCTCAGGCGTCATGGGCACGACAATGGACCAGTTTTCGTCGTCAATGAGCTTGTATGCCATCTCATCAGCCGAAACCAGGGCTCCCGAGGAGGGCGCCTCCCTGGTCACCTTTTCATCAAACAGATCCATGGATACCTCTTCCGGTTTCAGATCCTCCAGCCCATCCGACCCAAATACCACGATCCCGCTCTTGGGCGCATAGGTAAAATCCGCACTGTCCCCGCCGCTGACCATCTGCAATTGATCGAGGACATTGTAATTGGAAAGCTTCAAAGTGGAAGATGCCGCCGCTTCCGCAAACGTATACATACTTCCCATCTGTTTTTCGTCAAACTCTTTCTGAAACTGGATCATCTGCGTCTGCAAAGCCGCCAGATCCTCCTCGGTGAGCAGCATTTCCTCTCTCTGGGAGGTGAGCATTTCTGATATCTTGCCGGAGCCGTCAATGGAATAGACCAGATCTCCCGCGGCCAGATGCTCTCCCTCTCTGGCAAAATAGTTAAGATACCCTGCGCCGCTGCAGGGATACGCTTCCTCCTGCCTGATCGCAATCCCTTCATAGACGTTGGATACAGACAAAGAACCACGAACCACTTCATAACTGACGATATGTTTGGTTCTGAAATAACCTATTATCGTGACAACGATATAGATGAACAAGAGTATCAGAATGACATGTCCGATATTCAGATGGATCGGTTTTCTCCGATAGTCACCAATATTTGTGATATTGCTGTTTGTTGACTTTTTGCGTTTTCTGCCCAAATCTCAATACTCCAATCGAGCAGGGATCTCTCCCTGCTCGTTTGCCTGACTATTTGTCCTGTATCTACTTTAAAGTGAAACGATGATCCTGCTCTTTTGCGCTTCCCCAAGTTCGCTTTCGTTGCGTCCCACACTCAGGATGAAATCCACGCCGAAGCTCTCACTCATTTTTTCAAGTCTGTCGATCACCGGATCAAATGCCTGTACATCATCCTCGATGCCTGCCAGCGTCAGGAAATTATCCAGATACATCTCTTCAAGATCGTGGTCCTGTGAGATGATGCCGCTCAGGAATCCGATAAACTCTGCGCTGCCCTTCACCTCATACTGGGAAAGGTCGATCAGCCTGACTTTATTATTCAGTTCATACATATGTTTGGCACTCTTGTCCAGGTATACAATATTGCCGGAAGACTCCTGCACCTTGGCATTTACCTTTTCAAGCAGATGCTTGGTCTTTCCCTTTCCTTTATTACCTACAATAAGCTGTACCATAGTAGTCCTCCTGTCATATTGAATATTGTACTGCATTTAGTATAGCCTTTTTCGCCAAAAAAGACAACCATTTTACCCGATTTTTCCTAAAAGCGCCGACATTTCCTGATAGAGAAACTGCCGCTCGCTGCACCCGAGAATCACCGATACGTAAGGGTTGCCGGCGGCATCCTGCGTCATCAAAACCAGGCAGTTTCCGGCCGCATTGGTGGTGCCTGTCTTGCCACCGATCACCGTCACGCCTTCCGGCGCCTGTTGCTCCCCTTTGAGATACTGATTCGTGGTCGAGGTCTCATATCTCTTGGTCTCTCCCGCCGCATTGTGATACACGGTATCATATTGTTCCGTATGGATGATCTGTGTAAAGGTATCGTTTTTGATGGCCTCGGCAAAGATCAGATACATATCATAGGCGGTCACATAATGCCCATCAGCCGTCAGTCCGTGGGGATTGACAAAATTGCAGCCCGTTGCTCCGAGAGAATGGGCCTTCTGGTTCATCATTTCGGCAAACCCTTCCACCGATCCACCCACATGCTCGGCGATCAGCACCGCCGCATCATTGGCCGATTGAATCAAAAGCGCATGAAGAGCCTGATCCATGGTCATGGTATCGCCGGGCTCCAGACCGCAGAGGGTTGCGCCGGATTCCGTGATCCTGACGTTTTCCGATGCAGTCAGCACCTCATCCGGCTGGCTGTTCTCCAGCGCCACCAGCGCCGTCATCACCTTGGTCAGCGAAGCCGGTGGCAGCTGCAGATTTTCATCCTTGGCATAGATCACTCTGTTTCCGTTCACGTCGCACAAAATCACCGATGTGGACTGGGCTGTGTCAACAGCCGCACTGTCCAGCGTCGTATCATCCCTGACGCACAGATCGGCGGCAAAAGCCTCTGCTCTTCCTCCGGTCATTTTAACTCCTCCGCTCTCCTTCATGGAAAATGCGGAATTAAAGCTGTCGAGAGAATAGGGATCCTGTACCTGTTTCGCGCCGCATCCGCTCAAAAGCAGAGCTGTCGTCATAAGCAGCGCTGATATGATACGTTTTTTCATTTATACATTTCTCTCCATTCCATGTCGCCTCTGGCCAGAGACTTGATCAGCAGCTCCGCCGTAGCCAGATTGGTCGCCAGGGGAATGTTGTGCATATCGCAGAGTCTGACCACATTGTTGACATCCGGTTCATGAACCTTCTGTGTCAAAGGGTCCCTGAGAAAGATTACCAGATCGATCTCATTATTCTCGATCTGGGAGCCGATCTGCTGTTCCCCGCCCAAATGTCCTGCCAGTTGTTTGTGAATGGTCAGGTTGGTCACTTCTTCAATGAGTCTTCCCGTGGTGCCGGTCGCATAGAGATCGTTTTTGCTCAGTATCCCTCTGTAAGCGATGCAGAAATTCTGCATCAGTTTCTTTTTCGCGTCATGTGCGATCAGCGCAATGTTCATGTCTACACCTTCTCCTCCATTATTCAAGACTCTATACATACTTACGCTCGGCCTGCAGTCTTACGTTCAGGACGATCCCCATCCCTGCGTAAAGGCTGAGCAGACTTGTCAAACCGTAGCTGACAAACGGAAGCGGAATACCCGTATTGGGCATCAGCCCCGTGGCAACCGAAATATTCATAAAACTCTGGAAGCCCACCACCGCCGCCATGCCGGTCGCAATCAGTTCCCCCGCAAGATCCCTGGCCTTTCGGGCTATCATCAGACATTCGAAAGCGATCAGAAACAGCAGAATGATCACTGCGCTGCCGCCGATAAAGCCCAGTTCCTCCCCCACTACGGCAAAGATAAAGTCCGTCTGGGGCTCGGAAATGAAATTACCGTTTTTGACCGAGCTGATATCATCATTCTCAAGTCCTTTGCCCTTCAGCTGTCCACTGCCGATGGCCATTTTGGAGTTGTCCTGCTGATAGCCCTCCGCCGTAGAATATTCTTCCGGATTGAGCCAGGCCAGAATACGCGTCTGCTGATAGTCCTTGATGATGGTCTGATTCGGCTGCAATACCAGCGTCAGGAAAATGATCCCCGCAGGTACGATAACAAAGAGCGCTCCCAATATGATCTTGTAGCTCAGACCGCTGATAAACAACAGGCTGAGAAAAACAAGCCCCACCAGGATACTGGTGGACAGATCCGGCTGATCATAGATCAGATACAGAGGCGGAATAAGCAGCGCCACCATGGTCAGGAGCGTTTTGAGCGTATTGATGCTCTCTCTCTTTTTCATCATATACTGTGCATAAAATAAAATCAATAAAATTTTGGCGGCCTCTGAGGGCTGAAACTGAATCCCCGCGATCTCCACCCATCTTTTGGCGCGGTTTACCGTGACGCCGAACAGCCGCACCATGAGCAGAAGCACCAGCGTAAGTGCATAGAACACCCAGTAGAATCGCAAAAAAACGGAATAGTCAAACAGCGAAAGCAGAATCATGAAGAACAGTCCCACGATAAAGCCCATAAGCTGTCTGGATCTAAAGCCCTCTTCGGCACTTCCGATCACCAGAATGCCGATAACCGTAATGGCAACCATATATATGATCAGCCTGAAATCATAATCTCTGAGACGGTAATTGCGTAACATATCAGTCTCCTGCGTTGGTGACGACCGTGACATCGCTGGCCTTGCCGGTGATCAGGTCTTCCTCTTTTTCGAGCTTGAAATAGTATTTAACGATATCCTGCGACAACTGCGCCGCATAATCCGATGCGTATCCGTAGGCGATACGGGTCGCCATGGCAATCTGGGGCTTCTGATAAGGCGCATAGCAGACAAAGAGCGCATGGTTGGCACGCCTTTTATTCTCCTGTGCCGTACCGGTCTTGCCTGCCACATCCACCGGCAGCCCCTCGTAATATTTCTTGTCCTCAACCACTTTGCGCATTCCCACATGGATGGCATCCCAGGTGTTCTGCTTCAGCTCCACCTGATTTCGCAGCTTTGGCGTATATTCCATCAAAAGATTCCCCTCATTGTCCGTGGTCTTGTCCAAAAGGCTCAGTTCGTAGCAGTTGCCACTGTTTGCCACCGTTGCAACATATCTGGCAAGCCCTGCGGTGGAATAGTTGTTGGTACCCTGACCGATAGCGGAACGGATGGAGTCATAATCGGAGATCTTGGGACTGCTCTCGGGAAGCTCAAGACCGGATTTGTCCGAAAGTCCAAACATATCCGCATATTTTTCCAGTTTGGCCAGACCCGCCTCACTGTTGTAAACACCGTTTTCCATACTCATCCTGTAACTGGATTCATAGAAAAAGTAGTTGCAGGAATTTTCGATGGCTCCGCTGATGGTCAGCTCTCCGTGTGCCCCCGGCGAAATCCAGCATTTGGCCGGCGGGGAAAGGGTGTCCCAGACCCCGTGGCAGGTGATCTGTTCCCCGTCAGTCACCACACCTTCTTCAAGAATCGCCGCACTTGTGACCATCTTGAAGGTGGAACCGGGCGCCGACAACTGCTGCGTTGCATAATTCCACATAGGCTGCGCCAGGTCATTGTAAATCTTGTTATAATATTCGGAGTCAATGGAATTGGTCAGCCTGTTGTTGTCATACCCCGGATAGCTTACGCAGGCCAGTACCTCGCCGTTTGACGGATCAACGATGACGCAGGAGCCGGAACAGGGATCCAGCGCCAGTTGCCCGGGTGTGATCTTCAGATTGCGGATCATATCCGTGATAAATGCATAGGCGGTCTTCTCCCCGCTCTGAAGTGCATTCTGTTCTTCTTCGGTCACTTCCACGATATTCTGTTCCAGCAAAAGCCGGCAGACGTCCTCACCGGTGATCTCATCATCCAGCAGCATATACTTGTACAGTCTTTTGTTAAAATAGTCGTTCTGCTGCAAAAGCTCACAGACCTGCTCCACAAGCTTTTCATATACCTCATCCGAATCCGAGTATTTGTCTCCCAGCTCCAGTCTCGTCATATCCATCCACCCCTGGGAGATCAGGTGGTTTAAATATGTCTTGAGACTGATATTTTCATCTTTTTTCCATGCGTTTACGGTTTCATCCTCCATATCGATCTCGTCCGTTTTGATGAAACCTTTTGTTTCCAGCATATCCACAATGGCCAGCTCATATACCTGGTATTCCAGCGGCAGGACATCATAGCTGGTATTCCCGCTGAGCATCTCCTCCCTGAGGGAAGCTATGGTCCTCTCCTGTTTGCCGTGAAAAGCATCAAATACCTTTCGCTCCGTTTCCCCTGCCGACTCATGGGTAAAATGCGATATATCGAGCACATCATTGTTAAACAGAGCGTAATACACATCATAGACGGGAATCTGCAAACGGCTGGAGGATTCGTTTTCTCCCAGGGTAAACTCCTTGACGGGCTGAATTTTGGACAACAGGATTCCTGCAATCTTCTGTTCCAGAAGGTTGTAGGTAGCTTTCTGAAGCTGTCTGTCTATGGTCAGGTATACATTGTTGCCCGTTTTCGGCTCCGTGCGCTGACTGGTCTCGATCACCTTGCCCAGGTTGTCCACATAAACGATCTCCCGACCCTTTTTGCCCTGAAGCGTGGTCTCCATATATTGTTCGATACCCGCCTTGCCCACCAGATCCGTCAGGGCATAATCCTCATTTTCAGCAGACAGCTCCTCATACTCTTCCGTGGAGATCTTGCCGATATAGCCTATCAGATCGGAAAAATAAACACTGTCCACATACTTGCGGATGGTATCTTCTTCCACGCTGACGCCTTCGAGGCGGTCCGAGTTTTCCATCACCATTGCAACAGTCTGATCCGATACATCCTCCGCCACGGTGGTGGCAATGTATTTCTGGAAGCTGTTCAGACTCATGGCATAACGGATGGTTACGATCTTGAGCAGCTTTTCCTTGGTATAGCCGCTACCGGGAATGAAACTGGATTTTCTGTCATTTGGATTGATATATTCCCCGATGCCGAATTTGCTGCTGCCCGCCAGATATTCGATCACCTGCTGGGCCGTAGCCGTCTTCATGGAAAAGTCCAGATCCTCGATCTTCTGCTTGCCGTAAACGTCCGCCAGAAAACGCTGCAGCCTGGTTCCTTCCTCGGTAAAGGCATACTCATTGTTGCCGTCCACAATAATGGAAAAATCACTGACGATCTCATCGCCGCCCTCTTCGATCATATCGATCAGCTCACTGATGGTGGCATTGAGTTTGGCATTTTTGTCACGTCCGGATTCGTACACATCCTCGATCATGACGGAATAAGCCAGCTCGTTATATGCCAGCAGTTCTCCGTTCCGGTCGTAGATACTGCCTCTGGTGGAGTCCAGCGTCTTTTCCTTGCGGATGATGAGGCGGAAATTGTTAAGATACTCCTCGCCTTTGACGATCTGCAGCGAAAAAAGCCGGTAGATCAGAGTTGCTGCCAGGATCATAAAGATCAGGATCAGTATAAATATTCTGCTTGTAATAAAGCCGATCACGGCATCTCTTGCCGATTTAAGCATGATTATTTTCCCTTTCGCGCCTGAGCGCCAGCTCCTCCAGCTTGAGCGTCGCCGACTTCAGCGGTGTATAGACGATCATCGTCAGTACCATCGTATAAACCACTTCCGGCAGGATCACATACAGCATATAATGGGGAAAATGAAAACGTCCGCGCAGCAAAAACTGCAGCACATAGCACACCAGACCATAGATAAAGTCGCTGATCATGATCAGGATCATGGGCAGTTTGATATCCTCCTTGTAGAAGATCTGCTGAAAACCGCCGTTCATATATCCGATATACATCAAAAGCAGGGAATAAAACCCGGGCAGCTGTCCGAAAAAAATATCCCATAACAATCCCACACAGAAACCGCACAAAAGCCCTGCCCGCGTTCCGCACATAAACCCGAAGGACGCCACAATGATCACCAGCAGGTTGGGGCTGACGCCGGACAGAGAGATCCAGTTGCCCATTGTGGACTGCAGTACAAAAGCAAGGAGCGTAATGAAAGCGATAAAAAGACCCCTTCTCATTGCTGCTCCTCCCCGTCGGTTCCGTACATATTCTTCTGCGTGGTAACGATCAGTACCTCCTGCAGATGGGAAAAATCCACAGCCGGCGTGATGTAACCGGAATTGGTCAGGTGATTGGAATCCGGATTGATCTCCGTCACATAGCCGATCAGGATACCGGGCAGATATTTGGTACTGATGTAGGAGGTGACCACCTTATCGCCCTCTTTTACCTCTTTCTCACCGCTCACCAGCTTGGAAAAGGTGATCATCCCGTTTTTCATAGTCTCCAGATTACCTTCCACGATACAGGTATCCTCCGTGGACAGCACCATGGCACTGACGGAGGATTTATCATTGATGATGGACAGAACCTTGGCCCAGTCGTCCCCCACCTCGGTGACGCGTCCCACCAGACCGGAGCCTGCCATGACATTCATATCCACACTGATGCCGTCTTTTTTGCCTTTGTCAATGACGAAGCCGGAAAACCAGTTCCCCGGATCTTTGGATACCACATGGGCGCCGATCTTTTCGAAAGCACCGTATTGTTCATCAAGCTGATAGAGCTCCCGCAGGTGATTAAGCTCATATTTGTCCTGCTGCAGGGCGTTGTTTTCGATCACAAGCTGGTCGATCTGTGCCTCCAGATCTTCATTTTGCTGCATCACGTCACGGATGTTGACAACTTCGTCTTTTTTGCGGCTCAGAGTCTCTCCGATCCTGCTGACGCCGGTTTCTAACGGCACCACAATAAAGCCCGCAATATTCAGTACGGGCCCTGCAAGCATATCCGTAAATGCCGATACGCTCATCAGTATGAGACAGAGCACTGTCAGTATCAGCAAAAGATATTTACTCGGTATGGAAAATTTCTTGCGTTTTCTTCTCATTTTTGTTAATTTATCGTTCCCCCGGGCAGATAGGCAACGGATCTGTAATTCTCATCCTCAATGATCCTGCGAAGTCCCAATGCCACGCTGGTTACGGGATGCTCCGCCACATTGACCTTCAGCCCCGTTCCGTTGCTGATCATCTGCGACAGGTTGGAAACCTGGCAGGCTCCACCCGTTAGGTAGATACCGTGCCTGTAAATATCCGCAGCCAGTTCGGGCGGTGTTCTCTCCAGTATCACCTTGATATTATCAATGATGGTTGCAAAATGCTCTTCCAGACATTCGTCCACCAGCTCCGTGGGAATCTCTCTTTCAACCGGCAGGCCCGATACAATGTCCCTGCCGTAGACAACTGCGGATGCATCATTCTCTTCCAGATCCGCCAGTTCGTTTTTCACACTCTCTGCCGTCTTGCCGCCGATGATCAGGGAAAACTCCTTGCGTACCGCTGTGCGGATGGAATCGTCAAATTTCAGACCTCCGACCTTGATCAGCCGGCTGACCACGATCCCGCCCAAAGACAAAATGGAGATCTCCGTTGTATCAAATCCCACATCCACTACCAGAACTCCCTGGGAATTTTTGACATCGATATCCAGACCCAGACCGTCCGCAATGGCCTTTTCAACCACCATGACGCTCCTGGCCTTGACATTGGCATTTTTTACAAGATCATAAAATGCCCTTTTTTCAACATCCGTCACATCGGTAGGCACTGCGATAAAGTAATCCGCCGGTCTGACATTGCCATCGCAGATCTCTTCGATAAAGCGCCGCACCAGCGTCTGCATATTATTGATATCGGCTATGACGCCGTTACAGAGCGGATATGAAATATGAATGTTGCCGGGTGCTTTTTCATACATCTCAAAAGCATCATCGCCATAGGCAAACAGGTTGTCCTTGCCCTCTACGGCGATCATATTTTTCTGGACAAAAATCTCGCTGTCCCCTTTTGAACAGATCTTTATATTGCAGGTACCCAGATCGATACCGTATGCGCTTGCAGCCATTATAGGTCTCCTTTCTCACGCAGACTGTAATATATTCCGTCCCCGATGATCACATGATCCAGAAGCGGGATCTCCATCAATCCGGAGGCTTCCTTCAGCCGTCCGGTCATGCGCAGATCCTCTCCTGACGGATGGGGGTTGCCGCTGGGATGATTGTGCAAAAGAATAAAGGAGGACGCGTTCAGTCTGAGCGCCTCCCTGAATATCTCCCTGAATGGGATCAAAGTGCTGTTTAAACCCCCGACGGAGATCACACGATCCCCCAGCCGGCAGTCTGCCGTGTCCAGAAAGACTGCAATGCACTCTTCTCTTTCCAGATGCCGCATCCGTTCCATATACGCTTCGGCAATGACTCCGGGTGATCTGAAACAGGCATCCTTTTTTACTTTAGCTGCAGCGATCCTGACCGAGAGCTCCGCAATGGCCTTTAATTTAATGGCTTTGACCTCTCCGATCCCGCGAACACACATCAAGTCTTCAACCGAGGCATGATACAGTCCCAAAAGCCCTTTGTCCCTGCCGACCCGATCCATCACCTGACAGGCCAGCATGGTGGCATCTGCCCCGTCAGTTCCCGTCCTTAGGATGATGGCCAGCAGTTCCTCCTCACTCAGCGCACCGGCGCCATATTCCTTGAATTTGTCGTATGGAAGCGACTGGATTTTTCCGTTTTCTTTTGTCTGATACATCCTTTGCGTCGTATTCTTCAAAAAACCGCAACGCTATCATACCACAAACAGGGTGAATTGTCACCAGAAATTACAGCTTCACATATCCTGCGGATTTCATCTCCTGCAGGCTCCTAAGCATGCCCAGTTTGGCATGGGGAAAGGTCAGTCCTCCCTGAAAATACACATGATAAGGTTCCTTCATGGGGCCGTCCGCCGACAGCTCAATGGAGGACCCTGAGATAAAAGCGCCCGCCGCCATAATGACCCTGGCATCATATCCCGGCATATCCCAGGCTTCGGGCGTTACAAAGCCGTCCACAGGTGCCGCAGCCTGGATCCCTCGGCAAAAGGCTTCCAGTGCGCCGGGCTGTCTGAGGGTGATCGCCTGGATGATATCATACCTCTCTTCCGTGGCATTCGGCACGGTAACATAGCCCAGGGGCTCATAGAGAGAGGCTGCAAACACAGCCCCTTTTAACGCCGCGGCAGTCACCACCGGTGCCAGAAACAAGCCCTGATAGAGACTTGGCAAAACCCCCAGACTGGCTCCCACCTCTTTGCCCAGACCAGGGCTGGTCAGCCGCACTGCCGCATTTTCTATACATTCCCTTTTGCCGGCCAGATATCCGCCGATGGGTGCCAGACCGCCTCCCGGATTCTTGATCAGGGAGCCAACCACAAGATCCGCTCCCACCTCCGTCGGCTCGATCCGCTCCACAAACTCTCCGTAGCAGTTATCGACCATACAGATCACGTCTTTTTTGATCCCCTTGATAAAAGAGATCAATTCTCCTATCCTCTCCACAGACAGGGTTTTTCTGGCTTCATAGCCTTTGGAACGCTGAATGGTGACAAGGGCGGTCCTTTCATTGATGGCTCTTCGAATGCCTTCGTAATCAAATTCGGCTCCATCGATCAGATCCACCTGCCGGTATGTGATACCGTATTCGGCAAGTGACCCTCTCGATGGACGTATTCCGATGACCTCTTCAAGCGTATCATAGGGCTTGCCCACCGGAGAAAGCAGCTCATCCCCCGGCCTTAAATTGCTCATAAGTGCCAGCGCCAGCGCATGGGTGCCACAGGTAATCTGTGGGCGGACCAGCGCATCCTCGGTATGAAAGATTTCAGCATACACCTGTTCAAGGGTCTCTCTGCCGATATCATTGTATCCATAGCCCGTGGTGCCCAGAAGACAGGCCTCCGATACCCGGCACTTCTGCATGGCATTGATAACCTTGAGCTGATTATACTCCGCCGTCTCATCAATGGCCGCAAATCTCTGCCAGCAGCCCTGCAGCACCTTTTCTCCATAGCTGATCACATCATCATCCAGCCCGAGAGACTGATACATTTCCTTCATTTTTTGTCCTTTCGACCCCCATAAATTTCTTTAATTGACTTTGTGTGGCTTGGCCTTCCCGGAGACGGCATCAAACGATGCTTTGGGATGATAATCAATTACAACCTTCTGCCCTTCGGCCTCAAAATCCTTTATCTTCTCCGCTTTCTTATCATCCTTCTTTTCCTCCGGCTTGTGTTCATTGATTTCATTCTTCTCCGCTTCGGCTTTTGCCTGCTTCTCATAATTATCGAAAGCCTTTTTGACCTTCCAGCCGACACGTTTCAGAGTATTGGTCCTATTTTTATTATCCATAAACACATCATAAATTATATCCACATAATCTTTTCTCCTTGCAATTTTATCCATACTAAAAGCCACGCCCATTGCATCAATCATCTTATCAAAATGTCGCTGACATAAACCTGCATAATATTTCACGAGAGCGTTTTCCGCTCTGATCAGATTTTGTCTTACCGTTTTGAAATCTTCTCTGCTGTCTTTATCTGTCAGCTTATCATATTCAAGACGATTTTCGATATAAATCTCGAGTACCTCCTCCATTTGTTGACTCTTAGGAAAAAGCTGTTTATTATCAGCAAATAACTGTCCCAAATCCTCTTTAAAAGAAGCGATTTTTTCTTCGACGCTCTTCCCCTCCTCTGCCCAAAACAGATTTCTGAGCCTATAAACAAAGTTATAACTCAATCGTTTCTGCTTAAGACTCTCACATCTCACAGCCATGAAGGCTTTCTTCACTTCCTCCGGCAGCTTATTCTCTGCTCCCTTGCCTTCAAGCTCCTTCGGTGACGAATTCATCAAAAAGTTTTCCAGGCTTTTTTTGTTATTCGCAACCTGTGCAACATCCACCTCCAGGATCGTCATCAATTTCTCAAAAGCAGTATCACTATAGGGCGGCTTGAACGCCTTGTCTGTAAGCTCAACGATACTATCAGTGCTTTCAAATTCGAACAGACCCTGATACTGTCCTATTTTGAAAAAAGAGTCGATAGGAGCCAAGGCCATACGGTCCTCATTAGACATCTGACCATTATTCAATTTAATATTTTCTATTACCTTTTTGTAGTCCTGCCTCCATTTCTCAGCCAGCCGTGGAATGTCTTCGGCTCTTAAGGGTTTTCCATCGATTACCGTAGTCGAAAATGCATCATAAGGACGATAATTCTTTTTTATGAAAGTCTCCACCTTGGACGCATAGCCTTTCCGCTTCTTCTCTTTCATAAGATCAATCAAATTATCTTTCCACTCTAATATATTCTTTGGCAGAGACTCACTCCTTAGTTTGCACACCGTTTTCCACTCGTCTTCATAGCCACATTGTTCCTTTTCATCCTCTTCCAACATACGTTTCTGTAATATGACCCGGGGATCCAGGGAGTGCTCCAGCTTGGGATCGATCTTCATCCTCAGGATTTTATCCAGTCTCTTTCTTTGCTCAAAAGCAGTCTGTTTGATCTCATTGATACTGTTTTCAAGCCGCTGCTGACACTGGCAGAAATTCTGAAGCTCGATCGGCAGTTTGATACCGAGACTCTGAGCCGTGGAGAAGGCCATTGTGATCTTGATTCCGGCATTTTCATCCAGACCGGTGTTGAAGATTTCTTTCGTCCTCTTCCTATATTCTTCTGCCTGCTGCTTGGTCATCGGCCGATAACCGATGGGATTTTTGCTCTTTGCATCCTCAGCAACCGCCAGTTTCAAAAAGTTCTGAAACGCCTCCATATAAAAATCTTCTCTCTTGATCACAACGCCGATCAGCATCTGCAGGATATGGGTCACCTTGTCATGGTGGAGACTGCTGGCATTCCCGTAATCAAGGATCGTTGCTCCTTTATCCTGCTCCACCATAATATTGCCGGAATGCAAATCGCCATGTCTGAAATTCTGCTTATTTGTAAGACTCCAGGCAGAGCCAAACAGAGCTTCATTTGTCCACAACCGGGCAATTCTGCACACATAACCGTGATAATCGAGAGCGCTTAACCCGTTCTTATAGATCTTACTGAACGCATCGGCATAGTACATCATATTGTCTCTGTTCAATCTGTAGGATACCTGATTTTTCCCTTGCTTTACAGCGAAATGACCCATCTCATCTTCACCGGTCTGATCGGCCTGTTTCACAAATCTGTCAAGTGTTATTCCCTCTGCCTTGCTCATCAGCAGATAGTTTTCACCCATGGGAACGTCGATCAGCTCAACGGATTTTACCTCGCCCTTATCATCCTTATACTTCTCCGCCCCCTTCTTGCAGTTAGCTGCCTCGTTTTCCAGATTAAATTCCTTCTCGATCTCCGTATATTGTGCCAAAAAGCCCGCTTCGGTCGCCCCTATCTGTTGTCTCTTTGGCATCAGGCCAGCATTATCCTGTGCCTTCTTCAGTTCCTTCCGATATTGTGCCTCTTCCTGAACTGTCATGTCGGCATACATAGCCGATCTGCGGATCAGGGGCAGTTCTCTTTTCATTTTATCCTTGGCATCAGGTCTCAGGATCTTGATGACTGCCTCTTTTTTACCGATCTTGGGACCTTCTACGGTACAGGAAAAAGTCTCGGCAACGGAGGCAGCACCAAGCCGGTTGTCCAGTTTAATGCTTGTGATCTTTTCATTTGAACCATTGACAATGTCATTTATCGTCTTTTTCACATGATCACTATCGATAGGACGCAGATCCGACCTCACAATATTCATGGCATCCCGAAGCTCCGGAACCACCATGTTTTCCGGTATGCCCTGCATCATCTTCTGCATCAGCGGACCGGCACCCTTCAGGGACGATGCAAAATACTCCCCGCCCTTCTTTTTCTCTGTGCTTTCATGGTCATTTTTCTTAAAGTCACCGATAATATAGGACAGCATAAACCGCCTGTCTTCAAAGGAAGACTCCGTATAATAGTCATTCATCAGTGTCTGCAGAAATTTACCCTGTCCGGCTTTGCTGTTATACCGTTCCTGATTCAGAGAGAATAACAGGGTATTTCTATCCGCTTCGATCGCATCATCATCATCATACCAAAGGCTCAGGATTCCCATACCGCCGATCACATCAAAGCAGTCATCCGTGGCTTCCTTCATCATCCTGACAATATCCTTTTCCGCCTTGTCTGCTGCCCGGTCCAAAGCTGTGCCGGCCTTGTTCCAGTCGATCACGATCCTGTGTTTTTTCAGCATTTCCTTCAAACTGCCATTATACTGCGGATTGGCGGAAGAGACCGTTTTGCAGTTCTCTGCGATGGCGGAAAGAATAGAAGCTGTTCCCTCAATAAATGCCTTTTCCTGTCCGGCGAGCCCGTTGATCAGCTCCGTATAGGGATTTCGGGGATCATTTAAAGGAATCGTCATATATTGCTGAAAAGCATTGCTGTTCTCACGGATCAGCCTTGTGATCCTTTTTGCATCCATCGGTTTTTGGGCAGATTCCAGATACAGACCGGATACTACCTTCAAAAGACCCTCGGCGTCCTTGCTCCACGCCTGATTTTTCTTTTTCTGTTTCTGTTCTTTCTGCCCGGCGGCCTCCATAGGTTTCTGTTCCCGCTTTTTCTTCCCACGATTTCGGGAATTTCGGTATTTTGCAATTTCCGGTCCCACAGAAAACTCGATGGCAGCCTGCGCTGCATACTCCTGGTCCACATCTTTGCCCATATCTACCATCTTCATGGGCGGCAGTTGTGGTTTTAATATGCTGTTGACACTGTTTCCAAGGCCCTTGTCAAGCTTCAGTGCTTTCAGTCTTTTCACAGCCTTATCATAGTCATCCACATTCATTCCGATGGCTTCATACTGTTCTTTGGAAAGGCTGCTCAGGACCTCACGTACCCTGACGGCGCCTTTTTGTCCGGCATTTAGTTCTGCCACGCTCTGATTGAGATACAGGATCACACCCATATCCGAAACCAGGCCATAAAGGGTCTGATCATCCAGGGCATAGACAGAGCCGGCCGTTGCCGCATCAGCTCCCAGCATTTTTCTGACATAGCTGTATGCATAGTCCCGTCTCGCAATCTTTTCTTCTGGCGTAATCTTTTCTTCAGGCGCAAGCTTATCTTTCCGAAGGCTTGTCTCAAGTTCTAAAAATTTTTCTCTGTAATACTCTCCCGATCGTCCCAGGAATGTATTTTTAAACGTCTCATAGCTTTGGAGCATTTCATCTTTATGCTGAACATGATCCAGCATATGACTCGCTATGGTGATCAGATCATCTGTGGGTACCAGATCCAGATCATCCTTTTTGTTTCCGGTGAGCTTTTGAATACTTTCAATCAGCGTCTTTTTATTGCGCACCTCAAGCGCCTGCATCAGAAGATCAGACCTTTCTTTGATCTCCGTGGCCTGTCTGACGCACTTATCCAGGGTAATCTTCAGCTCTTTAGGATCAGTCAGATTTTCTAATGCGTCAAAAGCTCCTTCACTGAGATCCGCAAGCGGAAGATACCGAAACAGCTCTTCGCTTTTGCCGGACAACTGCCCCAATACGGCTGCTGCCTCGTTAATATGTTTTTGCTTCTGGTCGGGATTCATATCCTCTAATTTCTCGCCCTTATCCTCATCCACATAGGATTCGTCCAGATTCACTGCATGCACCGCAAGAGCGCTGAGTTTGACAAGATCCCAATCTGCCAGATCACCAAACTTCAGATCGTCCAAATCGCCGATCTTTTTCAAAAGATAAACGGAATACTCATAGAGCATGAGTCTGTCCTGTTCGGTAACCTCAAAGCTTTTTTTGTTGGAAATATCGACCATGGGTTTTCGAAACTCCTCATGTGTCGCCTCTTCCCATTGCCTTTTGCTCACATATGCCTTGATTTTATCCGCATAATCCGCCTCATCCATCCTGGTCATATACTCTTTTAATGCATCCACCAGCATGACCGTCGGAACCCCGGCAATGCTTTCGAAGGTGAGCTCATCTTCTGATTTCGGCTCACCTGTAAAAATATATTTTTGATAAAAATCCAGTACCTTCTGTCTGGCATTTGCCGAATCCGGAGCAGTCTTGCCCTGCTGCGCCAGGGCATTAAACTGTTCGACAGCCTGAGCTGCAGACTCTGTAAAGACCCTGTGTGCTCTCTCTCTTTCAATCCTCTCCAGGCGCTCTCTCTCCAGTCTTCGGGCTTCTTCCAGGCGCTCCTGCTCCAGTCTTCTGACTTCTTCCGGATCTTCTTCCTTTGCAGGCTGCTCTATTTTCTCCTCCTTTGCCTGCTCATCAGGCTTTGCAGGCTGCTCTTCTTTCTCCTCCTTTGCCTGCTCATCAGGCTTTTCATTCTGTTTTTCTTTATCGATTTTCGGAGCATCCTGCCGGAGCTCTTCTGCCTTTATTTCATCGCTTTCTTCGATCTTTGGCTCAGGCCTCTGTACTTCCTCCTGCTCCTTTGCCTCCTCTGCCACCGCCTGTTTATATTTTTCGATCAGCTCCAACAGATCTGTGCACCTCTCTGCACGGTTTGCATAGGAGGATTTAGATCTCTCATCGAGGTATACATCGGCGGCAGCAGCAACGGCTGTAAGTGCATCCGTCAGATCCGGTCCATGAATCGTATCCTTATAAGTTTTCAATGCCTGCCTGACCTTTTTGTAACCGGAGGACCGCCTGGTATCCAGGTACATCGTATTGATCAGATTGTCTATTTTCCCTAATATCTGACCTGATTCGAGCAACGGTTCATAGACAAGGGCCGGAGCCGTAGGCCTGACATAGGTGTAGAGTCTGCTGGTCAGATTAACGCTTTTCAGCGTCGAGCGCTTCTGCCTTCTGTATGTGATCACATCATCCAGATAATCCTTCAGAACGACATTGGTCGTGTTATCTTTCTGTTTCCTGAGGTCAGTGGTAGATACCTTGTCAATATCCTTGCCTGCAAGCATGGCATAGAAAGGAGATGTGACAAGCCTGAACCTCACCTCATAGTCTTTCAGAAGCTGCGAAGCCATCCGGCACTTGGCCTCACATGTCTTTGTACTGTCCTCATTTCCTTCCTGCTGCTCCCGTCTGGACGCAAAAGCCCCATTGTTTTGAGACCGGATATAATCTATCATGGCCTCTCCCTGCGCAAGCGCCTTCAGCTTCTCATATTTGGTGCTGAAATTTCTTGCAAACGTAGCATTGTCTGTGTAGGCAAATTCCTCCATATCCGTATCTTCGATGATCTGAAGCATATCCAGAAGCTGGGCCTGAGAGTCCCCCTTCGCCACATTGTCCAAAATCTTTCGTGAATCACCAAGGGACGGATACTCTGTTTCAAAATTCTGATTCTGCTGTTTCATCGCCTGTTTTAAACTGCTAAGATAAGGAAACCAGAAGGCTACTGCGGCGGCAAGGTTTCTGTCCTGTTTTTGCGTAATCCGGTCCACATCTGCCGGCAGCTGGTTTGGCGGCACTGTGCCGGCTTTTTCGAATGCACTAAGCCGCTGCGCCACAACCTTTTCATACTCCTGTGTCAAACTGTCAGCCAGCTGCATACGGTTTTTGAAATTCCGCACTCTGTCTGATGCCTCAAACCAGCCTATGCTTCCGATGCCGGCTTCTCTCTGGGCGTTCCGGATCCTGCCAAGAACCATCTGCGGCGCCCAGCCGGCGATAGGATGGTCCGCGGAATACAAATGCTCCTTTATATATTTTTTACTGTTTGACAGCCCCAGGGCCATCCTTTGACCGTTTTTATCCAGCTGCTGCAAATCAGTTAAAAATTCCACTGTTTTGTTTTGATTCTCTTTTTTTCCGGGCATTTTGTATCTCCTTTCTGAACTTCCAGCACATCAAACTTTTGCGAAATGATCAATATCATTTAATCATAATACATTCTCCCGCTCATTTTGGTTGCATCAGATTTTTCCGATCCTGTCAATGATCGTCTTCAGAACCCGCTCCTGATCATAATCGTATTCCTGCCATGGCAGCCAGATCACATCTCTTTCCCGCCTAAACCAGGTAAGCTGTCGTTTGGCAAAATGACGGGTATTCTGCTTGATCAGGCGCACCGCCTCTTCAAGAGAAAAATCCCCCTGCAGATAACGGTATATCTCCCTGTACCCCAGTCCCTGCATGGATGTATCGGTCAGTTTCACGCCCTGCTCCATGAGACGCCCCACTTCCTCCACCAGTCCCTGTTCCATCATCCGGTCCACCCGCCTGTCAATGCGCTCATACAGTTTGCTCCGCTCATCCGTCAGCACAAAATAACGGAAACGGTAAGGACTCACTCTTTCCCGCTGGGCTGCATTGTGAGCCGAGATCTTCTCCCCTGTCAGCCTGTAAAACTCAATGGCTCTGATCACCCGCTTCACATTGCCAGCCGGAATGGCAGCGGCACTCTCGGGGTCAATGGCCGCCAGTTCTGCATGCAGTGCTTCAAGGCCGATCTGAAGTGCTCTTTTCTCAAGCTCTGCCCGCAGCTCCCCATCACTTGCCCGGTCGTTAAAATCAATATCATAGACCAATGCCTGTATGTAGAATCCCGTACCTCCCGCCACAATGGGAATACGTCCCTTCTGCCATATCTCATTGGCCGCTCTGACTGCCAGCTTTTGAAACAGGGTCACATCAAAATGCTCGTCAGGCTCCAGCACATCGATCAGATGGTGCGGTACCCCATCCATCTCCGCCTCACTGATCTTGGCCGAGCCGATATCCATACCCCTGTAAACCTGCATGGAATCCGCTGAGATGATCTCACCATTGATCCGTTTGGCAAGCGCAACGGAAAGCGCGCTCTTGCCAACCGCTGTCGGTCCGGTCAATATCAGCAGCGGCTTTTTTTCCTGTTGCTTATCCAATTTCCAACTCCTGTATCCGAATCTCTTTCAAGAATCCTTTATCTGTGAAACTTTTTCTCCATCTCGCTCTTGGACATAGAAATCATGGTCGGCCTGCCATGAGGACAATGGTAGGGATTTTCGCATCGAAACATCTCGGTGAACAATGCTCTCGCTTCCTCCATGCTCATTTTGGAATTGCCCTTGACCGCCGCCTTGCAGGACATACTGGCGATCTTAAAAAGCACGGCATCCGACTCTTTTCGCACAGGTCCCTCCATCAAGGCATCCAGCGCAGACAAAAACAGTTCTTTTTCACTGTTGCCGTACAGATCCATGGGAACACTGCGCAGCGCAAACGTGTCCTCTCCAAAGGGCTCTGTTTCAAAGCCAAGGTCTGTAAAGCTCTCCCTGTGCTCTTTCAGCGTTTCTGCCTCGCTCGGAGTCAGCTGCACGATGATGGGCGGATTCAGCGGCTCGGCAAACACCTCTTTTTCTCTGTAGTGCTTCATCAGTCTTTCATACATCACCTTTTCATGAGCGGCATGCTGATCCACATAGTAGAGCTTGTCTCCCATGGTCAGGATCCAGTATGTGTCAAACACCTGACCGACAATACGGAAATTGTCAATCTCCTGCTGTCTGATATCCACCTCATCAAAAAGCTCCATCTGTTCGGGGCGGTGCACCAGAACAACATCCCGCTGTTTGATGATATTGGGGCGCTGCACAGAGGCTTTTTTCTGCTCCGCGGCCTGTCCCAAAACCCTGGGAAGCCTGTCATCCTCCAACAAAAAAGTCTCTTCTTCGGTCAGAGCGGCGACCTCGCCCTGGTCCCTTTTCTCCAAATCTGTCCGGCGAAGTCCCTCTTTAAATCCCTCTTCAAGTCTCTCCTTCGGTGTTTCCGAAGCCGAATATCCGGATTCTTCTGCCAGACGCCTTTCTTCAAAGGGCTGGGGCAGTTCACGTGTCAACTGCCTCTGCTGTTCGATCTGTCTGAGTTTATCTTCCCTGATCTGTGCGCGGCTCCTGTCGTCATCGTCCTGAACTGCGGACTGGATCAGAGAGCGCTCCTTCAGCTTCTCCTCAATGGTGGATGCCAAAAGCTTCAATAGTTCTGCGGGATCCGATATTCTGATATCCAGCTTGGTGGGATGCACATTGACATCCAGCCGTGCCGGATCAATGCCGAAATGAAGAACCACAAATGGATATTTGTGCTGCATCAGAAGTGTTCTGTATCCTTCCTCGATGGCCGAGGACAAAAGCGCACTTTTAATATATCTGCCGTTGACAAAAAGCGTCTCAAAGGTGCGGTTGGCGCGGGCCAATACAGGGCGTCCCAGATATCCGCGTATCGTCGCTCCCTCCATCCCGGCCTCATAGGGCAAAAGCTGCGACGCCACCTCTTTGCCGTAGATCCGGTAGATGATCTCCTTAAGATCCCCGTTGCCGGAGGTGAAGAACCTGGTCTGACCATTCATCACAAACTGAAACGCCACCCCCGGAGATGCCAGCGCCAGATGCTGCATATATTCATTGATATAACTGCCTTCCGTGGCCGGTGTCTTTAAAAACTTTTTTCTCACCGGTGTATTGTAAAACAGATTTCTGACAACGATGGTAGTTCCCGTGGGCGCCCCCACCTCAGTGACCTCTTCCTCTGTTCCGCCGCTGATCAAAAGCCGCGAACCTGTCAATTCCTGTTCTGTCTTGGTGATCAGCTCGACCTGACTGACGGCTCCGATGGAAGACAGGGCCTCACCCCTGAACCCGAGGGATGAAACAGCCGACAGATCCTCCGCCTTTTCAATCTTGCTGGTAGCATGGCGGTAAAACACTTTATGAAGCTGATCCTTGTCAATCCCGCTTCCGTCATCCGTGACCCTGATCATGGAGATGCCGCCCTCTTTGATCTCTACCGTCACGCGGGATGCCCCCGCATCAATGGAATTTTCCACCAGTTCCTTAACGACCGAAACAGGTCTCTCTACCACCTCGCCGGCAGCGATCTTGTCTATTGTCTCAGAATCCAGTACATGTATCTCACTCATGTATTTCCTCCGTTAGGAGCTGTAGCAGAATGATTTTTCAAACAATTGTTCAAGTTATTTCGCTACAGTTCCTTAATCTGCGATTGCGTAAACACATCATGATTTTACCACATAATCCGCGATGATTCCATCTAAATACAGCATCTATTTGACTACAAGTATGGAAAAATAACCGGCTTTATCGGGCATGGCACCGATATCCTTGTAAATCTTCTCTCCCTCCATCCCACTATTTTCTACAAGCCAGGCTTTTTTGCCGCTTTTTATAACACTTTCCTTCAAAGATTTCAGCCTGCTGCCTGCCTTCAGGATGATCAGCGTACCGTCAAAGTCCCGAAACTCCCCTGCCGTAACCATTACAGCTTCACTGCCAACGGCAATGGGAATGTTGATTCCCGCAGATGCGCTGCAAAAAGACGGGACACCGCTTACGATCTCTGTCTTAAATCCTTTTTTCTCTATCAACCCGCTGATATACGAAAAGGTTGAATAAAACCCGGGATCTCCCAGAGTAAGGAACGCAACGTTTTTTCCCGACTGAAGTACTGCCATTAAGCTCTCAGCAGCTTTTTGATGTGAAGCTGCCAGATCACTTTCTTTCATGGGGAAATCAAGCAACAGCAGCTCTTTTTCCTTTATCCCGGGGCAAGCCCTGAAAGCAATCTGATAAGCGATGCCCGGAGCATTGTCTTTTGACGGACATGCAATGACATCAGCATCTTTGATCAATTTCACGGCTTTAAGAGTCATAAGCTCAGGATCACCCGGCCCTACTCCGACAGCATATAGAATCCCTTTTATTTGTCGCCCATGATTCATTTTATCAATCCCTCCTGTAATCTGCCTGCGAGCATCAGTCAAGACTCGCTTGCGAGTCTTGCGCGCCGACTGAGTATAGCTTGTCATAACCCCCACCTTCGCTATCGCCTAGAGGTGGGGGATTTCTCCGACTGAGTTAAAACGGATAGCACTGATATTTCTACCCTTGCTATCCGCTGTGGTTATCTTATTCTCGTTCGCTGTATATGGATTGCACGTATTGGACAGTTCCACCGCAGGCAGCCCCAACTGCATGTCGCTCGCAGCGGTACTTTCTGTTCCGTCGGCTTCAAAACGCCTGATTACTGAATGTACACGGATCGCGCATATTGTACAGTTCCACCGCAGGCACGCTTTCGCTGCATGTCGCTCGCAGCGGTACT
>CAJOOZ010000116.1 GCA_905236705.1 uncultured Lachnospiraceae bacterium | reverse complement strand
CTTGATGAATAGCTTGCGAAGCAAGCTATGAATCTAGTACCGCTGCGAGCGACATGCAGCGAGAGCGTGCCTGCGGTGGAGCTGTACGATATGCGCAATCCGTATACATTCAGTAATCAGGCGTTTTGAAGCCGACGGAACAGAAAGTACCGCTGCGAGCGACATGCAGCTGGGGCTGCCTGCGGCGGAGCTGTACAATATGCGCAATCCGTTTTGGTTTATGAACTAACCGGCACATTGTCTGAGTGTCCAAAAGCGAAATTCGGTGCCAGAGAAATATTGCTTTTTGCCTCAAAAGTGGTAATATAAAAAATATAAAGATTTGGCTGGAACAGGAGGAAACTGCTGAATAAGCAGCATATTAACCAAATTAGTGATTTTCTTCGTGAAATATGTAGAATGGTCCTTCTGATGGCAAAAGATGAGAACGACAGCAATGAAGTAGCAATTACCTATGATTTAGAAAGTCCCAAAATTGAAGATACTGATGAACTGTATTTGGGTGTATCTTGTGGCGATGAACATTCAGTTGATCCGCTTAGAGGTACGGAGGCTTTTCACATTTATTCATCAGCACGAAGTTGTGTAGTTGTAATTTCGCATAATCATCCTAGCTTATCAAAAATATCTTTAGAAGATGCGGAGTTTTTATTATTGCACCAGGCTATAAAAATGGTAATTGCAGTAACAAACAGGGGAAATATCACATATCTTGTGAAGAGCGATGTTTATGACAGAAAAGCAGCTATAGCACTGCTTAGATTAGCTATTATAAAGAACAATCAAGCTCATAATCTTAAAGAAAAGCAAGAGGCTTGTGACTACTTTCTTAACAACTGCTACACGGTAGGTCTTGTATTTGACGATCATTAAGGGAGGGAGTGGTGACTATTATGAATAAGCGTAATCCAATTCTGAGTGAAGCCCCGGATGCTCTTGATGGAGCTGCTGAAAGATTGCAAAAAGAACTTTTTCTAGAAGAAAAAGAAGCAAGATTAACAAAAGAAGCTAATGAACGCATTAAGCCATTCATAATGGAAATACGATCTAGAAGAGGGTTGTGTTCGAACTCTAAATCCTGATTGAAAAAGTTCGCGGGAAAAGTAATCATGCCTATTGACAGGAACTGTCTTGTGCGGTAAAATATTTTTTGCTGCTGGATAACCGGCAGCAATGAGTGCGTGTAGCTCAGCTGGATAGAGCGTCTGGCTACGGACCAGAAGGTCGAGGGTTCGAATCCTTTCACGCACGCGAAATGAGCAGGACTTCGGTCCTGCTCATTTTTAATGCACATACTTTTGTATTTGTTTTTGTATCCTTTAGGGAACGAATACCAGCTGCAACTCCCGCAGCCCCTTTTTCTTTTCATCGAGGACATCGCTTTCTACGAGAATATAATTCTCTCCCGGGTGAGAGGCCAGGATTTGGGCAAAAAGCTCCGGTGCTTCTTCAATCCGGTGATCCGTACTGCGAAGGGTATAGTAGGAACCCTTCGGCAGAATGCGGCAGCCGGTTCCGAGGGTGGAAGGGTCCGCATTTAAAAGGGTAGTGAAGACATATTTTTTCAGGCCCTTTTCCGTCCGGTCATAGAGAAGTCCGGCGGGATAACCGGCATTGCAGCCGCTTTTTTCTGCATTGACAAACAGCGAGAGAAGCATGTGATTATACCGGTTTGCGGTTGTTACCTCATCAAACTCCGATATCATCACATATCTTTCATCCATTGTTTTCTGCCGGATATCGCCTGATTTATTTGCGGATGGCTTCTCTTCCTGTTCCAGCCGCTCCAAGGTGCGCTGGAGCTGGTCGATACTCTCTCTCATGGAGCGGATCTTTTTTTCGGCCAGATCCTTGCCGTCAAAGAGGAGCTTCTGGATATTCAGATTGCCGTCACCGTCTCTGTATTCTTCAAAACGGCTCAAGGGGATTCCCAGTTCGATGCACAGCTGAACCGCATCCAGAAGATAGAGTTGATCTTCGGTATAATAGCGGTAATTGGTCTTTTCATTGATATAAGCAGGACGAAACACGCCGATGTGGTCATAGTAGCGCAACGATTTGATGCTGACGTTTTTCAGCTTGGAAACTTTGCCGATCGATAAGTATCCCTTCATGGCACCGACTGCAGACTTGCTGCTTTCCCCTTTTTTTGGCTCATCTTATCACCTCCCACCGACTTTGTCAAATGGGGAGAGTTTAACGGATTGCATAAAAGCTTCTGATATGCTATTATTATCCCTTAAATGCAGCAAGCGAGTCTTGACCGGATGGATTCACAGCGCAGGAAAGGATGACGGTTGTGAAGAAAAACGATACCGAAAACCTGAGAACTGAAAAAGAGATGAAAGAGGGCAAAGCCGGAAGCGGCAAACCCTCACGCCTGCGGGAACAGGGCAGAAAAGCCGGACAAAAGGGTCTCGGAGCATTGTTCCGCCTGGTCTTTTCCAGGACGATGATCACCATTGCATTGCTGCTCATCCAGATCTATCTGCTGTATTGCGTATTTAATCTGGTCAAATTGTCTTCCCTGATGCTGACGATTACCTACCTGCTGGGGGCGGCTGTTGTAGTGGTTGTCATCAACGACGATGAAAATCCCGCCTTTAAACTGGCATGGATCATTCCGATCTGTATTCTGCCTGTTTTCGGAGTGGCCCTGTATCTGTTCATTTCCGCCAATCCGGGCAGCCGTCATCTGGGAAAAAGACTCGATCGCAGGCTGGATGAATCCAAACATCTGCTGCGCAGCGAATACAGGGTAGTGGAGAAGATCAAAAAAGAGCCCTCCGGTTTTCGGAATATCAGTTATTATTTGCAGAAAAACAACAGCATGCCCACTTATGACCATACAAAGGTGGATTTTTTCCCTCTTGGAGAGGATATGTATGATGATCTGCTGCGGGAATTGAAAAAGGCGGAGCATTTCATTTTTCTGGAGTATTTTATCATCAATAAGGGGATTGTCTGGGATCATATCCTTGAGATTCTGAAGGAAAAGGCATCAGAGGGGGTTGAGGTCAGGGTTTTATATGACGGGATGAATACCCTGAGCTCGTTGCCGACTTCTTATCCCAAAAAACTCAGAGCCATGGGAATACAGACCAAGGTGTTTGAACCCATCAGACCGCTTTTGTCAACGGCGCAGAACCACAGGGATCATCGCAAGATCCTGGTGATCGACGGCAAAGTGGCCTATAACGGTGGCGTCAATCTGGCTGACGAATACATGAATCTGGAGGAGCGGTTCGGACATTGGAAGGATACGGCTGTCAAGCTGGAGGGTGAAGCGGTACGGAGCTTTACCGTTATGTTCCTGCAGATGTGGTATATGAATGAGACGGGTTTTGGTGAGTATGACAGATATCTGCTGCCACAGGGCAGTTTTGCCGGCGGAGATGACCGCAAGGGCTATGTGATCCCGTATAATGATGATCCGATGAATCACCTGGATGTGGCCAAAGATGTGTATATGGACATTCTGTATAAGGCCAGGCACTATGTGCATATCATGACGCCTTATCTGGTGCTGGATAATGAAATGCTGACCGCCCTGATCTTTGCGGCCAGAAGGGGCGTGGATGTCAAGATCATCATGCCGCATATTCCGGATAAAAAGATCGTTTTTTCCATCGCCAGAACGTATTACCCCCAGCTTTTGGACGGCGGGGTGGAGATCTATGAATATATGCCCGGCTTTGTGCATGCCAAGGAATTCATATCGGATGATAATAAGGCCGTGGTGGGTTCCATCAACCTTGACTTCAGATCGTTATATCTGCATTTTGAATGTGCGACCCTGCTTTTGATGAATCCTGCGATCTCTGATATTGAGAAGGATTTTCAGAACACCCTGACGAAGTGCAGAAAGGTGGATCTGCAGTATTATGTGGATCTGCCGCTGGGCAGCCGCATTGTCGGTCAAGTGGCCAGGTTCTTTGCACCCCTGGTCTAGTACAGCTTCAGGTTTCGGGATTTTTGGCCAGCGTCTCACCTTTTACAAGCTCGACCGGTATCAGTATTGTTTCCGGCTCTGCGGCGTTGGTCTTTTCAATGATATCGATCAGTTTTTGGGCAGCGCAGGCTCCTATGCGTTCTGTGTCCTGCCTGATGGTTGTCAGTCTCGGCCGGATCTGTGACGCCAGAGAGATACCGTCATATCCTGCGACGGAGAGATCCTTAGGTATTTTCATCCCCTTGCTTCCGATCGCATTGATGCCCCCATATGCAGCATAATCATCGGGGAACAGAATACAGGTCGGAATTTCGGGCAGCGCCAGAAGCCTTTGGGTTGCCGCCGCCGTCCGCTCGATATCTCTGTATTCTGAAGTGATGATGTATTCCTCCCTGATGGGAATCCCGAACTCCCGGAGTTTTTCTTTATAGCGCCCGACCCTCTTTTGAGTCAGCGCATAATCCCTGCCGGTGACATAGGCGATCCGCTTATGCCCCAGATCGTGGGCGAGATCCATCAGCTGTCCGATCCCCGCTTCATTGTCTGACAGGATGCAGGTTTTGCCTTCGCACTCGCAGTCAATGACTACCATGGGCAGATCGGAGCAAAGGAGCTGCTGAACATTCGGATCCTCAAAATTGACGCAGGCGGCCACAATACCGTCAAAGCCTCTGTATTTTGAATGCTCCAGATAAGACATGGGATTGGGACGCGACTTGTTGCAGTTGAGAAACGTAATGTCGTAGCCTTTTTCCTCAACTGCTCTTTTGAAACTGTCCAGTACGTGGGCAAAAAAGTCATGGGTCAGTCCGCTGCGCTGCCCCTCGGCAAACAGCACCCCGATGTTGTAGGTCTTGTTGGTCTTCAGGGCTCTGGCCACGGAGTTGGGGTAATAACCCATCTCCCGCGCACAGCTTCGGACATTCTTTTTTGTCACTTCACTGACATCGGTATGGTCATTCAGCGCTTTGCTGACGGTGGCTACCGAAACGCCGCAGGCAGCGGCTATATCTTTCATTGATACCACTTTCGATCCTCCGCAAACGATTTCGTTATTTCAATATACAACAAACCCCCTACTTTGGCAACCTCATTTTTCCGGTTGTGAAAGCCTGCCTCGGAGCCTTTTTCAGAGCCGGGTGCGGCCGGGAGGGGGGACCGACTTTTGTATGGAATATCCATATAAACTATGCTATACTTTTAAGGAATTGCCGCAGAGTAATAAAAGAAG
>CAJOOZ010000115.1 GCA_905236705.1 uncultured Lachnospiraceae bacterium | reverse complement strand
GAGGGATATCGTGCGACCAGAGACTATCTTGCGAAAAACGGCGCAGATTTCGACGTTATCTTTTCGCACAACGATGATATGATGCTGGGAGCCTCCACTGCCCTCAAGGAATACGGTCTGATCCCCGGAGAAGATATCAAGCTCTTGTCAATTGACGGTACGCAGGAGGCTCTCAACGGAATACTGTCGGGAGAAGTGAACTTCGTTGCGGAATGTACGCCGCTCCTCGGACCAAATGTCATGCGTACCCTGAAACAGATCCAGGAAGGAAAGCCGGCGCCGCTGAGGGTCATTTCCTCCGAGGAGACATTTGATATGGATACGCCGGATACCAACTTCAGGAGCAGAAAATATTAAGCTCCGGCGGCCTTCATCTGTTTCTTGCGCTCATACATCCTCTTATCTGCCAGGATCTCGGTGGCCGCCAGGCTGTCTGCTCCCAGCTCACACACTGCCATTCCATATGCAATGGCCAGCGGGAAAGAAAAAGGCGAGTCCTCATTGTAGACGGCTTCCTGTTCGATCATGCGCTTTTTGCATTTCTCATATACTGCAGTGGGATCTTCACGTCTGTCCTCAAACAAAAGGATCGCCACAAATTCATCTCCTCCTACTCTGAATACCCTGCCGTATTCCCCAAATCCTGCCACGATGGCCTTGGCGCCGGCCATGATATAATCATCTCCGGCCGCATGTCCATGATTGTCATTGACCTTTTTCAGATCATTGATATCAAGCTGAACATAGAGACATCTGCCGCTTTTCATTTGTCCGATCTGCGCCTCATATTCATTGAATGCCATACGGTTCTCAAGACCCGTCAGTCCGTCATGATACGCAAGCCGGCGTACCACCTCCATCTCGCGGTTTTTCTCCGTGACACGGATGAATTCATGCAGCTCATAGAGCGCCAGCATATTGACAAAGATCAAAAGCCCGAAACGGGAAAGTGTAGATGCATCCTTGTTGTGTTTGAAATAATATAAAAACAAATCTATGATCCCGCTGCCCATCAGGATCAGAAAAGCAACCAGGATATAAATCTGCTGCGAACTGTTCATGGTATTGCGGCGCACGCTTCTGGCTATCAAGACAATCGCCAGCACCACTGCCAGCAGGAAATTAAAGTGGGATATGATCAAAAGATCGTGATAATCCTTCAGCCCTGTAAAAAGAGCTGCCATATGCAGACCGAAATTGAAAAATGTCACCCCCATTACCACAAGAAGGACACGGCTGCCGGTCTGTCTGGTCAGGCATGCCACCAGCGTGATCCCCGCCAGCGGCATCAGCATCAGCGTCAGGTAATTGATGGCGCGGATAAATCCCGGATTGCCGGTGAGCATCCCCGGAAAATAAAATCCCGTAATGGTCCACAGGCTCAGTATCATGGCCAGAGCTCCCAGGGAGATGAGCTCAAGACGCTGCTCGTCATCCTGCCGCATGAGCAGACCGAATATCACGATCAGCAGACCCACGGTGAAGATCCAGAAAGACAGAAAACTCTTGCCGAAATTGCTCTCGATATCCTTCATCATATAGGCGGTGCCGTTTTCAAAATACATATTCCGAAAACCCGCCCACATGGAACCGCAGCTCATATCCTCGGCCTCGATCAACAGCTCTTTTTCTCCCGTAAAATACGGGATCGAAACGGAGTGAAGATCCAGGCCGTAGGAGGTGCCGTATATGGGTCTGAGCCCGGGATGATAATCATATATGGGCTCACCATCAAGATAAACCGTAAATGTCACATTGGCCGTATCAAAACACAGGGTGAAGGAAGCCAGAGAAGCTGCATTCAAGGTCTTGGACAGACGTGCTGTATGATCCGAATACTGCACATCTATGGGATCCGCAGGGGAGCCATCCTCATAATGCCAGCCCGTATCCGCAGGCGCACTGTCATCCGGCAACACCCTTTTAACCGGCATGTCAATAAAAAGTGATGCTATCACTGCAATCAGCAGCAATGCCGAGATAATAATATTCCCGATCAGAATCGTTTTTTTCATGGGCAACCGTTCCTAAACCGTGATCAACTCATACTCTCTTTCCCCTATGCCAAGCTTCTGCGCATGTTCAAGGGTTTCCTTGTATCGCACATTGGGATTGGAATCCAGGAAATTGTCATGATACTGATACCAGCCCGGTCTGGCCAGATTGTCCCCAAGCTGGGAATTTCTGATGGGGCTGGCCTGCAGACACGCATCCACACAGGCCTGATCGAGAGCTACCGGATCAAAGGATGCATACATGCCCAGATCCGGCAGGATCGGCGCATCATTTTCCGGGTGGCAGTCACAGTTGGGCGACACATCAACGATAAGGCTGATATGAAAATTCGGTCTGCCGTCAAGAACCGCCTTGGTGTATTCTGCCATCTTGCACCCCAATACCTCATTGGTATTGCCGTTGGGATTGGAAATGGCATCAAAGGAGCAGGCACCGATACATCTGCCGCACCCTTTACAGATCTCATGATCTATCACTGCATATCCCGCATCATAACTGATGGCATCCGAGCCGCATTCCCTGGCGCATCTTTTGCAGTTTTTGCAAAGCTCCCTCTCCACCACGGGCTTGCCGTGATTATGCTGGTGCATCTTACCGGCGCGGCTTCCGCAGCCCATTCCGATATTCTTGATCGCTCCGCCAAAACCGGTGCACTCATGTCCCTTAAAATGATTGAGTGAAATAAAAACATCCGCATCCATAACGGCTCTTCCGATATATGCCTCGGTGCAGTAGACGCCGCCCTCAACGGGAACGGTCACATCATCCGTACCTCTCAGGCCGTCGCCTATGATGATATGGCAGCCCGTGGTGGTCTCGTTAAAGCCGTTCTCCTGGGCACATGTCAGATGATCAAGGGCATTTTTGCGCGAACCCGGATATAAGGTGTTACAATCCGTCAGAAACGGCATTCCTCCTGCTTCTTTGACAAGATCAGCCACAGCCTTGGCATAATTGGGACGCAGATATGCCACGTTTCCCAGTTCTCCGAAATGAATTTTGATAGCCGTAAATTTATTATCAAGATCCATGTCCATAAGGCCTGATCTTCTGCAGAGCCTCTTTAATTTCTCGGGCAGTCCCACGCCATTTGCAGTCCTGAAATCCGTAAAATAAACTTTTGATGCTGCCATACATACCTCCCCATTCATTGCATTTTACTGTATAACCCCCCCTGATATCGTCACTTGCAAAATGGTAACGATGAGATAATTGTATCAGATTTGGAGCTCTTATACAAGCAACTTTACTGCCGCGGCCAAGGCTTATGCCAGCTGCTTTTGCCCGATGTTAGCGTGATTCCCGTAACCCTGATTTTTGCATTTTTCAAAATTTAGAGTTGACACACCTAAGGATGCGGGTGTATATTAGCCTAAAACTTGCGGAAAGCGAAACAGATGGATTCGATTCCCGGAGAAAGGATATAAGATCATGAAGAACGTCGTCACTATCGGAAAGCATTTTTATTTTGATATTACCGCGAATAAGAACTTTCAGAGCGTGCATCGGCATTCATGGTTTATGAGGTATTAGAGACATATATCGATGTCATTGTGAAATCCAGTCACCGGGCTCTGTAGTTCATTATTTGAAAACTACAGAGCTTTTTTTATTACTCTGGCCATTAAATGTCGACAAGCAGATGGTGGCGATTTTTAATGGCCAGAGTAAAATTACAGGGGAGATGAGCAAAATGAACGAAAATATGAAAAAAAGTGACAGTATCATACAACTGAAACATATCAACAAGGATTTTAAGATCCTGAATCGTCACGAAGGGCTGAAGGGCAGCTTTCAGGATCTTTTTTCAAGAGATTATAAGATCGTAAAAGCGGTCAATGATGTATCTCTTGACATAACACAGGGCGAGATCGTGGGATATCTCGGTCCTAACGGAGCCGGCAAATCAACCACCATCAAAATGATGACCGGCGTTTTGGAACCAACAAGCGGTGAGATCCTGGTAAACGGCAGGGTGCCCTATCAGAACAGGGAGGCAAATGCAAACAATATCGGCGTGGTATTCGGACAGCGCTCCCAGCTCTGGTGGTCATTGCCGCTGATAGAGTCCTTCAAGATCCTGAAAGATATCTACCGCATTCCGGACAAGGATTACAAGGATATGCTGGAGCTTTACGCCACGATGATAGATCTTGAAGCGCTGTACGGCAAGCCGGTGAGACAGATGTCACTCGGACAGCGGACTCTCAGCGATATCCTGGCGGCGTTTTTGCATAACCCCTCGGTCGTATTCCTTGACGAGCCCACCATCGGGCTGGACGTGTCGATGAAAGCCAAAATACGCACCCTGATCAGTGAATTAAACAGCAGGAAAAACACCACGGTCATCCTGACGACCCATGATATGGGCGATGTGGATGCGCTGTGCAAACGTATCGTGATCATCGATAAGGGGACGATGCTCTATGACAATGACATCGAACATCTGAGACGCTTTTTCGGAGCATATCGTACCCTCAAGATCAATTTAAACAAGCGGGGCGCAGTTCCGTCAGATGACGAGAAAAAGAAACAGCCTGAAAATGTACAAAAGGTTCTTTCAAAGCAGTTTAAAGCTGTTGACTTCAGTATTGAACCGGATGAGGAATGGGTCAGCATTCTCATCGACGAATCGCAGATCCCGCTGATGAAGGTCCTGAGTTTTCTTCAGGAGCAGATGAAAATATATGATGTGCGCGTGGAAGAGATCTCCACGGAAAGCGTTATCAAGAAGATTTACGAAGGCAGGGGTTAACTTAAGTTTCGTGATCACAGAGAGGAGTGAGAACTTTGAATCGTTCGGAGAGAATCAACAGCGGTCTCAATATAAGAGCATATCTGACGCTGATAAGATCCAGTATCATAGAGTATATGCAGTATCGGATGAGTGTGGTGGTCATGCTGTTTGGAAATGTGGTGTATCTGGTCATTATATATAATCTGTGGAAAGCGATCTACGCTTCGGTGGATACACCCACCGTTGGAGGCATGACCTTTACCGATACGATGATATATCTTGTGCTGGCATCAGCCCAGTTCTGTTTCATGGAGGCTTATCTGGTGTGGGAAATGGGCTGGGGCATACAAAGCGGTAATATCGTCCTTCAATTGCTGCGGCCCATATCCTTTGAAACCTACCAGTTGTTTGTGATAGCAGGCGCTAACCTTTTTAATTTTGTGCTGACCTTTATACCCACATTTTTCATCATACAGATCGTAACGGACTGGCCGATTCCCATGGGCGTGAATCTTCTGTATTATATAGTGGCGGCAGCCCTTGGCGGACTGATCAATTTCGCCGTGGATTTTTTTGTGGGTACCATCTGCCTGTACACACAGTCCATCTGGGGGATCAATATCATGAAACAGCTCATGGTCACCTTTTTGTCGGGTGCGACGATACCGCTGGCATTTTTCCCCGAAACCCTTAGAAAGATCGTGATGTTTCTGCCGTTTCATGCAATCTACAACACACCGCTCACCCTGCTCATACACAATGATCTACCCATGAGCGAAATCGGAAAAATGCTCCTCACCCAACTGCTGTGGGCAGTTTTGATGATGGCTGTGGCAGGCGGATTCTGGAAAGTATCCGAAAAAGTGATAACGGTAAACGGAGGCTGATGAGATATGCGTAAGTTGAAATTTTATGCGAGGATCTATTTCAAGATCCTGGGACAGGATATAAAAAGCAGGATGAGCTACCGGTCGGATTTTATCATTTCCATGATCGGAATGCTGTTTACCAATGCCGTTGAGCTGGCCGCTTTCTATATCATGTTTCAGAATTTTAACAGTGTGTGCGGGTGGAGCTATTACGAGATGCTGTTTTTATACGGGTTCTCGCTGGTGGCCCTGACACCCATGCAATGCCTGTTCGAAAACAACTGGAATCTGAACGGTTACGTAAAGCGGGGCGATTTTATCAAGTACTGCTTCAGGCCCTTAAATATATTTTTCTATTATATATCCGAGATATTTGATATCAAGGGCCTGGGGCAGCTCGCCATGGGGATCGGAACTTTGATATTCAGCTGGCATAAACTTCAGATTCCGGTGACGCCTCTGGTGCTGATCAAACTGATCCTGGCACTGGCCTCCGCAAGCCTGTTCTTTATCGGTATGATGAATTTTGCGGCAGCATCATGTTTTTATCTGATCAATACGGGCTTTCTGATCAATACGGTGAGCAAATTCAGGGATTATGCCAAATACCCCGTGACGATCTTTAATAGAGGGTTCCGATTCCTGTTTACATTTATCATCCCGATCGCGTTTATCGCATACTACCCGAGTCTTTCGGTGGTGCGTCCCGATTCGGCATCTGTTCTTACGTGGATCACACCGGTGTACGGCTCCCTGTTCTTCTACGCATCCTGCAAATTCTGGATGCACGGAGCAGGTAAGTATACCGGAACCGGAAGTTAACGTTTATAGCTTTTTCCCACAGCTTTGCCGTTGTAGGATACACCGCCCATATCTGCTTTCAGATCGAGTCTGGCATCTTTGTTCCGGTTGGCGACATCAATACCGCCCATACCGCATGTTGCCTCCAGTTCATTAAAGGTGCCGGACACCTCGATGCTACCCATATCCGCGTTCAGATCCGCATCCTCAAAAGTGACATCCTTTAAGGTTATTGAGCCCATCGAGGCATTGATCTTGGCTTTTTCAAAGGTGCCGTCTTCAATTGTGATGGAACCCATCGCAGCGTCCAGATCCAATTCTTCTGCCTTGCATTTTGCAAGCTCGATGCTACCCATATTCGCAGCCAGATGAAGATCTCCGAAGATCATGCCTTTCTCTATTGTCAGCATGCCCATATTCATCTGCAGAAAATCTATATCCATCTTCGTATTCTCGGGAATCGTGATCACAACCTCGGCACCACTATAGCCGCTTTTCAGACTTCCGGGCTTCCATTTCTTTTTGGTTTTCTGCTCGATCTTTAATGTGCCGCCGGAAACCTTCCAGGTAGGGACTTCATTTTCCGGATAATTACGATAAGACACCGTATAATCGTCACCATACCTGATGATCAGACTTCCCATCGCCAGCTCGCCTTCCATATCCTCAAAGGCACCTACAGCCTCTTCAAAGTCCGTTGCACTGCCTTCTGCGTCCGCGTTCCGGCCGGTGCCGAACAGACTTTTTACAATATCGCCGCCGATAAAACCGCCGATGTGAATGATGCATCCCAGAATAATGCTAATAACCGTCGCTACATTTAACAATCCGATATAGGTTCTCTTCCAACCGGTAAATTTCTTTTCGTCTGTCATGATTTTCTCCTCCTGCCCAAACTACTCTTCTTTTTTCTTTAATACGCCTTCAAGAATCCCATGCAGGATTGCAGCCACAGGCCAAATGATCCATGTCTTGTACCACGCAAAGGTCAGAAAACTCCAGATCAGGTACAGACTCCGGATAGTAGGCCAGTAAACGCTCATAAAGCCTTCCGAAACCGGACCGGCGTAGCGACTGACACCATCCTCGACAAAATTACCGCCCACAGTATCTTTGTTATTGATCTTTAAAAGTTCTTCATAGGAAGAATTGATCATGTTGCCGTGTATGATCAGAAAAACGCCGATCGCACAAATGATAAAGAGAAACTCTGCGCCGATGGTCTCCAGCAGAGAACCGTAAAGAACTCCTCTGCCGGTCTGGATTTCGTCAAACAACGCACTTGGCAGCCAGCAGGTGATACAGAGCACGATCCCCACTGACATCTGCACGATATAACTGCCGCGGAACCGTTCCTTTTCCTGATGCACAAACGTTGCTGTCGCATAATCGATGGAGCAAAGCTCTTTTTTCAGGTATGACCAGCGCTTTGAAATAACTTCTCCACCCAGTATAAAAAACATGACTGCCACTGCGACCATGACAAACATCATAAGAACGCCCAGAGACTCCGGCATCACCCTCACCGCATCGCATAAAACCGGCCAGCACACGCTCATAATGCATAATGCCACACCTGCGGCAATGTAAAAGGCCTGTTTTGCCGAATCATGAAGATAATCCTTGACCTCTTCAAAAGTCACCTGCCTTCTGTTGCTCGCGGCGCACCATTGTTTCTCATCGTTGATCTCTTGTTCAAGTCCCAGCACCTCGGCCAGTTCATCGAGATTGCCGAACTCGGAAATCACGCATCCAACCGCCTCATTTTCGCTTTTTCCTTCTTCGATTAGCTCGTTATATTTATCCTCCATCATCTGCAGCAGCTCGTCTTTTGCACGTTTTACTTCTGCGGAATTCGGCAGATTCGCAAACATATTTTCCAGATAGTTTCGAATGGTTTCCATCTTGTTCCTCCTTTGGCAAAGCTACGCTCCCTTTAACTTTCCTTCATTTCCATCAGGTTGCCGTGATCCGACGTGTCGGTAATCGGTTCCTTTGCCGGCATAAAGTGTTCCACAACCTCTTTGGTAAGCGTCCACTCCTCGCACTTTAGTCTGTAATGCTCCCGCCCCTGTTCGGTTATGCGGTAGTAGGTTCTTTTTTTCCCGCTGCCGGTGGCAACCGGCTCCACTACAAAAGATTCGATATATCCGTTTTTCTCCATACGGGTAAATGCGGAATAGAGGGTGGTCTCCTTAATGATGTATTTATCCCCTGTCAGCATCCGGATCTGTTTGGATATCTCATAACCGTAAGACGGTCCGCGTCCGAGGATAGACAGGATCATGGTGTCGTTATAGCCGCGGATCACGTCCGAGCTGATCCCTGACATGTTTTGATCCATCCGGATTCCTCCTTTCTCGCTTCCGGCAGGCATTGCTACGTCTATCAATACAACGTCTGACGTTGCTTCGCCTGTCGTACTATGTCTGTCGTAGTAAAAATATAGCACCGTCCTTTT
>CAJOOZ010000114.1 GCA_905236705.1 uncultured Lachnospiraceae bacterium | reverse complement strand
TGATAAACTCTCCGCAGATCCTGCCTTCAGCCAACTCTTCTGCGACCAGCTCACTCTCTCTGTCCCAGGCATCTCGTATTGTCATCTTCCCCGGACCGGAAAAATGCGCACCCGCCATTCCGCTTTTCTCTTTTCTGCCGGTAGCGCGAGTCGTCCTAGCCGGCATCAAAGTACTGTCAATCCTTTTCAGCGCCGCAAGCAATCTGTCAAATCCTTCCTGCGTATCCATCACAGAAGTCATGGCCAGTGCATGGCGGGGTGCAGCCATTTCCAGATCCAGCCTGTCCGTTTCCAACAGCTCTCCGGCCAGGGCAAAGCCGTCTAAACCGGACAGTTTTTCAGTCCCCTGCAGCAATCCCACGCCGGAATAAAACACCAGCTTGGAAGGATCAAAATCACCTCCGAAGCCTTTTACCGGCTCCGCCGTAAGAATGCGGATATGCCCAAGCTCTCCGGCGGCTTGGTAAAACTCTGTCAGCCTCTTACAATAGCCGGATAAATCCGCCCGCATCCGATTGCTTTCAAGATTTTTTTGTAAGCAGCCACTCAGAAAATCCAGACACTTGCTGATGGACGCCATCAAAACATAAGAAGGACTACTGCTCTGCAACACCGCCAGATCGCGCCTCAGTTTTCCTGAGTCAATACGATCGGAACAGATGTGCAGGATAGCCGTCTGTGTCAGTGCCGGAAGTGTCTTGTGGAGAGACTGGATCACGATATCCGCTCCCTGAAGCGTTGCGCTGTCCGGAAACAATCCCTGATACTTTCTCCCTTGTTCCGATTCCGTGAATTGATGCAAAACATGAAGATGCGCTCCATGAGCCTCATCCACGATCAGAATCCCGCCTCTTTGGTGGACAACATCCGCAATTCCCCGAATATCGGAAATCACCCCTTCGTAGGTCGGTGATACAATGCATACCGCTTTGGCATCGCTTTTTTTCATAGCTGCTTCCACATCTGCGGGGCGGATGGGACCGGCTATGCCGTAAAACGCGCCGTTTTCCCCCTCCGGCTGCTGCCCGGGCTCCTGCAAAAACAGCTGCGGCGGATATAAATAAACTGTTCTCAGTCCGTTCAGATAGGCTGCATGATAAGCAGACCTGTGACTGTTTCTGGACATCAGAAGCGTTTCGCCCTGTTTTGTCTGCGAGCAGATGGCTGCCATTACGCCGGCGCTGCTTCCCCCTACCAGAAAAAAACTCTCCTTTGCACCAAAAACAGAAGCAGCTCTTTCCTGCTCCCGTTTAATCACGCCTGACGGAGCATGAAGGTTATCAAAACCTTCTATCTCCGTGACATCTATTTTAGCTATCTCATTGAAAATACCGAAATCTCCGGTAAGATGGCGTTTATGCCCCGGCATATGGAAAGGATACCTGCCGGAAACGGCCAGATCAGTCAGCGAATCATATAACTCACCCATACACAGCTCCCAATGACATTACTCCGGCCAGAGTAATACTATGTCCGATTCATATGAAGTGTCTCTGAAAGAGAGCATATCTTGTCAGCAAATGTTACGATCCAGGCTTCTCGACAGGCCGGTGGCTGAATCGTCAACGGCCACATATGTTTCCTGATGATATCTCTCTGCCGGTCGGTCAGATCAAAATCCCTCTCGGCATTTTTCAAAGCTGTGGCAGGATGCGTGAATCCATGCATCTTATGAAAATGCAAAATCTCATACAGGCCAACTTTTTTATGATGCCAGTCATAACCGAAATAATCATGCAGAAGGGCGCCCCGAACCAGATCCCGTTCCGAAACCTTCAGTCTCAGTCCTCTGCTGATGATCACCGCTTCTCTGGCCACCCGCAGGCTGTGCTCCATCACAGACACATTGCCATGCTGCATATTTTCCGCAGAATCACGAAACCCCCTTGAAGTTAATATGTCTCCTCCATGTCTTTGAAGAAGTCTGTTTGCCTCTTTATTACGATGTTTTCTTTTTAATCTCATTTTTCTAAAAAGAGAGCACCTTTCCAATTCCGGAAAAGTGCTCCGCCCAATCTTTATTTAGCACGTTCTATCGCTGACATCAGATCTTTGTCGTATCCCACGGTTTTCTTAACCGGTTCTCCAATCTTGATATTGTCACCGTCAAAGCTTATCTCATACAGATACGCATCCGCATTCTCGATATCACCATTCTGGATCAGGAACAATACCAAAGTATCTGAAAGCGTGTCATTCATGCTGAGCACATACTCTTTAATAAATGTATTACTGAAAAGATCATTCTGAAGGTTGGATTGCGACTCTGTCAGGTTGCCGGATAATGCAACATACTTCCACTCATAGCCCTTTTCGGTATCAGCCTTAAGCGTAACCTCCAGACGTTTCTGATCCTCGCTGGCTACCACCTTACGGGAAGTAACCGCCTCCTTAAAAGCACAGCCGCTCAAGAATGTCACACACATAACCATCATAAGAACCAAAGCAATAATTCTGTTTTTTTTCATATCTCCCCACTCCTTCCGAAATCTGCTTTGAAATCCATATACAATATCATATTCAAAACAATATTATTTTTCAAGAGTTTTATTCAATTTTTAAGATGAAAAATTGTGAAAACAAAAACGCCTCTACTGAGGCGTTTCGTGCCCAGAACCGGAATCGAACCAGTGACACGAGGATTTTCAGTCCTCTGCTCTACCAACTGAGCTATCTGGGCAAAAAAGGGAAGTGCAGGTCAGGAGATGGGAAGATACTGACCGTCCGAATAAACCCTTTTCAGTAGCGGGGGCAAGATTTGAACTTGCGACCTCCGGGTTATGAGCCCGGCGAGCTTCCAGACTGCTCCACCCCGCGGTACTCATAGCACAAGGCAAGCATTAACTTGCCCCGGCTGAATGGGCGGAGAAGGATTCGAACCTTCGAAGGCATTGCCAGCAGATTTACAGTCTGTCCCCTTTGGCCACTCGGGAATCCACCCATATTTTTTTGTTCAGTTTAGAACAAAAGTGGGACCTATAGGGCTCGAACCTATGACCCTCTGCTTGTAAGGCAGATGCTCTCCCAGCTGAGCTAAGATCCCTAGCGAAACGAACCGACATATGCAATGAAGCCGTGGGATGACAATTCGAAGAATCGACATACTCCTGCGAAACAACTTCCAATTCGTTTCCACAACGACCCAGACGGGACTCGAACCCGTGACCTCCGCCGTGACAGGGCGGCGCTCTAACCAACTGAGCCACTGGGCCTTAAAAGGTATTGTACCTTCAAAACTTCATACAGCGTTATGATAATATCATATATTTATCATCAAATCAAGACTTTTTGTATCTTACCTAAATCTTAGGAAAAGCTCACGACCTATTAGTACTCCTCAGCTTAACATGTTACCATGCTTACACCCAGAGCCTATCAACCTCGTAGTCTTCG
>CAJOOZ010000113.1 GCA_905236705.1 uncultured Lachnospiraceae bacterium | reverse complement strand
GCCGCCGGTCCTTGATGAGCAGCTTGCTGCGAATCTAGTACCGTTGCGAGCGACATGCAGCGAGAGCGTGCCTGCGGTGGAGCTGTATGATATGTGTGATCCGTATACATTCAGTACGATATGTGCGATCCGTGTACATTCAGTGAAGAAAATCAAGGTCGCAGATCCGCGAAACTGCGGATTGCGAGAAGTGTAAGGAAAGGAAAACGATGACTCAGGGAATATGCAGACTGTATCTGTATCTTGATCAGGAAAAATATGTGGAGGAGTGCATTCAGGGCCTCATAAAAGACAATGCCGATGCCCTGTCGGATCTGGAGCTTGTGGTTCTCAATGCCCTCGGCACCCCCCAAACCCAAAACAAACTCCAAAGCTGCCGGGAGCTGCTCAAAGACCGGATGAGAGAAGAAGACTGCACCGGAATGACAGCACAGGAGTCTTATGAAAAATACCTCTCCACCGAAGGAGCTGCAACCATAGGCCTGATCAAAGCGACGACCATCTATCAGAAAGGTTCTCTGGGTCGCCTTCGCGCAATCCTTGCCAAAAAGCCCGTAAAAGCAGCATCCCTGGAGCCCGTTTTTTATAATCAGAATAATACCTTTCACTATTATCTCAAATTCAAAGAACCCAGGAATGAAGTGATCCATTTACAACAGCAGCTTCAGTGGTTCCAGACCTACATCGGAGGATATCTGTTTGACGCATCCCTCTTTGAAGGGGAGCATTTTGATACCTCCCTTAAATACGAGTCACTGTTTAATATGCTTTTCCGCCTGTTGGATAAGGCCGGAGATTACTGGCTGGATGATAAACAGGTGACCATCAGGGAATATACCGAGGCGGATGTCTATAACTATTCTCCCATGTACGAGAAAGACTGGTACACAGATCATATCCGCAGCTATGTGATCCCCTGCCTGAAACAGAACAGATCCCGCCTGACCCAGTTTGCAATGCTTTTTACCATTGCCATCAAATTCAGGGGAAACCAGAATGACAGAAATAAATCCATTCTGTTAGGGGAGGAAAAAGAAGAGTTTTATGAAGCCGTCAGAGAAGCGCTTCAATACATAGAGGATGATATCATTCTGTACAACGGCAACTTTGAGATGAAAAGGGAAATGCCGAGGTACATGTATTATGCTTTTTATGTGCAAAAGCACGGCGGCAGTCAGCCGCAGATAACCTTTGGCACCGCAGGCGGTGAGGAAGTGGCAAAAGCGGGAGATCTCGTCATCGAAAAGGTATCCTCCATGTGTGCCGAGATCATGGCCATCAATGACGAAAAGGACTGCCTGGAAATATGGACCTTTCTCAAGAACTTCTATTTTCTGGATACCGCCAAAGCAAGGGTATATGCGGCTGTCGGCGATCAGAGAGTGGAAGCTGAGCCCAACGATATTTACACCCTGGCGCATTTTTTTGGGGATTCCATGAGCAAAAAATATTCCTGTAGCATCAGGATCCCGAAAGAAATGCTGAAGGGAAACTGCAGCTTTTCCATCTGCTGCGAATATGAAGGCAAAACCCTGGTTCTGCCGGTGCGCTTCAAAAAACCCCAATCCCATCTGTTTGAGATGTTCCCTCATGCATACTGTCGCGTAGGCAGGCAATACCTGACCTATAGAGACAAGGACAGACAGTTTGTTTTGAGAAAGCGAAATCCCATCAGGGGCATCGCTTATGAGCTGGCCTTTTGGGGAAGTATGCTGAAGAACGGCAGGCAGCTGCTGCGTTCCGTCAAATGCATCCCCCTGAGACTGTTGTACTTTTTGACAGTTCCCTTTTTTGGCGGACACGAGATTTGGATGACCTTTGACCAGCTGTTCAAGGGCGGGGACAACGGAGAGTATTTTTACCGCTATGTCAGCGAGAGACAGGATAAGGGTAATGTCCGGATCTATTATGTGGTCAACAAGGGCACGAAGGAGTATCAGGAACTGAAGCAAAAATACGGCAATACCGTATTGGCTTTTAATTCCCTCAGACATAAACTGATCAGTCTCCACACGGATTACGTATTTGCCACCAGAGTGGCGGTCAATATCTATATGGGTTACTGGAAACAGACCGAAAGATATTTCAGGGACCTGTTAAATGCCAAAGTCTTTTGCCTCCAGCACGGCCTGACGATCCAGAAGATCGCCCAGTATCAGAACAGACTGTATGACAATACCAGACTGTATTTTTGCGTATCCCCTGCGGAGGTCCAAAACCTGCTGCATCCCGTATATGGTTATGAGGAAAAAGAACTCATCCTGACAGGAGCGCCCCGCTATGACGGCCTGGTCAATGATGATAAGCGGTATATCCTTTTAAGCCCCACCTGGCGCAGAAATGTCACGGCGGGAACCAATAAAAAAGGCAGCAATCACGAATACAGTCCGAATTTTAAACATACGGAATATTTTCGCATTTATAATTCCCTGATCAATGACCAAAGGCTGATCGAGGCTGCCAAAAAATACAATTACAGACTGGTATATCTGATCCATCCCATCCTCAGTCCCCAGATCAAGGATTTTGAAACCAATGATTATGTGGAGATCATTCCGGGAGCCTCAGACGTGAGCTATGAAAAGATGCTTTCGGAGGCATCCCTGATGCTGACGGATCATTCCGGTATCCAGTTTGACTTTGCATTTATGAACAAACCGCTTGTGTATTATCATCCTGAAAGCCTGCCGCCCCAATATGAAGAAGGCGGTCTGAAATATGAAACGGAAGGCTTCGGACCGGTCTGCAAGACACATGAGCAGGTGGTTGATGCGCTGTGCGATTATATGTCTCGAAATTGCGAGATCGATCCGCTTTATGCAGACAGGATCGACCGGTTCTTTGCATTTCATGATCACGATAACTGCAAGCGCATCTATGAAGCAGCGCGTCAGTATATCGCAGACAGCGTTTGAGATAGGACATTTCTGATTTCCCAAATGCAGCGTCAGAAAGCCTCGACAATGCCCGCGTTGTCTACGTTTTCTTCCTTGCGTTTGAAAAATCATTCTGCGCAAATTGCTTACGTTAATTCTGCTGCAGCTCCTAAAGCAGGATTGCACATATCCGTATAGCTCCGCAAGCAGGTGCTATGGAGCCGCCGGTCCTTGATGAGCAGCTTGCGAAGTTTGGTGCGAATTTCATGGTAAACGACAAAACGATTTTCGTTTTGCTCGTTTGCTGCGCCGGATTTTGGCCGCTTTAGCGGCGTGATTCCGAACAAAATCCGTGC
>CAJOOZ010000112.1 GCA_905236705.1 uncultured Lachnospiraceae bacterium | reverse complement strand
TTCAGCTTGTCCAGCGGCGTGGTATTATACTTGCCGTAAACCTGGGCATAGCCCGTCAGTCCGGCTTTTACCTTAAGGCGCAGGGAAAATTCAGGCAGTTCCTCCTCATACTCTGCGGCGATCTCCGGCCGTTCCGGTCTGGGCCCCACAATGGACATATCCCCCTTCAGGATATTCAACAGCTGCGGGATCTCATCAATCCTGAACCTTCTGATCACCCTGCCCACTCCGGTGATCCTGTCATCATCCTCTGCGGCAAGTCTGGCTGTGGTCTCTGAGTTTTCCTTCATGCTCCTGAATTTATAGATCATGAATACCTTCTGATTTTCGGTCAGCCTCTTCTGTTTATAAAAAACTTTGCCGCCGTCCTCGATCTTGATGGCTATGGCCGTGATCAGCATGAAAGGCGAAGCGATCACCAGCGCGATCAGAGACAGCAGAAGGTCAAACAACCTCTTTACCGCAGGATAATACCAGGCCACCTCTGCCTTTTTATTCCGCAGAAAGGGCGTGTCAAAATAATGCGACACCTCGCAGCTCCTGGCTGTGATGTCGGCAAATCCCATGGAAAAATGAATATCTATATTCAGTTTATTGCAATACCGGTAAAGCCATTCCCTTGTATCGTCCGCTACCTCATATACGTAAACATCCTGGCATTTTTCCAATATCTTCCCAAGATTTTTTTTGTCCGTTTCCTGGGGATAACAGCCGATGATCTTGTAGCGGTAGGAAAATGCCTTCATTTTTTTCAGAAGCAGCTGATAGCTCTCATCCCCGTAAATGATCGCCACTCTTCGGGCCTCATCAAATCTGGCATGGAGTCTGTTCATCACAAAGATCACCAGAACGATCACCACGATCTGCAGCAGGAACACCAGTACAAACAGGCTCACTTTTATCCTTCTGAAATTATGAAACCAGAAGAAAGCTGCGATAAACAGGCATACATCTGCGATGCCGTAAGAGAGGGTCTGTGAAAAAGCCAGATCCACAAGGTGATACATTCCGATCTTCTGCGCCCTGTACATTTTTGCAAAAACATAGTAAACGATGCAGTACATCACGCCCACCGTCACCAGGGTCCTGACGCCGAAATACCCTTTTTTCCAGCCGGCGCCCACATTCCAATACCACAAAAGTACAGCGGAAAAGAAAGCGATCACCATGCTGATCCAGAAATATATGTTTCTGATCAGCTTCTTTACTTTTTCCTTTGACATTTAGTTCTCCCTTACCACATCTTCTATGAGCTCATCACCGTCTGCCGCGCTGGTCGCAAGCCTGTCGCACCGCTCATTACCCGGATTTCCGTCATGACCCCTGACCCAGATATAATTGACCTCATGCGGCTCTGCTGCCGCCAGAAGACGTTTCCAAAGATCCACATTTTTCACTGCCTGGCCGGAAGCGTTCCGCCATCCGCGTTTGAGCCATCCATCGATCCAGTGATCGTTAAATGCCCTGACCAGATACTGGGAATCGGAGTAAAGCTCAACCCTGCACGGTCTGTTAAGCGCTTCCAGCCCTGCTATGGCCGCCATCAGCTCCATCCTGTTATTGGTGGTCTTCTCATACCCCTGGGAAAGCTCCATCTCGTGCATCTGTCCCTTGGTATCAACATATTGCAATACGACTCCGTAGCCTCCGGGTCCGTCCGGATTTCCTCTGGCTGCGCCGTCGGTAAACATTGTAACCTGCATCATTTTCCTCCATATCTTACTTCGGTCAGTCAAGACTCGCTTGCGAGTCTTGCGCGCCGACTGAGTATTATATCCAGTCACCTGTTTCTATAAAATGCTCCGCCCTCTTTAGCGCTTGCCCGGTGATTTCTTCACTGTAGCCCATCAGAGACAGCAGCCGGATGGCATTGCGGCTCTGCGCCTTGCCGCTTTGCAGACGGTAATTGAACCTGACATCCCCATCCTCAACACTTTCTTCAAAATGATAGTTTGCATAGCTTGCGGAAAGGAGATCTGTCAGCTCAATATCATGGGTGGCCGCAAAGGAAAATACCCCCTTTTGAACCAGGCTCTCCAGAATCTGCGCACCGGCCGAGATTCTCTCCACCGTATTGGTTCCCCTCAGCACTTCATCCACAAAGCACATGACAGCGCATCCTTTCGGATCGCCTGTGCCCCGGGCTGCCGCATCCAGGATCCTTTTCAGCGACTCGATCTCCACAATATAATAGCTCCTGCCGCCCCCAAGATCATCCCTGATCGCCATGGAAGTAAACAGCCTGTAATAGCAGCTGCCATATTCCTCTGCGCAGACAAAGCCGAAGCTCTGCGCCATCAGCTGGGCGATGGCCACTGTTTTAAGAAAAGTGGATTTCCCCGAAGCATTGGAACCTGTCAGCAGCATGGAGCCTGCAAGCTCCACATCATTGGAAACGGGCTCATCCAGCAGAGGGTGATAGAGTTTCTTTGCCACAAGGCTGATCTTTTCCGGCGCCTGCGTCAGATCAGCCCACGCAAAATGCGGCATGCTCTCAGCGAACTCTCCCGCCGTGATCAGCGCCTCCAGATATCCCATATCCGCCATGATGGCAGCAATGGCATCACTGTTTTTCTGTATCTGCTCCAGCATCAGATAAAATTTGATGATGTTCAGATGCAGCCCCATCCTCAGGTAATCCATTACGATCTCCAGCGGGTCAGAGCTCATGGCATTCGTTTTTGTCAGAAAGGAAGAAAATCTGGCAAAGCCGGCAAAACGTTTTCTGTTTTCACCGATCCTTTTGATCAGAAAATCGATCTTGTCTATCCGGCACCGCTCCAGCTCTTCTGCCATGTCCAGTATCCGCAGAAAATAGCCGAAGGTACTGATATAGGGCTCGATGACTCTCATCTGTCTGAAATATACCGTAAAATTATAAACGATACACATGATCAGCATCAGCACCCCGGCAGTGGGATTCAGGAACATGATCCCAAGCGAGATCAGCATCAGCAGAATCAGCAGATAATGCGGCGCATTGCTCTTTTTTTCAAGGGCCAGACAACGGTCCAGATAATCATATACCGAATATCTGTCCGTGCGACCCACGGAGGCAAAATACAGCTGGAGCCTCACGCGCTCATCCTCATGTTCCCGAAAATAGAGGATCAGCTCCTTTCTGCGGGCCAGCTCCCCGGGGTCAAAGCACGGCACCCTGAGCATCCGGTACAGCCCCTCTTCTCCGGCCGCCGAATGTGTTCTGTCTATTCTCTTAAAAAGGCTCTCAAAATCCAGATCCCCAAGGGTGATCTCATCCAGTGAAAATGCATCCTCAAGGTCTCTGTTATAATGTCTCTTTACAGCCTCCAGCCTGCCGCCGGGATAGGTTTTGGGCGGTCTGTGGCCGTACTCTTTGCGTAATTTTTCTTCAAACAGGCGGGCTCTTTTCTTTTCTTCTGCCGACATTCTGGCAAAGAAGATCACCATGATCACCAAAAGCACCGCCATCAGGCAGATGTATTCCATACCTGTCAAATCCTTTTATCGAAACAATCTCTCTGCAATGGCATTACCCTTGTCATAAAGCTCTGCGGGAGAAACACCTATATCAAACCTGCCGTGATCGTACAGTATCCTGCCTGCGATCATGGTCATGACCACATTCTGTTTGCTGCCGCTGTATACGATATTCTTGGGGATATTGTGAAGCGGCTGCATATTCGGCTGCTGCAGATCGATCATGATCAGATCGGCGTATTTGCCCTCTGCCAACACATCGCTGTCCTTCAGTCCCATGGCCCGCGCACCGTTGACGGTGGCCATCTTCAGCACTTCGATCCCGTCTGCCACAGACGCATCCTGCTCTTTTACCTTGGCAAGACCCGTGACCAGGAACATTTCCCTGAACATATCCAGACAGTTGTTGGAGCCCGCCCCGTCCGTACCGATGGCTACCGGAATACCCTCCTTCAAAAATCTATGAATGGGTGCGATCCCGCTGGCCAGCTTCAGATTGGAGGCCGGATTGGTAACAACCGTCAGCTTCTTATCCTTGCAGATCTGAAAATCATTCTCGCTCATATGCACCATATGATACCCGCCGCCGCCGAAATCATACGCTCCGAGATCCGCCCAGAGCTGCGTAGGTGTCTTGCCCCACCGGCTCCTGCAGCCTTCAACCTCGGCAATGGTTTCGGAATTGTGCGTAAAGAAGGGGGCTTTATATTTCTGTACCATGGCTGCGATCTTTTCCATCAGCTCCATGGAACAGGTATATTCCGCATGGGCTCCGAGCATATAGGAGGAAAGATCATTTTTGCCATTGAGACTTAAGTACCTCTCTTCCATCACTTCCGGCTCGGGACCGAAATTGTTGATACCGCTGACCTGAACATTTCTCATACCGCAGTCAGTGAAAGCTTCAAGAATAGTCTCCGGCGTCAGGTACATATCAAATACTGCGGTCACACCACTGGTCAGATATTCCAGCACAGACAGCCTGGTGAGCTCATAGCAATCTTCCCCCGTCATCTTTCCCTCAATGGGAAAAATGTTTTTCTCCAGCCAGCCCTGCAGCGGTTCATCATCTGCGCAGGATCTGAATAATACCATGGCGGAATGGGTATGGGCATCTTTAAAACCGGGCATCAGAAGGTTGCCTCCGCAATCGATCTCCCGGTCCCAGCTAAGGCCGCTCAGCCCTTTTTCCTCTTTGATCTTCTCCGGCGCATCACCCAGGCCGATATAAATAATACGCTCACCGCTGACCCAGAGCTGCTGATGTTCCTGCACGGCTACCGGCTCCTGCATGGTGAGAATACGCGCATTGTAAAATCTGATGTTCATGTTCGCTCCTTTTCTGTCTTTCGGATTGTATGAATCACACAAGTTTGCCGAATCGGATAATGCTCTCTGTCAGAAGTTTTTTGAACAGCGGTGCTGCGGCATCGGCGGCCGCCTGCACATCTTCATGCTTGAGGGGTTCCGCAGACAGTCCCGCTCCGGGATTGGAGATACAGGAGATCCCGCAGATCCTCATTCCCATATGGTTGGCGGCGATCGCTTCCACGGTTGTGGACATTCCCACCGCATCAGCTCCCAGAATCCCCGCCATTCTCACCTCTGCGGGAGATTCATAGCTGGGGCCCGTAAACTGGATATAGACACCCTCCTGGATCGGAATACGCTCATCCCTTGAAACCTGGCGGATCACATCCGAAAGCTCCTCATCATAGACATGGCTCATATCCGGAAAACGCACTCCCAGATCCTGATCATTGGGACCGATCAGCGGATTGGGCACAAATGAGGAGATATGATCGGTGATCAGCATCAGATCACCCGCGGAAAACGCCTTATTGATCCCGCCGCTGGCGTTGGTCAGAAACAATATCTCGGCTCCGAGTTTTCGCATCAGACGGATAGGCAGAACCACATCACTCATCTGATAGCCTTCATAGTAATGCACTCTTCCCTTCATGCAGATCACGGGCACGTCTTCAATATAACCCATAATATACCTGCCTGCATGCCCCGGTACGGTCGACACCGGAAAATCCTCTATCTCACCGTAGTCGATCTCGCAGACGATATTCTTCATGGTATCCGCAAAATCGCCCAGTCCCGATCCCAAAACAATGGCAACCCTGGGTACAAAATCGGTTTTCTCCCTTACGCTTTTCAGGCACCGCTCCAATTTGTCGTTCATATTCTACCTCCTATCATTCTCATACCTCAATCATTCAGCTTAGGAACTGTCATGAGTATTCCCTGACATAGACAAAGCTGTCATCATCGTTTTCTTTTTCTCTTTGATAATCCATATTTAAAACAGCGTCCACCAGATCAGCTCCGCCCGTTCCGATGACCTGCACTTTCATTCCCAGCTTCTGCCTCACATCGGAAACAGTCAGGTCGTCCAGAAAAACTTCCTCTCCGCTCCTTAGCATATTGGATGGAAGCAGCAAAACCTCCCCGAGATCTTCCCCTTCCTCCTGTTTTTTTTGCAGTTGGCGGATCAGATCCTGACCCGTGATCAGCCCCGTCACGGTAATGGTCTCTCCGAAGAAATCGTTGCGGATCTCGTAGACCTTTACGGTTAGCAGTGGGAAACTTTTTTCCATTTCCAGCGCAAAGTCCCTAAGGGTCGGATAAGCCAGTCTGCCCGTCGCCACACTGACCCTGCGCACGGCTGCGGCCTTTGGCATGGCGCCGCTGTCTTTTTGTGCCACATCTTCCATGCTCTTTTTACGGCTCTGCAGTGCCTCATGAAACTCCTCTATAAAGAGTCTCATCATGCCCACGCCGTTTTCGAGCTGCAGATAACCGTCATAACGATCCTCTTCGGGAAAATCCCTTCCCGCCAGAATGTACCACTCGTCCGATGCATGGATAAAGTGTACGCCCCACTGTTCATACAGTCTGCTCTGCCAGCCTTCGATCCGGTCAATGACCTCTCCCGCTTCCCCCGGCGTAAACAGGGTCAGGGGACAAAGTCCCTCCCTGAATCTGGTGATCCCCGCCGGTACCACCGACACGCTTCGCATAAAGGGAAGATATCCGCTCAGATCCGCTATGGTCTTATCCAGCGCCGCTCCGTCATTGAATCCCCTGCACAGAACGATCTGCCCGTTCATCTCCACATGACCCTCATACAGCCTGTCGATGTATTTAAGCTTTTCTCCTGCGAAGCGATTATGCAGCATCTTGCACCGCAGCACGGGGTCAGTCGTATGTACGGATATATTGATGGGCGCCAGCTGCATTTTAATGATCCTGTCGATGTCTTCATCCGACATATTGGTCAGGGTGATATAATTTCCCTGCAAAAAGGAAAGTCTGGAGTCATCATCTTTAAAATACAGCGTTTCCCTCATTCCCGGCGGCATCTGATCGATGAAGCAGAAGATGCATTTGTTGGAGCAGCTTTTGTATTCGCTCATCAGGTCATTCTCGAAGATCAGACCCAGATCATCATCCTCATCCTTCTCGATCTCCAGCTCCCACTCTTCTCCGTCAGCTTTGCGGATCAGCACTTCCAGGTATTCCTCTTTGATCTGAAAACGGTAATCGAACACATCCGTCACAGGTTTGCCGCCGATGGAAACCAGGACATCTCCGGGTTCGATCTCCATTTCCTCGGCAATGGAACCCGGCTCAACTGATTTTATAAGATGTTCCCTGTTCTTGTTTCGATTCATAAGAAGATATACTTGCAGACAAACAGCACTGCCAGGACATACATAAGCGGTGTGATCTTTTTACTCTTTCCGCAGCACAGGTTGATGACAACATAGGAGATCACGCCGATGGCGATACCCTCCGAAATGGAATACATCAGCGGCATGGCCAGGATGCACAGATAGGCCGGAACCGCCTCCGTCAGGTCCGCAAAGTCCACCTCAACCACTGCGCCAAGCATCAGAAATCCGACAAAGATCAAAGCCGGTGCGGTTGCAAAGCCCGGAATGGAAATGAAGATCGGTGCCAGGAAAATGGACAGCAGAAATAAAAATCCCGTCACGACGGA